>JAGAKH010000126.1 GCA_017625725.1 Bacteroidales bacterium | reverse complement strand
TCAACGCCTTCGGTCATCATCCTGTTGATTTCTGTAAAAAACATGATAATTACTTTTATTGATTGTGATTTTTCCTGATGAATGCCATTCATAGGACTATCCCAATCGGGTTCAACTTCATTTGTGAAGCACCCGACAGGGACTCTGACGGCAACAGACAAGAAAATCCGCCGGAATACTACCACAGCGTGTGTGGAGATTCTGACGGATTAGCAAAATGTGGTTCTTGGATGTGTCTGGAAGAGGAATCTACATTTGCGGATACAAATGATTGAAGCCGAGATAGACTTTCATTTCTCGCTCATATTGTGTAATTTTACACCGACAAATCGAGATTTACCACCATGAACAATATTACCAACAGGCCCGACCCGAACGCTGCATTCCCGAATCCGAATCTTCCCAGACTTTGCTTCATCAAGAACGTGGTAAAGAATCCTCGAATCATCATTGGGGACTATACTTACTACGATGACGTAGACGGCGCGGATCAGTTTGAGAAGCACGTCACGCACTTCTACGACTTTATCGGCGACAAATTGATTATCGGCAAGTTTTGCGCTATCGCCAAGGGTATTGAGTTTGTGATGAACGGAGCTAATCATCGTATGGACGGCGTAACCACTTATCCGTTCTACATCATGGGCGGCGATTGGGGTTCTGCCATCGCTCCGGTGAAAGATGAACTGCCCCTGAAGGGTGATACTGTGGTCGGCAACGATGTATGGATTGGGCAGAACGTGACCGTGATGCCTGGAGTCCATATCGGAGATGGAGCCATCATCGGCGCAAACTCGGTCGTTGCATCCGACATCCCTTCTTATGCCGTTGCAGCCGGCAATCCCTGCAGGGTAATCCGGAAGCGTTTTGATGATGAATTTATCGCCTACTTGCTGGATTTGAAGTGGTGGGACTGGGACATAGAGAAGATTGAGGCCAACTTCGAGGCGCTGTCCAGTGGTGATTTGACGCTTATCAAGAAGATCGGGGTGTAGCATATGGTTATTCTGATTACAGGTGCATCCCACACGGGAAAGACGCTTCTGGCACAGCGGATGCTTGAGAAGTACAAGTATCCGGCCTTTTCCATAGACCATCTGAAAATGGGCCTGATCCGTAGCGGAAACACCGCTCTCACACCGCTGGATGATGAGGCTCTCACGGATTACCTTTGGCCCATTGTGCGCGAAATCATCAAGACGGCCATAGAGAACCGGCAGAACCTCATTGTGGAAGGCTGCTATGTCCCTTTTGACTGGAGGAATGATTTCACGGATGAATACCTGGTCGATATCCGGTTTATATGCCTGGCCATGACCGGAGACTACATCGACAAGCACTTCGGGGACATCGCTGGCAAAAGTTCAGTCATTGAATCCAGGCAGGAGGATTCAGACTGCACGATTGCCAACCTGAAGGAGAATAACCGGCAATGCTGTGAGGGATTCCTACGGGCCGGAGAACGCGTGACCTTGATTGATGAGAGCTTTGAAAAGGGAATGGAAACTCTACTGGACGTGTAAATTCACATTTGTCGGTCTGTACTTACATATAGTCTAAAAGAGAAGCCTTGATTTGGAAGGTACCAGATCAAGGCTTTTTATGTATCTGCTGATTCCTCTGAATCGAGAAAGATTCCCGGATTTAATAAAACACTTCGACTACTATATAAAGAACTCATGAAAGATAGAGTTCTCTCCGCAGTATCTATCGGAGTCTTCATCTAATGAGTTCAGGGCCTCCAGCAGCAGTTCATCATTCGCTTTAGTCCACGGATAGGACAATTCCTCACTGTCACGACTGAACATCGACATCATTGACGAGTAGATGT
>JAGAKH010000012.1 GCA_017625725.1 Bacteroidales bacterium | reverse complement strand
TTGGCATCACCTTCAATATCGATGATGGCATTGTAATAACTTGCGAAATTATTATTTGAAATCTGTGCTTCGTCGCAGTTTCTCATCAGAAGGTTTGTCTTGCCGTCAGGATATACCTGGTTTTTCAGGAAAACCAGTCCTTTCTCATCAGTAAAACTGCAAGTCATTCCGGTAGGCTGTGCACCAAGTTGACAGTTCTTCACAGTATTGTTCTGACCGCCATTCAGTACGATACTGTTGCTCAACTCGCAGATCCAGCAATTTGAGATTGTAAGGCCGGTAGCCTGATGGATTTCAACACCTGTCAACAGATTGATGCCAACAACATTGTCAATCTTACATCCTGTGGTTGCCTTCTCGAAAAGGATACCGACACCGTTGTTTTCTGTTCCACCGGAGATCATAAGGTCCTTGATTTCGAGACCTGAAAGTCCTTCTGCAGTAACAGATATCGCACTTTGAGCATTACGTACGATAAGTTTGCTTCCGCCACCAGGTCCTACCAATGTAGTATCCTTCACATCTATATTGCTTCTGAATCCCGAATTCAATCCTTTGAGCACGACATTGCTTTTAGACAGGACGATCGGAGAGTCAAGGACGAAATCACCTTCAGGAATAATGATTACGCCGCCTTCTGCAGGAAGTTCGGAAATCATCTTGTTTATGACTTCCGAGCAGTCGGTCTGACCGTCTCCGACTGCACCGGCCAAAGTAATGTCATTCTCGATCTTGTCGTGCGTGTCGTAGCACAACAATTTGTCAACATCGTTTTCGCACGATACGAAAGCCAAACATAAGAATGCCGCTTTCCATATATTCTTTATCATAACCTTCGTCATTAATTTGATTCTTGATTAAAATGAGCCATAGCCAGGATTCTGGACATAATTGCCTTCAGAAAAGTTATACTGAGGCAATGGTATAGGCAGATATTCATCTTTTCCGGAGGTGAAATGCGCTCCTCTGTAATAAACACGGTTGTCCTGTTCCTTGTCGATAAAGGCATTCATAGTCTTCTCTGCGATACCCCAACGTACGAGGTCGAAGAAACGGTCACCTTCCATAGCCATCTCCAGACGTGTCTCGAAACGGACTGCCTCACGAGCATATTCCTGTGTCCATCCTGTTGAAGGATATTCCTCGATCTTATAATTGGCTGCAGGAAGAGCAGGGTTTTCGAAATTTCTCACATACGGACTGTTCTTTGCACGTCTTCTGATTATATTGATAGTCTCACGTGCCTCCTCAAGACTTGCAGCGTCACCCAATTCCACGAGGGCCTCGGCTTTCCACAAGAGAACCTGTGCATATCTGATGATCTGATGATTCATCTCAGAAGCACCCCAAGGCCAACCTACGAACATATAGTCGCTTTCAGGAGAAACATAGAAGCGCTTGGTACAGTTGAAGCCATAATCTCCCTGATTACGTACCCAGTTTGCCTTGCAAGGAGAAACGGTATATGTCTTCCAAGAAATACCAGGTCTTCCTGTAACGAAATCCAGTCTTGGATCGACGTATGAATCAACCTGCTTGAGTTCGCTGCCTGTCCAGACACCATAATCCTCGTCATTGAATGTATCAAAGAGTGGGAGACCGTTCTCATCAGTCTTGTAAGCATTGATGAGGTTCTGGCTAGGAAGGAAGAATCCATCTCCACTGTAAGGTCCCTGCGGAGCATTAAGAAGGTTGCTCCAGTTGATTCCGCCGGCACCGTCACTACCATCATCCATTGTATATTGAACAGCAAACACAGACTCCTTGCCATTCTCGAATTCGACCATATCCAACTGTTGGAAGTCATCCAGAAGTCCATATCTGCCTTCGAGTTTGTCACACAGTTCCACGACTTCCCTCATAAGATCGACATTCACTGAGGTTACCTGATTCCTGTCATCCTGAAGATAAGCCTGATAAAGTTTCACCTTGGCAGCGTATGCGTATGCTACATAACGGTTTACGTGTCCTACCTGAGCCTGATTTTCAGGAAGTGCTTCAGCAGCATCCATCAAATCCTTTGCGATAAATCCCAAAATCTCATCTCTGGTGTTTCCATTATTTGGAATCTTTGTATAATCATCAGGATTTACGGTTTCATCAAGGTACGGAATATTGTTGAACAGACGAGACAATTCGAAATAGAAATGCGCGCGTACAACCTTCATTTCTGCCTTCAAAACTTCCAGATCCGCAACTTCTTCTGTTGTCATAGTGTTCATAAGACGCAACGCCTCATTGGCTCTCTGAAGACAGCAGTAGAGCGAGTACCATTTGCTGTCAGCATTTCCCCAGGTTGCATCGATATTGAATGTTTCCATCTTGTGGACATCACCTCCATCGGTGATACCGCCACCACCCTTATAGGCATTGTCAGAACGAACCTCACCGTATGTCCAGTTAGTCATCGGAATCCACATCATATCCCTGTTAGGACCCTTAAGTGCAGCATAAGCCGATGTCACCAGCAGATCCAATCCTTCAGGAGTAGCAAGCACTTCCTCATTCAAGGTTCCTTGGGGTCTTACATCCAAGAAAATGTCTTCATTGCAACCGGTAGCAAGAACTGTAGTTGCAATTGCTGTAATTATATATCTAAATTTCATAATCTTCTCTATTTTCATTGATTAAAATCCTACTGACAAACCAAATGTATAGGTTCGAGGGAGCGGGTACGGGTATCCTAATCCTTCTGGGTCGGCTCCTGTATAGTTAGTCAATGTAAAGACGTTCTGAGCCTGCAGATACAATCTGACATTGCTGAGGCGTGCCTTCTCACACCAATTGCGTGGGAAAGTGTATCCCAAGGTCAAAGTCTTCAACTTGATATAAGATCCGTCCTCAATAAAGAAATCCGATCCTCTTGTCTCATTGTTGTCATCGACAACTGTCAGAGCAGGTACATCACAGTTATATACGCCTGTCTTCTGATAGACCTCCCAAGCATTCATTGCATCAAGAAGATCTGTAGAGTGGTTACCTGTCCATCCCTGGAAAAGGTCTGTATAGAACTTCGAGTTGTTCCAGGCATCGCGGATCATTCCGTTGAAGAATGCGCTGAAGTCAAATCCCTTGTAAGACATTCCGATATTAAGACCTCCGATGAACTTAGGAAGATCAGTACCAAGCCAATCCCTGTCCTGAGTATTGATAACGCCGTCACCATTGAGATCCTGATATCTGATACGTCCTACGCCTGGCTTTCCGATCTGAACGTCATATTCACTCAGATACTCGTAAACTTCTTCCTGGGTCTTGAAGATACCATCGGTCTTGTAACCCATCCAAGATCCGTATGGCTGTCCGATGATGGTCTTTGACACACCGTCACCACCACCCCAGGTATATTTGATAACTTCAGGAAGATCTATGACTGTATTCTTATAGTATGAGAGGTTGAAGGAAACGTCATAACTGAAATCAGAATCCTCCAATGTATCACGCCAGGTAACGGTTGCTTCAACACCGTTGTTGTTCATCTTGGCAGCGTTATACCACTTGTATCCACCTTCACCGATAGCGGCTATATATGGCTTCTGAATGAGCATATCCTTTGTTTTCTTGCTGAAGTAGTCCAGAGTAACGCCCAATCTCGATTCGAAGAACGCAAGGTCGAGTCCGAAGTTCAACTGCTCGGTCTCCTCCCACAACAGGCTGTAGTTTCCTGACATAGACTTCTGTACACCCGGTTCAAGAGTTACACCGTCACCTGAGAAGTTGTAAGAAGCATTGCTAAGGCTGGTATAATACAGACTGTATGTAGCATTGTTGTCGATCATATCATTACCATTGATACCCCAGGATCCACGAATTTTCAATTCTGAAAGCCAAGACTTGGCATTCTTCATAAACGATTCGTTCGAGATTCTCCATCCGGCAGAAACCGAAGGGAATATTGCTGAGTTGTTTGTCGCACCGAAGCGTGAAGAAGCATCACGTCTCAAAGTAGCGGAAATCAGATATCTGTCATCATAATCATAGTTCACCTTGCCGAAATATGAAACCATTGCGTATGAACTTGAATTGTTGCCGACATTCTTTCCTTCGGTCACAGTATCGAGATAACGATAGTCCTGATTCTCGATCACCAGGCCACGGCCATATCCATAGAGATGCTCGCCATACTCGTGCTTTGCCTCCATACCGAGCACTGCATTGATCGAATTCTTTCCGAAGTCCTTGGTATAATTCACTGTATTCGACCACACCCACTGAAGGCTGTTGTTCTCCTCAACTGAAAGTTCATTCACATCTACAGTACGGCTCGCTTCCTTCCACTTCGGAACGAAAGTAGAATGGAATCCATTATAAAAGTTCAAGCCGAAAGTTGACCTGAACACCAGGTTCCTGATAGGTTCGATTTCCAGATATGCATTACCGAAGATTCTCCAGTGAGAGTGACGGTTATTTGCCTCATTATCAGTAAGACGCATTGCATTAGGCTTGTCACCAAGGATATCGACATATCCGCCTGCATATCCGCCATTCTCGTCGTAAACAGGAATTGCTGGATGCTGGGCGATGAGAAGTTCCTCGATGCCACTTGGATTATTGTGTGATTTCCAATGGCTCACAGAGATGCTTTCACCTATCCTTACAATATTGTTCAGGAAATTGAAGTTTGACGACAAGCGGGTATTGAAACGGTTATAATCCGAATTACGGCAGATACCGTCCTGATCCATATAGTTCATAGAAAGGGCAACGTTTCCTTCCTCAAATCCCTTTGACAAAGACAGATTGTAATTCTGCATCAGTGCAGTATCATAAATTTCTTTTGCCCAATCTGTATTGCCGGACTTGATCATCACACCATTATTATTATAATAGTACTCCTGAAGTTCCGCCTTATCTCCATTGCCGTAAACGACACTGTTCGGATAGACTCCGTATGTGTTGTGATATGCCTGCCAATAGACATCTCCCCACTCGTGTGCATCAAGCATATCGATACCCTGGACAAAGGTCTGAGCAGACAGCGACATATCAAAATTAACTTTCACAGTACCCTTCTTTGCCTTCTTTGTAGTGATGATGATGACACCATTGGCTGCCTGGGCACCGTAGATTGCAGCAGATGCGGCATCCTTCAGAACCTGGATCGATTCAACATCATTAGATGCCAGAATCGAAGCGATATTGTCACGGGTCTGAATTCCGTCAATCACATAAAGAGGGGAAGAATTGTTGATAGTAGTGACACCACGCAACAGAATACCGGTATTTCCACCACCTGGGACACCATCAGTCGTAATATTCATACCTGCGACACGTCCCTGGAGACTTGTCATAATATTTCCGGTAGGAATGTCTGCAACATCCTTCATCTTTACGACAGCGACCGAACCGGTAAGACTTGCTTTCTTCTCTGACATATAACCTGTCACGATCA
>JAGAKH010000125.1 GCA_017625725.1 Bacteroidales bacterium | reverse complement strand
CCTCAGACGCATCAACGCCCAATTTCTCGACGATGATTGCCTTTACGTCTTCTGCAATATTTGCCATAACGTTTAAAGTTTTTAGTTAATAATTCAGTATCTAATACACGTATTTGCTCTAAATCGTTGCAAATTAAAGAAAAATTTTCCTAAAATAAAAATTTAGTTATGTTCATCTCTTCCGAGATGGTTGTGAATCCTCTCGGCAAGCTGAGTTCCGACAAGGGCCGCAACCTCTTCAAGAGGGGCTGATGCAATTCTTGAAACACTGCCAAAATGCAGCAGAAGCCTTTGTTCGGTCTTTTCACCTACGCCTTTGATTTCACGCAGGGCGGATTCTATCTGAGCCTTGCTTCTGAGTTTCCGATGGAATGTTATTCCAAAACGATGAGCCTCGTCTCTTATCTGCTGCAGAACTTTCAATGCAGGGGAATTTCTGTCGATGAACATCGGATACGGATCTCCTACCCTATAGACCTCCTCCATCCTTTCAGCCAAGGCAACAAGAGTGACCTTCCCAATGAGTCCAAGTTCAGATAAAGCCTCATATGCAAAGGATAGCTGGCCTTTTCCTCCATCTATGACGATCAGCTGAGGAAGATCTTCCGGAGCCTCCTCCAGCATTCTGGAATATCTTCTGTTCACTGCCTCTTTCATGGTAGCATAGTCGTTTGCCCCGACGACTGTCTTGACTTTGAAGTGTCTATAGTCCTTTTTTGAAGGAACTGCATTCCTGAATACCACACATGCAGAAACCGGGTTGGTTCCCTGGATGTTGGAGTTGTCGAAACATTCTATATGAACCGGCAGCACATCCATTCCAAGCTGCTTCCTGAGCGACTCCATCACCATGTTCCTATATGCATCCGGATCAGTGTGCTCCTGCTGCTTCAGAGCATTGAATCGCATTTCCTTGGCATTTTTTGCACTTAATTCCAGAAGAGCAAGCTTGTCGCCACGAAGCGGAACCTTGAAGTCTATACCCTCGATTTCAACGTCTGGTCTGAACGGAACTATGACTTCTTTGGAAAGATTTCCGAACTTATCCTGGATCTCAGCAATGAACATTCCTAGAACGGACTCCTGTTCTTCCTCTATCATGAGTTTGAAGCCAAGATTCATGGACTGTATCACAGCACCTCCCCTGATTCGCATAAAATTGCCGAATGCCTCAGGGAAATCGATCACCAGCGAGAATACATCCACATCTCCCACTGAGGAATTCATTATCACGGACTTGCTGTAATGCTTCTCAAGAGACAGCATCTTTTCCTTGTAGACCTGTGCCTGCTCGAAGTCCATTTCCGCAGCAGTTTTCTGCATCAATTCCTTATAGTGATTGATAATATCGCGTCCTCCACCTTTAAGAAGACTTATGATCTCCTCAATGTTACTGTTGTATTCTTTCTGTGAAATGCCTCCGATACAGCATCCACGGCACTTCTTGATGTGATAATTCAGGCATGGGCGGAATTTCCCATACAGGACGGCGTCCGAGGTGATCTTGAGCCTGCATGTCCTAAGAGGGTAGACATTGTGGAAAAATTCGACCAGATTCCGGGCATGAAGGACACTGCTGTACGGGCCGAAATAGCGGGAACCGTCCTTTACGAAACGCCTTGTAAGAAAGACTCTTGGGAAGTCTTCTGCCGTCACACATATCCACGGATAAGTCTTCGAGTCCTTCAGAAGAATATTATAACGTGGCTTGAACTGCTTGATAAGGTTATTCTCCAAAAGAAGGGCGTCCGCCTCTGTTTCAACGACAGTATACTGGGCGTCTGCTATCTTGGACACCATTACCGCCGTCTTGCGGGTCAATCTGTCCGGAGATACGAAATATTGTGCTACCCTTTTATGGAGGTCCTTTGCCTTGCCTACATATATGACATTCCCCTCGGCATCATAATATCTGTAGACACCGGGGGAATGTGGAAACAATGCTATTTTTTCTTTTACCGTCATTTAAGGTACTCTGCGACAGCGGCTTCAATACCCTCTGCACCATGGAAACCTCTCTTGAGGATTGTTCCGTCAGGACCTATGAGCATAAGATGAGGAATACCGCCGATACCGTAGATCTTAGTAGGGATGGACTGAGCATTATTTATATGGTGCCAATCCATGCCAAGTTCTGCTGCTACCTCTATGGTGTGAGACTGAGGCTTTCTCTCCCAAACAGAAATACTAAGAACCTCCAGACCTTTGTCCTTGTAGTCTTCGTAAACCTTCTTGATGTTAGGTACCTCCCTTCTGCATGGTCCGCACCAAGGAGCCCAAAAATCGACCAGAACATATTTGCCCTTTCCTACATAGTCAGAGAATCTGACTTCTTTCTTCAGAGGCTGTGGATCCATGCTTCTGTCATATCCATATACATGTTCAACTGTAAAGTCGGTAAACATCATTCCGGGACTTGTATTCAGCTGTGCTTCTGCCTCTGCCTTACGTGATGCGATGAATTCATCACTTGCGACCGGCTCCTGAACCAGTGCGATAAGCTCCAACATATTCTCAGGACTCAAAAGATACATTCCGTCATAAACAAGCTGTACGGCTATACCATTGTCCGTATTCTCTTTCATGGTCTTGAATATGAGAGACTCGATTTCTTCCTGATAGGTAGGAGAGTCGCTGTCACTGATTCTCGTCAGTTCATCAACATATGCCGCATATCTGGATTCTATATACTCCGGCTCGGTCTTCACCGCGATTTCTCCATCTTCAAACGTCATCTCAATCTCCGTTCCGTCAGAAATGAAATATGTGCCATACTTCTGATTCATCACCAGACCATAGCTTTCCACTGCTGCAGGCACTTCGACATAGAACCTGCCGTCTGTGACAGTCAAGGTGGTATCTAATTTGAGAGAAGGGAGTGCCAGCCTTAGCGTTGTTACGGTGCTGTCGTTGACAACTCCTGTTATCTTTGTAGTTTTCCCTGGTTTTGGAGTACAGGACACCAAAGCAACAGCTGCTGCAATGGACATCATAACAATTCTTCTTGTCTTCATAGTCTCTATTTTATTTTTGATATCTTATTTGGTCTTTTGATAGCGGCATGGGCAGACTTCTGTGCAAGGGCCCTCTGTTCCGGCGTCACACCCTTAGGAGCAAATTGCTTTCCAATCACGTTCTTGCCGAAAATTTTCTCAAACCAGGTACATGCAGCAATATATCTGCCTACCGTCAGATTAAGATGATATCCGTCACGTGTTGTCATATCCTTCAGGATAGTGGTTCTCGCGTTCTGAATGGCTGTACCGCAAGGAATCACTGTCTTTGTCTTTGTGAGCTTCGCAGCTTTTCCTACTGCATCAACAATAGCATTATACATGATAATCTGATCGTTGGAGTAGTTCTTGAAATCAGAATGATCAGAATCTTCCGCATATGCCCAAGTCTGATGAATTACAAATCTGGTCTTTTCAGGAGCAAGTGCCCTGACATAATCCATCAGCATGGGAAGATACTTCTCCCAAGAGCTGTAAATACCGGAAAGACCACTCTTCTGCTGAAAGCTTATGAAATCCCAAGATTCATCCTTAATGGCTGTTTCTAGGGAAGTTTCATTCATTTCGATCATCTTGCCGTCAACGCCGATCTTACGATATTGATAAGCCCGCTTGTTTTTCTGGGCGTTCGTCATATGCTTCTGGAGAGAACATCCTCCGATGTACATGTTTCCTATCACTACAGGAATGCCTTCCTCGCAAGCCAGTTCATGTAGATACTGTTCCACAGCATCCCTGGAAAAACTGTTTCCTATCGCCAGAATCCTGATCACCTTATCATTTGAATCCTCTGTCTGAGCATAAACATTACCTGCTGCGACAAGACAAAAGAGTGCCAGAATACTACATTTAAGAAAATTACGGAATTCTGTTTTCATAGCGGAATATTATTTTAGTTCATCTTACAAAGATAAAATAAAAAAGGGGATGACCTTCGATCATCCCCTAAAAATATATAAGCAAATATTACTTATTCTCTCTGCGTCCGCCACGTCCGCCACGACGACGGTCATTGCCACGTCCGCCACGGTTGTTGCCAGACTGCTGTGCCTGAGCTGCGATTCCTGCGTTAGGAGAGAGGTCCTTCTTTCCATAAACCTCACCGTTGCAGATCCACACCTTGATACCGAGAACACCAACCTTAGTGTGAGCCTCAGCAAGTGCGTAATCGATGTCTGCACGGAATGTATGGAGAGGTGTACGTCCTTCCTTGAACATTTCGCTTCTTGCCATTTCAGCACCGCCAAGACGGCCGCTGATCTGAACCTTGATACCCTCTGCACCTACACGCATTGTAGTTGCAACAGCCATCTTGATTGCACGACGATATGAAACACGGCCTTCGATCTGACGAGCGATAAGGTCTGCTACGATATGAGCGTCAACCTCTGGCTTCTTCACCTCGTAGATGTTGATCTGAACATCCTTCTTGGTCACCTTCTTGAGCTCTTCCTTAAGAAGATCTACTGCCTGGCCACCCTTTCCGATGATCACACCTGGTCTAGCAGCGTGAATAGTTACTGTGATGAGCTTGAGAGTTCTCTCAATAACGATCTTTGAGAGAGATGCCTTTGCAAGACGGCTTGAGAGATACTTACGGATCTCGAAGTCCTCTGCGATCTTCTCTGCGTAGTTACCACCTACCCAGTTAGAGTCCCAACCACGGGTGATACCGATTCTGTTGCTT
>JAGAKH010000124.1 GCA_017625725.1 Bacteroidales bacterium | reverse complement strand
GGTGGCTCCCGACGTGACTGAAAACGAGAAAATCGGCCCCGAAACCAGAGCCGATGATATAAAAAGCGATGAGTTTGATCGGAAAAATACGGGAAAGTCTGCCGGTTGACTCAGATTGAAGGAATTAAATGACTATCCCTACATTAGGGGCAGATGCTGAAGGATTATCGGTACCAACTGCGTCACCTGCAGTTTCTGCAGTCGTGATCGGAGTAAGCCAATCGAAGTTTTCTTCAAATACTACTGATCCAGATACCGGAGCACCGCCACCTTCGCCAGCTACTACCTTGACATTATCAAGGAACCAACGGTAATAACCGGAATCAACGACTCCAGAGAATACAGTAGGTCTTATAGAAATTCTTGTGTTCTCATCGATACCAGAAATGGTAACCGTCTCAGTCTGCCACTCCCAATCTCCTGCAGTATGAGTAAAAGGACCTGCATCAACAGTACCATTACCCTCAACAACCACTTCTAGTTCTACTTCATCAGGTCCACCGGAACCGATGTTCACACCCCAGTCGAAAGAAAGAATGACTGATGATGCTCCTGCGTAATCCATAGCTGGAAGTCTGATACCATTGGTATACTTTCCCTTACTGAACTTGAGATAATTTCCTGTCATTACATAGATAGCCTTTGATGAAGGGAAGAGTGCTTCATAACCGAGTTCTGTCAACTTCTGCTCAAATCCAGGGATATTGTATGAAGAACCTACTGTATACTGAACATTATCAAGCATACTGTCTCCCTGAGTTCCGGTGTCAGCCTCAACAAACGGCTGTACCCAGTCGAAGTTATCTGAGAAGCAGATGATTTCATCGGCTCCGTTATCTACGATAGGACCTACAGGAAGAAGATATACGGTTGTGGTTTCCTTACCAAGAACAAAACCGCTCATCCTTACCTTGTGACCGTTCAATGATGAAATTCCCAGTTCCTCTGAAGGATTCTCCAATACGCATGTTGCAGTCTGAGCATCGTTGACATTCAAGGTTGTTCCATTCAAGATACCCTCAAGAGTCACATAGCTGATTGCAGAAGGAGTGAATCCATCAAATGTTGCAGTAATATCATTCTCTGCATAATCCACAGCATTAGACGAGCTGTTCACCTCCAATCTTTCGACATCGATGAGAGATACAAAAGAATGAAGCACATCAGTATACGCATAGAATGAAACCTTGTCGCCCGATGCAGGAATGTTTTCAGCACACTCAACAAATACATGAGTGTCAGCAGAAGATGCAAGGAAACCATTCGCAGCAACAGCGACAACAAGTGCATCTTCAATCATTACAAATGTTTCAAGAGGAAGAGCAGCAAGATCTGCAAATGTAGTAGCAGTAAGGTCACGGAACTTGTCTCCATCCTGACGCACCTGAAGCTTTGCTATACTCATAAGTCTGTCTCCACGAAATAGCACATCCGCCTTTCTTGGATTATCGATAGCACCGTCTCTCACATTATCCTGGAAAGAAAGAACCACATCCATTGTTCCGGTTCCGGCAGAAGGAGTGACAGTCACCCATTCAGGAGCCTCTGTACGCCACTCACCATCAGAATAGACAGTCAATGTCACATCTTCCGGATTTTCGGCTGCTATATCCAGCAGTGATTCACTGACCAGAACAGCCTTAGCAACAGTATCCTCCTGCTGGCACGAAGTCACGCAGCCAGCAAACAAGACCATTGCAGAAAAAAACAAATATTTAATTTTCTTCATAATCATCTGATATATTAGTAGTTAGGATTCTGCTCCAGATTATCATTCAAATTGATATCATTTAAAGGTATCGGATAGAAATAATCCCTTTCCTCGCTGAAAGCTCGCTTAGGACTGCCATTGGAATCCTTGGCATCAAGATCGTACTGAGGCTGGACATATCCATATGTTCCCTCGCTGAGCCTTACACCCTTTGTATCATTATCTACTGCAATCTGAAGTTTCTTCTTTGCTGAAGTAGCTCCTGGAGTGTCACCGGTATAGAGATGGATATCAACTTTACCGTCACCGTCAAGATCATGGTCACCAAGCTTGTCAAAATAGATACCGTACATTGGCTCATTGATTCTGAGTCCTTCTCTCCATCTCATAAGGTCAAAATGTCTGAATCTGTATTCCTGAGCAAACTCGATAGCTCTTTCACGACGGATTTCAATGATTACATTCTGAAGAGGTGAGTTAATGTTTCTGTAACCGATTTCAGGGCATGGCTCGGCTCCGTATACAAGGTAAGTATCTGTCTCTACGGCAAGTGTCAGTCTTGGCATGCCGGCACGGGCTCTGATGAGATTAATAGACTTGTCAAGGTCAGCATCTGAGAAATCCTTGTTAAGCTCTGCTTTAGCCTCAGCATAAATAAGGAGGACCTCCGCATACCTGAACTGGGCAAGGTCATTTGAAGACTCCCCTGTCTTATCACTACCCTGTGCGTTTTCAAACCTCACATACTTGACTGTCTGATAACCGGTACAACTGCATTCAAAATCAGGAAGCAGAGGAGTCTTGCCTCCGATACGTACACATCCTGTCGAACGGATGGTCTGTGCAAGACGAGGGTCCCTGTTCTTCATCTGGTCGACGAAACTTTCTGTTGCCCAACCTGGTCTTTCCTTCCATACAGGTTTTCCGTCTGCTGTAAGGTAGCTGTCAATGAACTTTCTGGTAAATCCTCTCTTACCCATGGTTGTCAGCATACCTACTGCAGATCCGTCATGTCCGATTCCCATCTGATAATTGTACTTTCTGGCAAGGATTACTTCATTGATGGAAGCATCTTCCTGAGCAAAAAGCACCTGATAATCTTCGTTTACCTTACCGGTATTGTGCAATGAGTATTTACCGTCATTCATGATCTCCTCTGCAGCTTTCACTGCCAGCTCAAGATAATACTCCGCCGGCTGAGCATCCTCCGGCAAGGTCCTGAGGGTTGATTGTCCTGCATGGTATTTTCTGAAAGTACCTTCATTGAGACAGACACGTGCCTTCAATGCAAGGGCAGCATATTTATTTAACCTATAAGGAGTAACCTTATCAGGAAGATTTGCAATGGCAAAATCAAGGTCCTCGATTATCTTTGTCATGATCAGTTCACGGCTATCCCTTGGGGCATAAAGCTGGGGATCACTTGAACCAAGTTCACGGTCAATCCAAGGAACATCACCGAATTCCATCAATTTTTCAGCATAATCATATGCCCTGAAGAATCTTGCAACTGCAGAATACAGAGCAACTGCCGACTTGTCATCACAATTGTCGATGTTTGCAAGCAGAGTGTTGATCTTTCTCAAATCATTCCAATCCCAACCGCCATCATCATCCGGTACCTGACGGCTATCCAGTCCGGAGAGATAAGTAGACAGGGTCATGCCGATAAAGTGGTCATTCTGATGATTATATACAGTCTTATCCAACAAATTGTTGTAGAATGTATTCGAAAACAGCTGCAGGTCTGTCGCTGTACGGAAATACGATTCAGGCGTTATATCCGACTGAGGAACCTTGTCAAGAAGGTTACAGGCAGAAACGCAGACTGTCGCTATTAATATTCCAAATTTATATAGTTTCATACTATCGAAATTTCTTTATTATAAAATGATTTTCTTTAGAACGTGATGTCGACACCAAACATATAGCTCTTCTGCCATGGATAGAATCCTGAGTCAAGATTCTCGTTACTTCTATTGTATGCTGCCTCCGGATCCACATAAAGGGTGTTCTTCTTCAGTGGCGACCAATAGTGGAGATTTTCACCAGCAAAATATACTCTGAGTTTATCAAGACCTATCTTCTTTGTCCACTTCTTCGGCAAAGTATATCCGACAGTAAGATTCTTCAATCTAAGATATCTCTTGTTCTGGAGATAACGGCTGTTGACAGTACTGAGCAGACTCTTTGCTGTATAAGCTTCCTTTACACGAGGTCTTGGGAAATATGCATCCGGGTTATCCTCAGCCCATACGTTATCGAGATAATTCTTTGGAAGATAAGTTGCATAACCAAGTGAGTAGTTACCCCAGAAAGGCTGGAAAGAAGGTGAAGGATACCAATAGTGGTTACCTGTTCCCTGTAGGAACATAGAGAAATCAAAGCCGGCATAGTCAAAGCCTAGGGTGAGACCGTACTGAAGGCTGGCCAGTGAGTTACCGAGAATCTTACGGTCGCCAGGATTACCTACATTATTATCTCCGATTGTGATTTTGCCGTCACCGTCAAGATCCACATATCTGAGGTCACCGGCCAAAAGACCTCCGACCAGACGTGTCTTTGAAAAATAAGTGTCATAATTGACCTGCTCTGCATAAGCCTTAGCCTCTGCATCGCTCTCGAAAAGCTTGTCTACCTCAAATCCCCAGATTTCTCCGAGTTTCATACCCTCGTAATAATCCTTGGCAAAAGTCTTGTCCGGGTTATCAAACTTTGTAATAGTTGAGCTGAAGTCACTCACTGTAGCTCTGACGTGGTATCCGAAAGGACGTCCACCGAGATCGATCTGATCTCTCCATGAAAGTGAAAGTTCATATCCGAGAGTACGAAGGTCAGCACTGTTTGTCTTAGGCTCTGTAGCACCATATACTGAAGGCAGAGTTATACTCTGAGTAAGCATTCCCTTTGTGTCTCTCATAAAGAATTCGCCGGTAAATGTCAATCTGTCATCGAACATTCCGAGATCAATACCAAAGTTGTACTGATATGAAGTCTCCCATGTAAGATCTGATGCATTAGGAGCCGTAAGATTAGAATAAGGTGCATTGGTTGTCGTCTCACCAAAATAGAAGTTTTTGAACTTATCAAGATTGACAAGACGCATATAGGCATAATTGTCGACATTCTGGTTTCCAAGACTACCTACTGATGCTCTCAATTTAAGATTGCTTACAAGATTCTTTGCCGGTGCGAACCAATCCTCTTCTGAAATTCTCCATCCGATCGATCCTGAAGGGAAGAAGCCCCATCTGCTGCCCGGAGCGAAACGTGAGGATCCGTCATATCGGCCAGCAAGTTCGACAAGATACTTGCCTTTATAGTCATAATTGAGTCGTGCAAAGAAACCTGCCAATGCATACTCGGTCTGTCCACCTGAAACATCTGTGATTTTCTGACCGAAGGTTTCGGAACTTTCCAAAGGATCGGTTCCTACAAGGTCAAGGTCGCTCAAGGCGTCTGACAAGAGATGATATCCCTTCGCCATTACATCCTTCCTGTGTCTTGTTTCATAGTTGAATCCGGCCATGGCAGTCACATGATGTGCATCCTTGAATGTATTCTCGTAAGTACCGAAAACATTGGCTGCAAGATAATTATATGTAGCAAACGATTCCGTGAGAGAGTTTTCACCGGCATCCTTTGTATAATACTTCAACTCACCATCAGGAGTCTCACTATATGCCCAGTTAGTAGAACGGTTGGTATCACTGTTCTGATGGAATCTGTAAGTAAAGTTGGCTATCAGTTTGAACTGCTTTACAGGCGTGATGGTAAGTTCTGTAGTATTGGCGAAATCTTTCTTTTTCTCATAATTGATGTTATTATCATTACCATATACGATATGACGTCCGTTAGCCACACGATATGAATGATATTCAGTCGTACCTATCCAAGTTCCATCAGGATTCTTAAGAGGGAAGCATGCCAGACCATGACGGTTCGAATATGCTATGGCATCCTGCACATTACCCACTCCTATATAATCATACGTAGAACTATAGAAAGATGTGTTATTGGAAAGCCTTGCCCACTTATTGATCTTGAAATCTATCTTTGACCTGAGATTGTACTTGTTGAACACGTCAGGATTCTGCTTCATGATACCTTCCTGCCTGTCAAAAGCACCTGAAATGTAATACTTCACAGCCTTGTTTCCACCGCTGAATGAAATCTGATGCTGGGTTACAGGATGCTCATCTCTGAAGAGTTCATGATACCAGTCTGTGTTTGCATAGTATTTATACCTGTCCTTTCCTTCGTGATTCTCAACAACAACCCATGGACGGTCCGGATGAGGGGTCTTGTCATTGACACGGAGAAGGAGCTGCTGCATATCATACTCATCATATGGCAGGTACTTTGAATTCTCTGCAGAGTAGAAAAGATTTGCAGCATAAACAGACCAATAACCTGTAGTCTCATAGTCTGTAGAGGTGGTAGGACTTTCCCATCCGAAACGTCCGCTATATCTTACAGTGGACTTTCCCTCTGTTTCATCACCCTTCTTGGTTGTGATCAGAATCACACCGAACGCCGCACGAGCACCGTAAACTGCAGCGGCTGCAGCATCCTTGATGACAGAAATCGACTCGACATCGGCTGGATTCACTCGGCTGAGGTCGCCTTCCGCTCCATCGATCATTACAAGAGGATCTCCACCATTGATGGAACCGACACCACGGATATTGACTGAACCTGTGCTTCCTGGATTACCGGAAGAAGTTGAAATGTTAAGTCCCGGCACCGCACCCTGAAGCATAGTGGTCAGGTTATGAGCAGTTCTGTTCTCGAGTTCCTTCGCGTCAACGACTCCTATGGCACCTGTCAGATTCACCTTCTTCTGAGTACCATAACCGACTACGACAGTCTCCTCGATCATCATCTTGTCTTCAGCAAGATAAATCCTGATGTTGTTCTGCTCTGCAGTAACTGTTACAAGCTTGGTTTCATAACCAAGAGAAGACACATTGAGGACTACATCGGAAGCCGGTACCTTAAGATAAAAACTTCCGTCCTCGGCTGTGACGACACCGTTTGTAGTTCCGTCTACTATGACTGCTACTCCGATAAGAGGAGCATCAGTTGCATCCAGAACTACACCGGATAGGTCTCTGGTCTGTGCAAGGGCATTTATGCCCGAAAGCAATATTGCCAGAGATACAGCAAAAGATTTAAACAATCTCATAAGCTTAATGGTTAGTTGGTTAATTATTTATAGTTATATCATTTATTGTAAGCTGACAATGAAAAGGCTTTAGGGCGTTTCATTGTCTCTGAGGAAGTGTTTCCAAATCTGTCTGTAACCTTGATTAGGACAGTAGAGTTGGCAGAAGAAGCCTTGAATCTCAACATGTGTGAAGTCACAGTGTAAGACTTGAAACTGGAAGTAGGATTTGCATTATCATTATATCTGATAGCCTCATAAGCTGCCAGATGAAGAGGATCCTTCACCTTTACCAGTTCTCCTTTCAGTACTTTACCGTTTTCCGTAACCTCGACCGTCCATGAAGGATCGTAATCAAAGACATTCACGTATATATAGTTATCGCTGCTCGCCGATTTCCAATAGGAAGCCGATTTCTCCCATGCTGAAGCCTTGCCAGAATCTGCTTTCGGAGTAAAATTGGAAGCTGTCATCGCAATGGAATTTCTGTCGTAAGAACGGAACATATAGTCAAAGCCCTTACCTGTAGGCTTGAACCTCCACTTGACATCAGCACCATTCATTTCGTACACATAATATCCAGACGGGCTGCCATCCTTGCAGAGTCCAAGACCAGGAGTAAAATGACCTGTCCACCACCATGTGCCACAGACTGCACCGCTGTTATGGTGATAAATGTTCGAAGCGGCAGTCCTGTCATTGTTCCATACGACATGTGTATGGGCACTCATGACATGTGTCTGGTATCCTTTGCAAAGTTCCTCAAGATCATCAGACAGTGCCATCTGGGCATCTCCGGACTCAGCATACATCTGAGCATGCATGGTTATCACAAGAGTCTTTGATTTATCGACATATGAAAGATCCTTTCTGAGCCAGTCTATCTGTTCCTTGGTAAGGCTGGACTTGTAGTCTCTTCCGCTTCCGTCTGTCGAACTTACATTGGTACAAAGGATATTGTCCAGAACTATATAGTGTACATCACCTATATTGAAAGAATAATAGGTAGGGGCAACTGTCCTTTTGAATGCATTTACCGTATCAAAGTCTCCTGACTCCCTCATGTCGTGGTCATGATTACCGATAGTATGGAATATCTGCAATCCGGAAACGCTTGAATTCATGGTCTGGATATATGAATACAGGTCATAGGCATTTGAATACCAATACAGATCCCATGTCATATCTCCCAAGGTCAGGGCATATTGCCTCTTTGCCTTATTCTTGGAAATCTGCTGTTTAAGGTCAGCAGTAAAGTCTGCGAACTGAATAAGGTCACTGGTTCTGTCGGCAAGGTGCATATCACCCAGAAGATACATTACATGGTCTTTGTTATCAACCTTCACAAGGTTCCAATCCGCCCTTTCAACTGTATTTGGATTTCCGTCCACGGTCTTATGGAATCTTGGAAGAATACCGTCAGAAAGAGCTTCATATCCGCTTGGAATCGACATGAAGACAATTCTGTCCTTCTCTGCAGACTTCATATAGTACAAACCGTTTTCATCTGTAACAGTCACCTCCACGCCGTCAGAGATCACGACTCCCGGCACTCCTTCCTCCTCACAGGTAATTATACCATATATATTATAGCCTTCCTTTTCAACTATTTCAATCCTCTTCTCTATTTCAAACTGCACCTCTCTTACTCCTTTCTCTTCCGATCCTCTTCTGATGCAGAACAGATACTTTCCAGTTTCAAGTTCAGGGCTGAGCTTGAAGCTGAACTGATCGGTACCGATCTTTACAATATCGCATACTATGAGAGTGGTTCCCTTCTTGAGAAGAACCATATCACCTTCTTTCGGTCCCTTACCGGAATAGAAATTGACAGAAACCACATCATTGGCTCCCCCTTTGATTGTCGAGGGAAGACTTATCATCAAGTCAAAGCCTTCCTGAGCTGGCTCATTAATCTCAGGAGCTTTTTCACAAGATGTAAAAATCCCGATAAACGATACACTACAAATTAACAATGCTACAAGTCTCTTCATATTCTAGTTCTTTTCTGATTTAAGTGTAAGGGCACAGAGGAGGATACCGAGGAGGGCACCTATTACCATAGTGAAGTTTGCCATATCCCAGCTCTGGTCTGCTATACCTCCGACAATGATCTTCGAAAGGAGGGAGTCACCGATGAGATAGCCGGAAAGGCCTACGAAACCAGCTGCTGTTCCTGCCGCATTCTTTGGAACAAGGTTAAGGGCCTGGATGCTTACAAGGGCTACCGGTCCGTAGATGCAGAAACCGATGAGGATGAGGGCTACATAGACCCATACCTTGGCTGCGATTCCTGTAGCTGCAGCAAGGGCAGGCACCTGCCAGTAGATCAAACATCCTATCAGCACAAGGCTCATGAAGATGATGTTAGGAGGTGCACACTTTCCTTTGAAGAACTTCGCAGATATCCATCCGCATACGATTGTTCCCAGGGCACCTACATAATTATGAACAGAGAAGGCAAGTTTACTCTCAGAAGCGGTCATGATGCCGGTTTCCTGAAGATAAGTAGGTGACCAGTCGCCGATTCCGTAACGTACCATATATACGAAGGCATTGGCAAGTGCAATCATCCATATCCACTTGTTCTTGAGTACATAATCAAAGAGCTGGGTCTTGAACGGCACCTTTTCGCCCACCTTTTCCTTTGTCTTCACGCCTGAGTGGTCGTTTCTCCAGTCTGCTACTGATGGAAGTCCACATGATTCCGGAGTGTCACGCAGTGCCCACCAGCAGAACAATGCAATCACCAGAGCAACAGCCGAAGGCATGATGAAGTTGGCTCTCCAGGTCTGCTCTATTCCAAGATCCCCAAAGAGTCCCACGCCGAAGATCGCAATGATTCCAAGGGTACCGGCCCCAATTGTATGCGAGGTGTTCCACAGAGACATTTTGAAGCTTCGCTCATTGTTGGAAAACCAATACGCCATGATTCTTCCGCAAGGAGGCCAGCCCATTCCTGAAAGCACACCCACAAAGAGCATGAAGACGAAAAGCATTGCAACATTGAGTGCCATGTTGGTAGCGGAGAACGGGAGGAAACCGACTGACATCATCACAAGAGATGCGATCACAAGTCCTATGGTAAGGAACTTCCTGGCATCAGACCTGTCTGACAATGTTCCCATTATGAACTTACTGAACGCATATGCAATCGATACAGCCGAAGCCGCAATACCTACTCCCTGCTTGTCGATCAGACCTTC
This sequence comes from Bacteroidales bacterium, assembly GCA_017625725.1. GTDB lineage: Bacteria > Bacteroidota > Bacteroidia > Bacteroidales > UBA932 > Cryptobacteroides. Next base: position 1,415 of record JAGAKH010000124.1, on the reverse strand, counting down.
AGCGATCATGTCGGCAGAAGCCAGAGAAAGGTTCTTTCTGACAAGATAGTATGCAGCATAACCAAGGAACGAGCCCATGAAGACCTTGAATCTCATAGACTTGAACACCTTGTCAATCTTATTTGCCGAAATCAGCGGTTTCGCCTGCGGCGGGTCAAAAAATCTAGCCATAATACTCTTAAAATCATTATAGATAATAGTCACAATTCAATTTGTTCAATATGTCCATCTGCGTGTAATTGTCTCTTCTGGTCGGGATCTTGCCGAAGATAAGATAATCAGACATCGCCCTTACCGCAGAAACAGTATGCATGTCAGTATGCTGGGCTATGAGAAGCTGGACATGGTCGGACTTCAATGCCTGCAGATTCTTTTCAAGGAAATCAAAACCGACGACACGGCAATCCTTCAACCCCCTTCTGCGAAGATAATCCGCTACAAGATGGACACGGGAGTTGAACATGACGATATGTTTGCACGAAGCATCTTTCAGCAAGGCTTCATCCATAACACAATCAATGGATTCTGTCGAATTAGGGTCAATCACCAGATTTACAATCTCCGTTTCCGGACAATGTTCTCCTATATAATCAAGGAATCCGGTCCTTCTGGACACAGTCGGATCTGACAGACCTTTCTTATCTCTCCTGATACGGACTATATATATCTTTTCAGGAACAGTTCCATTTGTCAGAAGATCGGCACAGAGATATCCGCTCTGATACATCGGCATACCGAAATAAGCGAGATAATTATCATCCTCCAGCTTAGAATCGAGGATGATATATGGTATCTGCCTGGCAGCCAGTTCCTTGACAAACTTGATTGTCTTGGCTCTGAATATAGGGGCGATCAGTACTCCCGCAGGAGGATCGGCAAGAATCCCGTCACAGACTGTCTGGAATGCTTCAGAATCATACTGGTCATAAAGAAGTTTACTGACCTTGATGCCATAATGGGATACCATCTCTGAGGCCTCATCAATTCCTTTTGCTGTAATTGACCAGAAATCCCCCCCCTGATACTCGGGAATGACGCATTGAATGACACGGTCCTTTTGAGAAGCAAGCATCGACGCATAAATGTTGGGCTTGAAACCAAGCTCATCAACAACTTTCAAAACCTTTTCACGGGTCTTTCGGGAAACTTCTCCTCTGTTATGTAAGACGCGGTCCACTGTTCCTTTGGATACACCGGAAGCTTTGGCAACGTCATTTATGGTAATCTTATCCGTAGCCTTGAACATGCAGCAAAATTTTGCAGTGCAAATATAACAATAATTTAAGTTTCGCAAGTGCTAAAATGATGTAATAAAAAAGGCTAAAGTGTTTGATAATTCGGTGATTATCACTATATTAAAGTCGCCAAACAAAAACATAGAACCCTTTAGCCATGAACAAAAATAGACATATTAT
>JAGAKH010000011.1 GCA_017625725.1 Bacteroidales bacterium | reverse complement strand
GAGACATCTGCAGGGCGTTGGCGAATATGGCAAACAGTCCGCCTCCGACGGTCGCATTGCATACCCAGAAAGTAGTCATCGCATTCCACAGTACGAACGCGGAATAATGGTATATCCAGATTCTTCTCTTTCCTAGTCCGTCCGCAATCCTTTCCATGCACAGAAGCGGCACGAAGCCTATCAGTGCAAGGAATCCGGTATGGGGGACAATATATGGGACTGACATCAGTACGGCGAACAGCAAGACCAGTCCCCAAAGCAATATGTTTTCTCTTTTCATGGATAGCCAGTTATAAACAGCGCAAAGATACAAATATTTGTGCTGTCCTGAATTATTATCTTTACTTACCTGATCTGTATCAAGCCTGAACATTTTTCGCTGGCTGCATCTGAAGCAACAGATATCATATAACTGCCTTCATCGATGACAAATGTCTTTTTCTGTTTGTCATAGTAAGAAAAAGCATCTGTGTCAAGATGAAGGCTTATACGTCTGCTTTCTCCGGGTTTCAGTGAAACCTTCGAGAAACCTTTAAGCTCTTTGCAAGGTCTTGGAAGGGAAGGATCTACGGCTGATACATATATCTGTGCAGTCTCAGAGGCTGTGAATTTTCCCGTGTTCTTCAATGTGAATGAGACTTCATAGCCGTCATGGACCGGACTGATCTCAAGACCGGAGTAATCGAATGTCGAGTAGGTGAGACCGAAACCGAACGGGAACATAGGCTCTGTCTTGAATTTCTCCATTCCTCTGTATCCTACGAATATGCCCTCATGATAGAGGGTGTGGGCCAGGGTATCTCGCCAAGCCGGCGGAACAGGATTGTACTTTGTACCGTAATATTCATGCGTAGGGTTTAGCTCTTTGCTGCCCCAGAAAGTAAACGGAAGCCTTCCCGATGGGGAAATCTTGCCGTAAAGAATGTCTGCCATCGCTTTTCCTCCCTCCTGGCCGGGATACCATGCCATCAGCAGTGCTTTGACCTTGTCCAGCCAAGGGACTGCAATCTCACCTCCGGAATTGACTATCACTATGACATTATCATTCAGAGCGCATACCTCGTCTATCAATTCATCTTGTCCGGCAGGCAGATTATAGGTTCTGTCTGCTCCCTCTTTCTCGGTATCCTTATGGAAACCTACGCAGATTATCACAACAGATGCCCCCTTAATGGATGTGCTGTCATATTTGCCCTCTGCATCCGGACGAAGCAGGGTGGCAGGATTCTTTACTCCATAAGACTTCATTGCAGAATAAATTGTGGATGTCCTGCCTTCGATTGCGGCTACAGCTCCGCTTCCTCCTCCAAAAGGAGTGAAATCTGCATTGGGGCCCAGAATTACGATATCCTTCATTTTGTGGCTCAGAGGGAGAATGTCGTCGTTCTTCAAGAGGACCGGACCTTCTTTTGCTGTCTCGTAAGCTATGTCACAACATTCTTGATTGTCCAAAGGAAGGTTTTCAGTATTATATGGCGCGTCTAATAGACCGAAACGGATAAAGGTGCTCAGAATGTTTATACATTTTTCATCGATTTCATTTTCTGTAACAATGCCCTTCTCGATAAGGTCGGATATGGAATCATAATTGAGAAAATTGCCTTTTGGCATCTCAAGGTCAAGGCCGCTTTCTACACAGCCTATTGTGGTATAAGTGGAAAGCCAATCTGACATCACAATTCCTTCAAACCCCCATTGTTCTCTTATTAATCCTTCAATCAGTTCCCGGTTTTCTGCCATATGAACTCCGTTCAGCGGGTTGTAACTGGTCATTAATGCTCCAACCCGTGCTTTTTTGATAGCATTTTTGAATACAGGAAAATAAATTTCATTGAGTGTTCTTTCGTCAACTACAGAGTTTGTCCTGTGCCTCCACTCTTCCTGATTGTTTGCAGCAAAATGTTTGACGGTAGCTATTACGCCTTCGTTCTGAATGCCAGTGATGTATCCGCATGCAATCTCAGAAGTAAGGAATGGATCTTCTCCATAGTACTCGAAATTTCGTCCGCAATGGGCGGAACGATAGATGTTTACACCAGGTCCAAGCAGAACTCCGATTCCTCTTGCCTTACAGTCAAGGCCAAGACCGCGTCCCATGGCAACCGCAAGTGATGGATTCCATGTTGCGGCAAGTGAAATGCCACAAGGGTAGAATGTACTTTTAGTGTTGTTTCTGACACCTTGAGGACCATCCGCCATCCGGATTGAAGGTATTCCAAGTCGCTCTATTCCGAATGTATGGAAACCTCCTTTTTTGCCAGAAATCAGCATGCATTTTTCCCATAACGTCATTTGCCTTACAAGAACTTCAGCGCGTGACTTCGCACTGGAAGCGAATATCGGAGAATTGTTCGTGATTACGGCCTCAGGAGTTTTTTCCATTACTTCAACGGACTCCGCAGGTTGTGCCAGGAGTCCGATGGAGATAAGGATAAAAATATTGGTAATGAATATTTTCATTTGTGCAAGCTATCTAAGAGTAATCCATAGCCATGTCGAAACATTGTCTGAATCTTCTCCTTGAAGCTCTTCCCATACTCTCATATGTTTCTCTTTTGAAAGACTCTTGTGCCATCTGGCTGTATGGATACGGATCTTTTCGCCTGATGAAGGGCGTCCTCCTATGAGTTCCCATGGTACAGAAACCTGAGCTGCATAGCCAAGATCACTATCAGAGTCATCATTAATTGTTCCGCATACATCAATAACAGCATCATCAGCCCTATGAATTATATGCCATGAGCAGTTTTCAAGTCTTGAGACTTCGTATCTTCCTGATGCGCAGACCGCAACCTTATATATATCGTCTCCTCTGCCGATCATAGTGACAGGGGCATCAGAGTTCTCTACTGTAAATACTGTAATCTTTTCTGTAAAGAGATGGGTGTTGATTATGAAGTGCTCAGATGTATATCCGAAGTCATAGAATACGGATGTAGGAAGAGTTCTTCCAAGGAACCAGCTTGAGTTGCTCTCACGGTTGAATTCAGAGATAGCAGTCAAGGCGGTTTTATCCTTATGGATTTCTTTGGCTCTGTTTACGCGACCCGTCATTACGTGGATGCGTCCTCTCTTGCTCTTTTCTGCATCTCTGTATTGCTCAGTTCCGGTGATGATAACTTTGTCGTCTCCGACGTAATCAACCGATCCCCAGTAACCGTTAAATCCTGCAGTAGCATGTGAGAAGTTATCTGCATTATTGTCTCCTACCATGAGCCAGTTCTGATGATCGCCTTTATATTGACCGCTTGCGATTACAAGTACTTCTCCCGAAGGAAGACGGCTTATATATGGACCATATGCGACAAGGTCCTTGTTGACCTGTTTCTTCATAGGGTAGTCAGGACCTCCTTCATTCAGAATCTTCTCAGTGTCGAAGTGCCAGTTGTCTTTTGCTGTTGATTTTACAACTACAGGTGTTTGATCAACTACATATTTACCGCTCCAGACTTCAATTGTCATGGCTATTGAGCCATCGTCAAGAATTACAGCAGATGGCATTCCGTCATAGCCGAATCTTTCATCAATTGTGTATGATATGATTTCATTATCATTGATGTCACATTCCTCCTTTCCCTGCCAAGTTTCCCCTCCATCAAATGAACGTATCACTACGGTACGAGGACATGACATTCCGTTCACTACATTCTGACTTGATGTGATGTACATCTGAATCTCCCCAGAAGGAAGCTGAAGCATTGCCGGCTCCCAACACCTTCCTCTGTATACAGAACGGTGTTCTGTCCATGTGCGTCCCTTGTCTGATGAGAATACGACTCCTATACCGCAGTTGACGTTGGTGTTTGGAATATCATTGTAGCCGTTTTTGTATCTCCATTGGTAAGCGAGCATGATTCTACCATCCTGCAATTCAATGAAGTCAGGATTTACGAAGACCATCATATCTTCACCGACAGAAGATTCTGCAGGATATTTCTGAGCTATCAATGTGGCGTCACTCCATGTCTTGCCGTTATCTTCACTTCTTCTTGTGTAGAGGTCCCAGCCGAAATGGTCGTTCATGAAACTGAGAAGGAGAGCACCATCGCTGAGTCTCTTGATACGTGGATAATATAGATTTTTCTCTATGAAATCGTATCCTTCGACGGGCGATTCGTCCATTGTATAATGGGTGTTGTAGTCGAGGCTGATTCTGACCCCGATTTCATCATTCTTACGGCTGCAGCCTATCAGAGCTGCAACCGTAAGAATATATAGTAGATATCTTGATTTCATCTTTTCTTATTTAAGAAGTTCATTGGCCCAAAGATGATCAGGCTTAAGATCCTGAACTTTTCTAAGCAATCTGTTTCCCTTGAAGTTTTTGCCCAGACCTTTATAGCCGAGAGCCTGAGTGTAGTATGCGCCTGAATTAATCATGTCAACAGTACTTCCGGTCGTTCCTTCAGCACCATAGAAATTCACATATTGGGTTACAACACGTCCCTTTCCTTCGTTTATCATGGCCTTGAATATGGCTTTTGCCTCTGCTTTTCTTCCTAGTTTTCTGAGTGCCAGTCCGCTCCAGTATCTGAAATCCTTGCTTCCCTTGAGATTATAGTCCTGCTCGGCAGCTTTTGTATACCATTTCTCTGCTTCCTCATTGTTACCAAGTGCTTCGTAAGCTTCTCCAAGATAATAATGAATCTGTGCATCATGTGTAGCTCTCTCATCTACGAGGAATACCTGATGGTTTTCAGGATAAGTGAATGCTTTCATATAAAGCTTGATACCGTCTTCCACATTCCCCTCCTTCACTTTCTTCTGTCCCGCAAGGACGAGAGCATCTACAAAATTGTCGTGGAAGTTTGCTACGCCTTCTCTGGTCGGGAAGTAGCATCGGTCAAGAAGGTCGAGGACATAGTCATAATCTCCGACAAATGTTCCTGTGACAACTTCCTGAGAAAGAGGATGATATCTCTTCTCTGCTGTAGCATGGTGGCTTTTGAGAATTTCGTATCTCTCAGTTACAGGAGCACCCATCGCCTCGAGTACCTGATCACACTCTTCCAGATATAGTGCTGCGTCCGGATTCAGTTCTATCGCCTTCTTGTAACAACGTGCAGACTCTGCGTAGTTTTTGGTGTGGAGCCAATGTGCCCATCCGAGATTTCTCCATGCAAGATCATTATCTGCATTCATTTCGATACACTTCTCCCACTCCTTCATGGCATTGTCTGGCTGGATGTTGTAAAGTAGGTTTCCAAGATAGTAGTATGTCTGTGAAGATTCAGGACATACGGCCTTTGCCTTTGCAAGTACGTCGATTGTCTCAAGACGGAACGGAGCGCAGTATCCGGCAGGGAGAGCAAGGGCGTCGGCATAATACTTTTCATTGTCTGTGAAGTAGCCGAGATATAGTTTGACTGTAGGATATGGAACTCTTGAGTCAATATCTTCAAGGAGCTTTATTGCTGTATCTTTAAATCCGTTGTGCCAGTAGAGTATAGCAAGTTCAAGATAAGATTCTGGCTGTTCTCTCATGAATTTACGGAACTCGGCCGGTGAACTTGTCTCATATAATGCATATGAGTTTACCGGCTGATCAGCGAGAACTCTTTCGAAGCATTCCTTTGCAGCAGCAGTCTTACCCATCTTCTTGAGAATGGTACCCTTGAAGTTGAGTGCAGAATAGTTTCTGCCATTATATGCAATAGCCTCTTCGAGTCTTTCCAATGCTTCTTCGTATCTTCCTTCCTCTGCATACATCTGAGCAAGCTGGGTATTCGCTCCGGAATTATAAGTATAGTTCCATGTCGCACGATAGAGGGTGTCATATGCAGCTTCGCGCTTTCCCTGAGTCTTGAGGATGAGTCCGAGGTTATACATAGCTTCAGCATCCTTCGGACGTGTATAGTCCTTTGTCTGCCTCTTGATTGCCTTGCGAAGGTAATCGGCAGCTTTGTCATATTCGGCTCTGATGCGATAGTATACTCCCATCTGAGTGTTTGCGCGTGTGTCACCAGGATCACGTCTGAGCACTTCCTGGAAATAGTCTACTGGGTCCACAAACGGATTGTGGAACTGAAGGTTTCTCAGTCCAACAAGGAAGCATTCCTCAGTGTTCTCTATCTGATGTGGAAGAAGTGGTCTGTCGACAATCTCAGGAAGAGGTGATGTGGGATCCTTTACAACAGGAGTGAATGTCAACATCTGTTTTCCTGCCTCATCATATAGTGAAACTGTAAGCTCATTTTCCTTGATTGAAGGATCTATTTCAACCTCATCAACGATAGGTGATGAGGGTGAAATTGCAGCAGTCTTCTTGTAAAGTACATTTTTGCCTTTAGACAGAACGAGTGTCACTTTGTTTATTCTTTCAGTCGCATTTGCTCCTACAAGAACCTTTCCCGGGGCCTTTAGATCCATGTTGATTGCCGCTTTCCTGTCACCCGCCTTTACACCTCCGAGATCACGGATTCCGTACCAGTACTGGCTGAACTGCTTTGTCTCATAAGGGAAATTCCAGTTGTAATCAGGCTGGTTGTCAGAAAATGCTCCGACCATGAGTTCACAATAGTGACCTGAATCATCGGTAAGGATTTTTGTATCCCACTCTGAATTTGGTCCCCAGAGCCAGAATTTTCCACCTTTGCTGATATGATGGTTTCCGGCAAGCATGGTGCCGGCTTTACGCCCGTGGTCATATCCTGCGACGAAATCGCCCTTCTGATCGTGGATGAACATTGAGTTTGACATGTAGTGGTTCTTCCACCAGCTTGCATCGATTCCGTCCTTATAGAAGTCCATGTCGTTGAAAGCTTCATGAGTAACTGGCCAGTGTGCAAACCAGTTCTTGCAGTGGAATGTCACATACTCAGTTTCCTGAGGGAATACAATCTGGTAGTTCTCATCTACAAGTGTCGATACATTCGACCAGTAGAGCATAGAGTTGTTGTTGTGGGTCGAGTTGATGAGTCTTCCGCTGATTTCCATATATGATTTTCCGGGATGCAGGGTGATACCTATAGCCCATTGCATGCGGTGGCGATACTCGGTCTCACCAATCCATATTGTCTTAGAACCGTCCTTGTTGTTTTCAATCTTCCAGTCGCAAGGGATATGACTGGTCTGGCGGTGGTGGTGGAATGCGTTCCACTCTACTCCTCCGCTTATCCATGCTCCTGTCATACCTACGTTTGCTGGCTTTACTACTGTGTTGCGATAGAAAATGTCATATCCATTGGTCTTGTCAATAGCATAAAGCAGACGTCCTCCGATTTCTGGCAGTACACATAGTTTTACATACTCATTTTCCAGATAGAGACAGTCGTATGTGATATCTTCTTTTCTTCTAGTCATATTGTCGTTGAGAGGATAAGGATATACGCTTCTCTTGGCTCTCTGGTACGACCAGTCTCTTTCGAAGATCGGTGCTTTTTCCGCAGGGTCAAGTATATATGTAGGCATTGTGACAGTACCTTCATAAGCTTTGACCTCATCAGCATTGGCGATAGCAGATGACGTAATAAGGACTGTAAGTATAAGTAATATTTTTATCATAATTGTTATGTTTATTTTGTATACCATGTTATATTGCTAGTAGAAGGAGATACATTTGAACTTGCAGAGGTTATATGACTCATGAAGTTGTCGGAATTGATATCCTTGGCTGTGCCGTCTGCTGTGATAGATCCTGCTACTTGAGTGTTTTCAATTGATGCGCTGGTCTTTATGTTACCGAATATCAAGCCATAGAAGAATGGCTTTCCGGTGTATGCATATATATTCATTTCCGGTTTGGCGATGCAGTTTTCCTTTACGGAAACTCCGCTGAAGACACAAGCTGCAAGACCACCGGCCGCTCCGATGAACTCTGTACTCTTTGATTCAATCTTGCAGATAGCGCTGCACTCAGACATTTCTGTGTAATTGGCTATCCCGACAATACCTCCGAGTGCTGCTGTGTTTACATTTGCATTCCATCCTCCTGTAACGTCTCCTGTGTTACTGCAACCTGTGAGTTTCTGGATGTTTGAGCTGTTGCCGATAGCTGTTCCGACAATACCTCCAATTCCGTCAGAACGTGCACCTGATCCAGTGGCTGATATACCTCCTGAATGTCTTACAAAACAGTAAAGAGTACCGCTGTTCGTACAGTTGATGTACTGTGTATCATAACCGTTGACGCTTGTGTCAAGAGCACCGCTATCTCCTCCTCCTGTCGTATACCATGCCGCACTTCTTCCGAGGATACCTCCTACGGATGCAGAGAAGTTACTACTTGATTCGCCATTCGAAATCCTGCTTATTTTACCAGTGTTCTTACAGCCTTCGAACTTGACTCCATTAAGATATACGACACCACAGATTCCTCCGTATCCGCATCTTATACCTTTGCCGGCAGTTGCAGTTGCGGTAATCTGACCATGGTTCTCGCAGTTTATAAATGTACCAGGAGTACATGTCTCGTCTGTATCTATGTATGTTGCAGTAGGGGAGCCAAGCACACTATGTCCTATTGCACTGATTCCTCCTCCGTAGAAACCGGCATTCCCACTTGTAGAATATGTGACGTCAAGTGTGCCGTAGTTATAGCAATTTTCGACTATACCTCCGTTCTGTGCGCAGATCATACCGAATACGACTCCGCTTGCTATATTGATTGTCGCATTGGCATTGTTTGTACAGTCCTTGATGAGACCTTTGTTTACCTTTGCTATGGTAGCTGTTCCGGCTTCTCCTGCGCTCGCAAGCTTAGTTCCGTCAAATTCACCGTCCATGGTAAGATTAATGACCTTTCCCTCGGTTCCGATAGTATTGAAAAGAGGCCATATGTTGCCGTTTGCAGTCATTGTCTTGCCATTTCCGTCAAATGTACCGTTGAATGTACCGTTTGCATAGTCAAAGAATGTGTCGACATTGAGGTTTTCCTTAAGTATGATGGTCTTTCCAGTAAAGTCATCTCCAGCAGTTACCTTTTCGGCAAAAGCCTTCCAGTCTTCAACTGTGCTGATTGCATCAGCTGCATCGGCTGAAGCTGGTGCAAATTCGAAGGCCATATCATATATGCCTCCGTTTTTGCCGGTAAAGCTATTGCCTGCCTTTTTAGTAAGTGTGTGACCGTTGATGTCTGTAACAGTTACAGTCAGTCCAGTTGCATATGTTCCTGCAGGAATAGCAATGAGCATTTTGCTTCCGAGTGCTGCTCCTTCCGGGCATGTGAGAGTGACCTCAGATGCATTTTCTGCTGATGCGCTGGCAAAAGTCCATGTCCCATCTGTACACTTTGCTTCGAATGAACCACAAAGAGCTTCCTTTCCGTTACTTGCAAGTTTTATAGAGGCGATGTTATCATTGTCGCTTCCTGCTATCAGAGAAAGCCTTATGTATGACATTGCATGTGAGAATCTGACTTTGCCATCTATAGCTGCATATCCATACATGATTGCTGCTTCAGGAGAGAACTGATCATTTCCCTCATATGTCTGTGTTGCAGGAACTGTTACAATGTAGCGGCCTTCTGAATATGTCGGTACTGATGTACCGGAATATACTGCATAGAATGGAGCAGAGATGTTAGTGCCAAACGTGAAGGTCGCATTTGCGCCGTCTGCGCTGATAACAGTAGTTTCTGAATTGACTCCATTGACAGTAATCTTGTCATTCTCTTGCCATAATACCTTATAGGTCGAATCGTCTGCTCCAGGAGTCATCTGTGTCTTTGATTCTACTGTACATGTTGCGAATCCGGCTTCTATTGTAGTCTTTGTATCCTGATTTATGGCTTCAGGGATTTCTGCCTTCTGGCAGGATAATATAAATGCACCTGCACATAAAGCGATTATAAGTGTTCTAGTTGTCTTCATGGCTATTCCTCCCAACCCCAGTCGGGTGTTTGTTCTACTTTAAGGTCCTCATTGTCTCCGGATGTACATAGTACAAATTCCGAAATGATTTCCATGGCCTTGCACTCAGGGCTCATGTACTTATCTTCAGTTACTCGTTTCATGTTATTGTGCTGATTATTTTGTTTCTTTACCTGTCATTTGACGTATGAATTCCACTTCTTTTTTGTTCCATGGAGTACCGTCGAGTCGATAGATGTCGTGGAACCATACTTCGGGTTCCTTGTCCCAGAGAATAGTCTTTCCATTTTTATCTACTTTGTTCCATGGATAGTGGAAATTACATTTTCCGGCAGTGAGGCCGAAATTGATTGCGCCTACATTATACTTCTTGAATATTGGCATAGCCTCTTCAAATGTAGAAATAGGACGTCTCATGTATTCTGTACATACCATAGGCCTGTTGTATGGGAGCAGACTCTTGATAAGTTTTTCAAGTATTTCTCCCTTGCTGTAGCAATGGAAACTGAGCACGTCACTGTTCTCCAGGGCAAATGTTACCTCTGGCAGACTTGTGCCGGGAACTCCTACTTCTCTCCATATTGGGGCAGTAAGTGGTTGGGTCGGTCTGCATGAACGGGCCCATTCGAATGTTGCCTTCATGAGAGGAACTGAAGTCTTTACTCCGCGGCGTATGTTCTCAGGCTCGTTATATAGGCACCAGAGCAGGATTCTGTCATCTTTCCTGTAGGTCTTGATGATGTCTTTTACCATCTTCTCAAGGGGCCCCCATCTGTCAGGGTTATTTACAATGTCAGCTCCAGGAGTCATTACCCATTGTGAATTATGATTTCCTTTGATAGCATCCGGCTGCTTTCCGAGCTTAGGGTCTATGCATTTCCCGCCGTTTGTCCAGAAAGTAGGGAGAGCCCTGATCCCGTGCTTCTCGCAGAGGTCGAGGAACAGACTGAAACGCTGCTTGAATCCCTTAGGGTCATCTGTGTAGACAAGATTAGAGAAGAATACTCTCACTGTGTTGAAACCTAGTCCTTCAGCCAAGGCAAGTTCCTTATCTATGGTTTCGGGGTCGAACGACTCTTTCTGCCACATCTCTATCTGATTGATTGCAGTAGCCGTAACATAGTCGCAGCCTACTATCCATCCTTTGTCTACAGCCCATTCCTGCGCTTTCTCAACTGACCATCTTTCCACTGGTTTTGCAGCGAATGTGGATATCGCGATTAAGATCGTTCCAATTACTATAATTGTCTTTTTCATCTGATATGCTTTTAGTTTTATAATCCTTTAATTGCAAGCCATCCTTTAGTGCTGCCAGAGTCACCTATGGAATCTTCTGCATTGGCGATGGCATCGAAATACCCGAAATTGACGAGAATTCTGCCATTTGTGATTTCGAGTGATTTTTTTGGAATGCTTAATTCAATGATCGATCCTTTGTCCTCATCATCTTTCTGATCGATGCTTCCGTCATATGCGACTGATGCTTCAGCCCCGAACTGAAGTGCCTTCCATCCGCCGGCATATTGGTCTGTGTTCTTGATTCCGTTCAGACCGAAACGTATTCTGCGTGACTTCGCTCCGAGTTTTGTGGATTCTGCTTCAGGCGAAAGCATGAGATAACCAAAGTCGCTTGTAGAAAGTGTGTTGTCGAGTATTTCTATGAGGAAATAGATGTTGTCAGAGTCTGCAGAACACCTAAGTGTCGCCTGAGCCTGGCAAACATCTCCTATAAATAGGGCTTCATCTGTATTTGTCCATTCAGAATTGTTTCCGTCGACTTTTGTACTTCTTTGAGTCGCAGTTATAGAATGGTTGAGGTTGAAGCGTGCGAGTGAAATATTTGCATTTGCAGCTCCGTCGCGTGAGTTTCTCATACATGAAATGACAGAGTGTGAATTGGGTTGACTGAGTCCTCCCCATGAACCTTTCTCCGGTAGTCCGTAGAAATCAGTGCCATATTCCGTGGCCTTCGCATTCCCAAGGCGGAGATGCTGTTTTGAATCCTTTCCACCATATGCAAGCAGCGTTTCTCCTGATCTGAACTGTACAAGATATGGAGCCGCACCGCGTTCAACAAGAGAATCTATCCTCTGATCGCGTGGCAGAACTTCTCCCTCTTTAAAATACTCCCATTGTCCGTCAGGCTTCGAGAATGCGATCGCTATGGAAAATTGATCTGAAGTTGATCCATCGCTGTTCTTTACCCTCTTGTTGGCGCTTTCCATTGCAAAAGCGAACTGTGTGGAATTGTTTAGGATGATACCGACAGGCATCTGATAGGTATAGCAGTTCATAGGACTAGAGAATACACCTCTTGATTTCGGATACTCGTTCCACCAGTGTTTTCTCATGACACGATATGCATTACCACCCAGCTCCGGGGCCCATGTGTTTCCTCCATCTTTTGAATGAACCATGACGGTTCCGGAGTGGCTTCCGCTTACAGATGGACGGCTTTCAGAGAAGAAACATTGAATCTCTCCACTTGGAAGTTCAATCATATGTGCCTCCCAGCATGGACCGTGATAGATTTCCTTTTCGCCAAACCATGTCAGTCCTCCATCCTTGCTTCTTTTGATGATCATTCCTTGTTCTGGACGGTATGCCGCTACAGTTTCACTTGTTCCGTATGTGTTTACTGTGCTGAATGCCGCAATTGCCATAATCTCGCCATTTGAAAGTTGTATGGTGTTTGCATTGGTGAACCGTCTTGTGTCCTTGTTCCCTTTTGCATTGGTGACGGAATAGCTCTGCCAGAGATATCCCATGTATTTCCATGTCTTGAGATCTTCACTCAGGGAGTAGAACGTATCCTGACCGTTTCCGTTTGTTCCTACTGCATTCTGCCACGTAAGTATGTAAGAACCATCTTTCAATTGTGTGATTCGGGAATATGTAGGAAGGTTGACATTGTTTTCTGCACCAAGTTCAATGTAAGACCTTTTGTCCATCTTTAAAGTGGACAATTCCCACTCATCTTCATGTGAATTGATCAGTCCTGCTCCCGAATTGAGTTCCTCGAATGGTGTTATTACAAGATTTTCTGTGTATGTTCCTGTATTTCCATTACCTACGGATCCATGAATTTTGGCCGGCTCCTTTGCGCATCCGTCGCAAAGGAGTATAGCCATTGTTAAAAATATTGAAATAAATGATCTTTTCATATTAATACCAGTATTCATTCTGTTTCAATCCAGCTTTCTCAACCTCAGCCTGTGGAATTGCCCACATGTGATATGCATTACCGCCCCATATGTAACGATATACAGGTTCACCCCAAACATTCTGAAGTCCATTTCCTGCTTTGAACTTGTCAGCTGACCATGTGCCCCAGCGAAGTTCTTCCAGATAGACCTGTTCTTCGCATGCGAGTTCCCATTTCTTCTCGTTGCGGATTTTCGGACGAAGCCCTTCACTGTCTGAAACCGGTGTTCCGAGATATCCTGAGCCGTTTATAGGGGTCACGCCTGCTCTTATCCTTACTTTATTGATGTAAGTAAGAGCTTCTTCCCACTTTCCTTGTTCGTTAAGTGACTCTGCAAGGCATAGCAGAACATCAGCATAGCGGAAAATAGGAACGTCTACAGGGTTGTAGCCGATGTTGGTATATTCACGGCCTTTAGTTACGAATTTTCTGATAGGGTAGAGCATATATGCATTGTTACCATATCTTAAGTCAAGTGACGGAGTCTGCCAGTCACGGTATGGATAACGGCTGGTATATGTTGCTGCAGACCCTGATGCTCCACCTACGTATTTAGAGTAAGGAGTAATCGCAATGGCAGCAAGACGTGGGTCACGGTTGGCATATGCTTTTTCAACTCTCGCTTCATTTCCGCTATCTTGGTATACATTGAGGTCAGCTCCAGCAGATGTCATGGCGGCCTTTTCCGTTTCAGTCATTCCGTCTCGGAGGAAATATGCCATACGCGCTTTAGAATCCATCGAATTATAGTCAGGAAGGTATTCCTCCCAATTGAAAGGCTTACCGCTCTTCTCTTCGAAAGAGTCAATGAAGTTTACATTTAGATAGTGTTGGTACTTACCGTAGCCTGTCGTACAATAGTTTCCATAATTGTTGCTGAATGCGTTTCCGTTACCATCTTCTTCAACCATGACTACAGAGAAAATCATTTCATCGCATTTCTCGTTGCTTTCAAGGAAGAGGTCTGCATAATTGCCGTTGAAAAGCTTGTATCCACAAGCCTCGACTGCCTTGAAATCAGCCTCAGCAGCCTCGTAGTCTTTCATCCACAAGTATGCTTTTCCTCTTAAAGTATATGCGGCACCTTTTGTGATTCTTCCATAATCAGCTGAAGTAGCGGAAATTTTTTCAGGTAGCTGAGCGCATTCGATACATTCTGTACAACTCTGAATTATGAATTTCCAGATATCCTCTTCTGAAGAACGCTGCTTGGTATATTCTGTAGGAGCTAGATTTTCAGTATATAGTGGCACACCTCTCCATAATGCATTGAGACGATAATAATGGTAAGCGCGCAGGAAAATACATTCAGCTTTTCTCCTTGCCTTTATGTCATCTGACATGTTAGGAACCTTGTGGATGTTGTTTATGACATCATTTGCACGGTTGACACCTTCATAAAGACGCTTCCAATACTGGGAGAACATAGAATTGTTGGGTTGAAGAGTGCCGAACATGAAGTTATAGTTGAGGTTTACGATACTTTCGCTTGGGTCAAGTATCGATGCAAACGAGTCCCAGTTGAGCACACCTCTGTCTGTGCTGTTGTAGTCATACATTATGTTTGAATATGCTCCAATCACTACGCTTTCAGCTAAAGTAGCAGATTTGAACATCGATTCTGAACTGTTCTCGTCGTATGGATACCTGTCAAGGAAGTCATTGCAAGATCCAAGAACCAGAATGACTGCCGACATGTATAATGATTTTATATAAGCTGTTTTCATAATTTGATCAGTTAGCATTGTTTAGAATTTCAATGTAAGACCAGCAGTATACTGTCTAAGATTTGAGTAGTAGTTCATGTTGTCAGTAAACTCAGGATCTATGCCCGGATAATCCGTGATTGTAAATACATTGTCTACAGTCAGGAAAAGCCTCAGGTTGCTTACATGAATCTTCCTCATCCATTTATCAGGGAATGTATATCCTAAGGTCAGGTTTTTGAGTTTGAGATAATCAGTCTTATATAGGAAGAGATTAGAATAGATGTTGGCTCCATTCTGCTCAGATCCGTAGTTGAGAGTAAGACGTCCGTGCTTCGATGTGATGTTAGTTCTAGGATCGTCCGGAGTCTCTGGATCGTAGAAGTAGTGGTCATAAGCGATTTCTTTCGGAAGAGTAAATTTCTCGTTTGTCGAATATGCGTTGAAACCTACATATCTCCAATATCTAGCTCCACCGCCTGCACCTGTAAAGCGTGCTGCGAAATCGAATCCTTTCCATGCAAGATCAATGTTGAAACCATAATAGAACTTAGGAGTCTGGCTGACGCCCTGGAATGTGTAGTCGTTAGAGTCGCCATATACACCGTCACCATTGATGTCCTGGTAGATATAGTCTCCGTACCATATTCCGGTCTTTCCTATGGTCTTGTTAGGGAGGAAGGTGTTGCCGGCTGCAACCATGGCCTCAAGCCATTGCATGTCTTCAGGAGTACGTATCATACCGTCCTTAGGACCTCCTGCCGGATTGACCGATCCGTCAGCGAAGAAATAAGCTCCATTTCCCTGATAAACATTTGCAAGTATATACTCATTTATGAGTTTGCCTTCCATTGTTCTTCTAGCAGCATCTACAACAGTAGATACATCACCGATATTGGTCTTGTAAGATCTGATACCATTTTCGTCAGTAACCCATCCGGCTTCCAGACTTCCATTATATTTGGTCACGGCATTCCAGTTACGTGTGAAGTTTCCTGATATCCCGTAGTGGAACCCGTTTACAGTATCACTCCATCCAAGTGTAAGTTCAATACCTCTGTTATTTACCTGACACAGGTTCTGGTAAGGTGCAGCCTTGTTTCCGATTGTCATGAAGATTGGAGCCTTATAGAGGATACCGTCAGTAGTCTTGTCGTAATAGTCAGCTTCGAAAGTGAGTCTGTTGCGTAATGTCGCAAGTTCAATTCCCACATCAATGGATGATGTGGTCTCCCATTCGAGAAGATCGTTGGAGAGTGATGCTACTGTTCCTGCCTGAAGCTTCCCTCCGATTGCATAGCTGTATCCAGATGCATATGTAGACAGATAATCATAATTACCGATAGAATTATTACCAAGTTGTCCCCATGATGCTCTGAGCTTGAGATTGTCGATTCCGGATCCTTCCATGAATCCTTCTTCGGAGATTCGCCAACCTGCTGATACAGAAGGAAACAGACCCCAGCGTGAGCGGCGTGCGAATCTTGATGAGCCGTCGTATCTGATGTTGACCTCAGCAAGATACCTGCTGTCGTATGCATATGTAGCACGTCCATAGAGGGATGCAGCTGCATAGTCGTTCTGAGTTCCCTCAATAGTAGTTGCTTCAATCACATTATTTAATTCCTCAAGCACATCATTTTCAAATCCCGTCTTGGTTGATGCAAAACTCTGATCCTTTACCTGATAGGCCTCAAATCCAACCATTGCAGTAACATCGTGCTTTCCGAAAGATTCGGCCCAGTCGAGTCTGGTCTGGAATACCCAGCGTCCAGTGTGTGACTGCGTATATTTCAGGTATAGCTTGCTGAGGTCATTGTATGTGTAGGCAGTTTCGTCTCTACTGAATGAATATGCATCTCCCAAAGTAGGATGCTGCTTCTGCAATGCATCACGCCATGAGTAATTGAATGAAGCGTGGTATCTGATATTGAACGGCAGGGTGATGTTCAGGAATGCCGCCATATTTGAATAATGTGTCACATTTGAACCTTTATATCGATTGAAGAAATAGAGGTTGTTGCGTGACTCTGAACTCTGTTCAGTGTTCTCCATCCAACCGTATTTGCCGTCATAGTAAGGATAGATGCCTGGAACGGCCCTTGAGAGTAATGTCATGGAACCGGAGATGTCTGATAGTTCAGTGTCCTGACGATAACCATAAATCTTGGCTCCTACTTCCAGCCATTTTGTAATCTGTGACGATACATTCGCCCTATATGAGAACTTCTTCAACGCTGAGTTGTCTATGACACCAGGGTTGTCCATATATGAGAATGATATCAGATATTTAACCTTATCTGTAGAACCATTTGCAGTAACAGAGTGCTTCTGGTAGATTCCTGGCTTGAACATCGCTCTCATCCAGTCAGTATTAGGGTAAGCGACATAATTAGGATAGCCGGAAGGAGCGGTGCCATTAGGGTCAAGCTCTTTTTCCCTCCAGATGTCAATCATGGTTTGACTGAATATGTTGGATTTGTCGACCTGCCATGCTGATTCATTCATGATTTCCATGTAGTCTGCATAATTCGAAATGACATCGAAATAATGCTCTGGCTCCTGGTAAGCTGCCATTCCGGTATATTCAATGTTGAATTTACCTTTATCTGCATCCTTTGTCGTTATAAGAACGACTCCGTTAGCACCTCTGTTACCATAGATCGCGCATGATGCAGCATCCTTGAGGACAGATATGGTCGCGATATCCTGAGGATTCACGTTGTCGATACTTCCCTCGAAACCATCAACGATTACTAAAGGAGCTGCATTGTTCAATGTACCGATACCGCGTATCCTCATGGTAACGCCTTCACTTCCCGGTTTTCCCGAAGACTGGGATACATGGAGACCTGCGCTGGCTCCCTGAAGAAGTCCGGATGTTGTCGTTGCAGGACGGGACTTGGATAGGTCTGTATAATCAACAGTTGCAACAGCTCCTGTGACATTGACTCTTTTCTGAGCTCCGTAGCCGACGAAAACAAGCTCATCCAGAGATTCAGCAGAAGGGTTAAGGTTTATGGTAATGTAGTCTGAAGTTGTGACCTTTACAATACCTCGATCGTATCCAAGATAATCAAGAGTAAGGGTTTCACCTTGAGAAGCCTGGATCTCAAATTTTCCCTGAGCATCAGATGTCGCACCTCTGGAAGTACCCTCTACCATGATGACCGTGCCCGGCAGAGGTTGAGATGTCTCATCCAGAACAATACCTTTGATGGTTCTATTCTGGGCGATTGATGGCAGTGCTATGCTGATAAGAACTGCAGTCATCAATATATTGATGAATATCTTTTTCATATGAAATAATCTTTATGACGTTTACCACTCGACCTTGATGGTCTTGTACATATTGGAGATATTTACAAACGCAAAGAGGCTTGTTCCGTCGAACAGAGGTCCTTCAATCTGTTTGCATACGTTATTGTTTGCGCTGCTGGCATTGTTGGTAATGTACCTTCCGTCAACTACCTTGAAACGAATCTGCAAATATCCGCTTGGGATGGCTTCTGTGAACGGTATATTGATGTTCATCGGTATTCCGTCCCATGTCTTGATAGAGTTTCCATGAGCAATGGCTGCAGTAGCCTTCATTGTGAACTGGCCGTCTGGAGAGGATTTATCTGTCTTGTCCAGTATCTTCCATGTTTCTCCATCAAGGTATTCGATATCCCAGAATATCGGAGCTCCTCGTCCGTATGCCGGGAATGAAAGGCTGACTTCAGTATTTGCCTCAAACTTCTTTACAGGTATCTTTATTTCTAAATAATCTCCAGTCCACAGTCCTTTGATACATGGAGAACTGTAGTTGTATTGCTGGAAGTTATTTGATTCAATGATTATTTTTGATGGGTTAGGATGACTATCTGAGTAGAAGTACTGGATTGTAGCCATTGGCTGAGAACTTGTCCATATGTGCTCATCGTTGTACTTACCTCCAGCTGCGCCGCTATAATTTGTCGGACGCCATAAAGGCTGTGTTTCATAGTTGAAGATACCGAGTTTCTTGCTGGTACTGATGTTCTCATATATCTGCCATAGATCACTCTTTCCTCCTCCGATTTCCCATTCAACAGGAGAGAAGCATGGAACTATTCCGTCAGATGATGATCCCATTGTCTGCTCGATAAGTGATCCGGCAGGGAACTCTGCCCCTATGTTCTTGTTAAGGAAAGGAATAGTGTTCGTCTTTCCTGAGATGTCAGTGAATACAAGCTGGAAAGCTCCTTCCGGAACTGTGAAAGGAGCCATCAGGAATGTGACTGTGGTATATCCTTTTTCCATTTGCAATCCTGACTCAGGGAAATTGACTGTTATCTTCTTGCTTTCGCTGCCCTTTATAACAGTTGCCTCATCTGTCAGAAGACTATATGATGCATTGTAGGCGATTGCACCTTCAAACGCACTTTCATCAGCAGGCTCTACTGTCATTGACTTGAGTACAGTGCCTCCGTCTGGATTGACAATGTCGTCTGGAACTGCAAGCCTTACAAGACAAGAAGGTGTGCTGAAATTCAGATTGACCGGAGCGATTACGTTTGTTGTTGACTTCTTTGCAACGTAAAGCTGCTGGATGTCTTCTCCAAAGGTAATAGCTGCAGGAATATCGGCAGGCAACCTGCCAAGATCAGTGCTTCCGCCTTTGAAGGGGGTAAAGGCATAGAAGAGGTAATTATGGTCACCTTTGAGTGCGACAATGTTGTCCTCTTCAGTTTTGCTGATGAGAAAACTGTTTGCTCCGCCTGCAGTTGGGGCAAAGCTTGCCGGAGAATTTGCGCTCATGGCCACACCGGTCTCGTCATTACGAGTACAGGTCGCCACGACTCCTATGACATCATTGACTTCCCATGTCGCTCCAGATATGGATGCGGAGAAGTTTACGTCCAATGAATCATAGTCCAGACTCTTGTTGTTGTCTGTGCTGACATTACATGCAACAGTCATTACAGCTGCCAGCAGGATGATCATTTTAGCGTTTCTTTTCATATTTGTGGTTATTAGATGATTCTCAATATGGCAAAGTTATCCTTTACCGTTTCCTAAGTGCGAAAAAATTGAATCATTTATCGAAAAAAAACGGGCGTGTGGGAAAATTTATGATGATTGTTATTATGTGCGTGAAGCCCACTCAGTAGGTGTCATGCCATATTGCTCCTTAAAGCATTTGGCAAAATACGAGACGCTGGAGAAACCTACTGTATAGCAGATTTCTGTGATGTTGTTGCCGTGTGAGTCCTTAAGCATTTCTGCCGCAACTGATAGCCGGATGCTTCTTATATAACTGTTTGGAGATGTATTGAGTAGTTTCCTGATTTTTCTGACCATTGTTGATTCACTCATGTTCAGGTATGCCGCAAGGTCTTCGTTCGAGAACTCGTTGTTACTCAGATTCTCCCTGATTGCAGCATCGAACTTCGAAAAGAATTCTTCGTCTTTTTTAGGTAGGCCGAACATGTTGATGTCGGTCTTTACAAGACCGTTGCTGAACGCATTTCGCATCAGTCTTCTCTTTTCCAATATATTGTGGATACTGGATTGAAGATATTCCATGTCGAAAGGTTTCTCTATGTATAGATCGGCGCCGGCCTGCATGGCTTGTATCTTTGATTCAATAGAAACTCTTGCTGAAATTATTATTATTGGTATATGTGAGAGCTCAATATCTTTACGTACAGCCTCGCAGAGCTCAAGACCAGTCATCTCCGGCATGGATATGTCACTTATAAGAAGGTCTATGTTGTTTTCTTTAAGAACCTTGTACGCCACCTTGCCGTCCGCAGTTGTCATCGTGTTGTAATTCTTTTGTATCTTAGATGAAAGATAATCTAGGAATTCTCTGTTATCATCAGCAATCAGGATGCGCTCAAGATCATTCCTTTGATGGCTTTCATCCTCTGCTTCTGTTCTTGATATTTGTTCGCCTTTTTCAGATGATTCTTTAACAGGCAGACTAAGAATGAAGCAGGTTTCATCGTCAAGATCTTCCAATATGAGATCGCCAGAATGCATCTTGGCAAGATTCTTTGCAAGCGGAAGACCGATTCCGACTCCGCTTTTATGGACTTTAGAATTGTCCTGATATTGGACGAAAGGCTTAAATATTTCCTCTCTGTATTCGATAGGGATTACCGAGCCGTCATTAGCGAACTTTACTATGACATTGTTGTCTTCAATCGTCACATTGAGTGAAATAGATGATTCTGCATATTTTACGGCATTCAACAGCAGGTTGTTCAGTATCTTGTCCAATGCTGAAGAATCTGCGTAAACAATACATTTGTCAGGAGTTGGCTGGAAATTGAGTGAGAGATTGTTGTTCCGTATCGTGTCAGAAAAATTAAATATGCTTGATTTAAGTTTCTCAATTATGTCGATGTCTTCACATTTTAATGCAAATCCCATCTTTTCGATACGTATATAATCTAGAAGTTCATTGACGAGCCTGGTTAGGTATACGGCGCTATTGTTCATGACTTCAAGGTCGTGGACTGTGTCCTCGTCCATATCGTTCCTGCTCATTATACTGCTTAGAGGTGTCTTTATCAAAGTCAATGGAGTCTTGATCTCATGGATCACGTGAGAAAAGAAATTCATCTTTTCTCTGAATGTCTCCTCTTCTTTTCTTTTGCGGAACTCTTCTGCCTCCTTCTCTTTTTTTCTCAGTGTATGCTTACGCTCATAGAATATTACAAGGAGGGTAAATGTACAAATAGACAGGAGAATCAGGATAATGCCTCCAGGAGATGCCCAAAATGTCTTTTTTACTATGATTCTGAGAGGGGCATGCCCTTCTTTCCATGTGTTCTCATTGTCTGATATCCTTATTTCCAGATCATATTGTCCAGGTGGAATGTTGTAGTAAAATACTGAACGTTTCCCGAGGATATCCCTCCAGTGTTCCTCATGTCCTTTCAAGCGGCATTGTATGCTTCTTGAGGATGGTAGTGTCAACCCAAGGATTGAAAAGTTGAAACCGAAGGAGTTCTGGTCATTCTTGAGGGTAATCTCTTTGATCAGGTCTATGTTCTGCTCAAACTGGGCCTGCTCTTCACCGATCTGCATTGAAGAAATGACGACATTAGTCATGTCTGGACCGTTCGTGAGATGCTGAGGGTTGAATCTGATGAACCCGTTCTTGGATCCGAAGTACATGTCTCCCGAGCTGCTTTCAAGCGCGCAATTTGTGAATCCCGAATCAAGAAGCCCATCGCGTTCTGTATATAGATATGCATCATTGCTTTCGGGGTCGTATTGTACGAGACCAGCATCAGATGCAAGCCATAGATTCCCGTTATTGTCCTCCAAAGCTTTGAAGAATACATCTGACTTGAGCCCCGGAATTTCCTGCCGGACAAACTTACGTGATTGCTCGTCGTATCTGTAAATCCCGTTGCTGAATCCTATGGCCCATACACGGGATCTGCTATCTATGAATATAGATACGACTTTGTCGTTTAATAGTCCACCCCTATTGTGACATGACCATATCGATAGGTTCTTTTGTGAATCAATGTTCCATCGCAAAACTCCGTCCGCAAAAGTCGAGAACCAGATATCTGTAGGATTCTTCGGGTCATTTGCGGCAGAAGTTGTGAATATGCCATCAAAATGTCTGAGTTCAATGAACTTGTCTCTGGTCCTGTCATATCGGAAAAGTCCTAATGTAGTACCTACCAGAATATCGTCGTTTGAATCTTTATGTATCAGGTATACGTTGGGATCGTGTATGCCTTGCTCGCATTGTAGTACACCATATTGCTTTACATAGCCGTTGCCGGTGTCTAGCTTATATAGACCATTTCGAGTTCCGAACCATAACTGTTTTCCGTCAAAGCATAGAGAACAGATTCTAGACGGAATGGCGTGGTTGTTGAAAGAGGTGGTTCTCCGGCTTTCCGGGTCATAGATAAAAAATCCTCGTCCTTCAGTAGCAACCCATATCCGGCCGTCTGGCGCTTCTGCAAACCCGCTGACTAATACTCCTTGAAGCGATTTCCCGTCAGCAAGATACTGTTTCTCGAAATTGTTCTGATATGCTCCGCAATAGTTTACTCCTCCGTCTTTTGTGCCGATCCATAGTCCGCCGTCCTTATCTGTATATATGCAGTTTATGTAATCGTCTGAAATCGAGAATATGTCTTGAGGATCATGCTGCAGTAATGTCGTCTGCCCTGAGTGAATGTCATATTTCCATACCCCAGTATGAGTGGAGAACCAGAAGGTGCTTTCATCCTGAAGATGTGCATGGGTGAGAAGAACCCCTTTAGGAAGTGTGAAAAGTGTCTTTGCTGTCTTGTTGATGATGTCTACGGAACTGAGACCCTTTTGGGTGCTGGCGACATATAAATGACCATCAGAACTTCTGAATAGGCCTTCTATCTCATCATTTGCAAAGTAATCTTGCGGAGGCTCTCCTGTCTGTATCGGACTTATTCGTGACATGCTGCTGTCTATGTGGTACAGATTGGCGTGGTAGCGTGATATGTAGAAACTTCCGTCTGAATTTATCAGCATTTTTCTGAATCCCGACATACCAAGTTCCTCGTATGTGATGTTCTCTAGCAACTGAGTCTTGGGGCAGTATGAAAAGCATCCCTGGTCATTGACTAGCATATAGACTTTGCCTCCATTATCCACGGCTATGAATGTGACCTTGTTCTTTATCGAAGTCCCTTTGTTGCTGATATGTGTTAACGGTACAAACGTGTCATGAATATAATTATAGATAGTTACCCCATGATCTGTCCCTACCCATAAATTTCCTTCCAGGTCCTCAGCAATGGAATGTACCATGTCGGACTGAAGTCCCATATCTTCTTTAAAGTATGGTTTGATTGTGTAGCCGTCGTATCTGTTGAGGCCTTTGTATGTACCTATCCATATGAATCCCCTACTGTCCTGTGTTATGGCTGTTATACCATCATATGACAGGGATGTGTTCTTCGTGGTTATATGGGTGAACGCATATCCGCTACTCAGGACTGGGAAACAAAATAGAAATGTAAGCAGCCAGATTGTAATACGTTTCATAGTATGATTTATGTTTACAACTACAAACTTACAATTTTATTCAGATATGTTCTTTGGGAGAAGTTCGATAAATCCTCCTTTGACGAAAAATTGATGTATTTTGCTCCGATTTTGTCGGAAACCTCCTCAATTTAAGAATATATTTGTAAAAATATATGATATGAGGTCTTTACTAATTATATTCTGTCTGATGCTTCCTTCTATTGTGTCCGGACGAGAACTCAAGCGATTATATGAGGAACTTCCACTCGGGACAATACGTCCGGATGGATGGCTGTTGGAAATGCTGGAGCGTCAGAAGAATGGAGTGACGGAAGAGCTGGATATCATTTATCCGGAAGTCGTGGGAGAACGTAACGGATGGCTGGGAGGTAATGGAGACCAGTGGGAAAGGGGGCCTTATTGGATAGACGGACTTCTTCCGATGGCCTACATCCTTGATGATCCGGCATTGAAAGCCAAGGCGCAAAAATGGGTGGAATGGGCATTGGCTTCTCAGCGTGAAGACGGTCAGTTCGGACCTGTAAAGGATTATCCTAAAGAACCGGGAATTCAGACAACAAATGCAGAGGACTGGTGGCCGAGGATGGTTGTGCTGAAGATATTGCAGCAATACTATAATGCTACAGAAGATAAACGGGTATTGGCCTTTATGGACCGCTATTTCAGATATCAGTTGCAGACACTTCCGGAAAAACCTTTGGGTCACTGGACCAGATGGGCGGAATTCAGGGCTTGCGACAATATGTCTGTGGCTTTATGGCTATATCAGAAGACAGGCAAGAGATATCTTCTTAAGCTATGTGATCTGCTGCATTCGCAAGGATGGGATTTTACCCATATGTTTCTTGAGACTTCACAACTTGGTGAATTCAGTACAATCCATTGCGTGAATCTGGCTCAGGGGCTGAAAGAACCGCTGGTATATTGGCAGATGAGGCCTGAACAGCGATATGCTGATGCTGTTGATGCCTGCATGCGTCAGTTAAGGGTCCATGGAGGATACCCCAATGGAATGTTTGGTGGTGACGAAGCACTTCATGGAAACAATCCAGTCCAAGGTGTGGAACTTTGTTCTGTGGTAGAGATGATGTATTCGCTGGAAGAGATGGTTAAGATCAGCGGTAAGGTATCTTTTGCTGATCATCTGGAACGAATTGCATTCAATGCCTTGCCAGCTCAAATTACCGACGATTTCAGGGATCATCAGTATTTTCAACAGGCCAATCAGATTTCCATTACCAGAGGACCGCATAATTTTGATATTGTTTATGATGGTACTGCGTCACTCATGGGTGAGTTGTGCGGATATCCGTGCTGTTTGTGCAATCTGCATCAGGGCTGGCCTAAATTTACCCAGAATCTCTGGTACAGGACCAGTGACGGAGGCTTTGCCGCCATGATGTATTCTCCTTGTCATTTTAAGACGCAGATTTCAGGAGTTGATGTTACTGTTGTTGAAAAGACGCACTATCCAATGGATGGATTGGTTGAGGTGGAACTTTCAATGTCAGGAGGAATGGGAATCAGAATGCCTATGAAGTTCCGCATACCTTCGTGGGCTATGAATTCCAAGGTAACGGTTAACGGAGAGCAAATTGAGTCTGAGGCTGGCGATGTTATATGTATAGAACGTCTTTGGAAGGATGGGGATAGGATAGTGTTGGAGTTTCCGATGTTGGTCAGAACCGATACATGGTATGAAAATGCAGTCAGTGTTGAACGTGGCCCTCTCGTATATGCTCTGAAGATTGATGAAAAGTGGGAGAAAATTAAACTTGATCCTAAGGAGCGAAGAGGAGAGTATTATTGGCAGGTCACAGCAGGCAGTCCCTGGAATTATGCATTCATGTTCAAAGCTTCAATAGAACCACTGAAACATTTTTCAGTATGTGTGGATGAAGAAAAGCTAAAAGGGAAGTGGTATTGGTCTGCAGCTGATGCCCCGGTTACGATTAGGGCCAAGGCGACAAGAATCCAAGACTGGACTGAATATAATGGGGATACGGGACCTTTACCGTTCAGTATAAGACGGTCGAGGATATACAATGGAAAGTCATCTCACAGGGCAGGAGAAATGGAAGATATTGAACTTATTCCATATGGCTGTACAACATTGAGAATTTCTGAGTTCCCTTTGGTTACATGGTAAATGTATTATATATGAAAAGACTTTTTTTATTATCAGCAATTGCATTTTGTATTTGTGCCTGCTGCAAGCATCCTGAAGTTATAGAAACCTCTTTTGGACTCCTGTCTAATGGAGAAGAAGCAACATTGTGGCGGATAGTGAATTCCAACGGTGCCAGCATGGAGGTGACGGATTTCGGATGCAGGATAGTGAGCATCAGTATGCCAGATCGTAAAGGCTTGATTGACGATGTCGTGGTAGGATATGGTGACCTGGAATCATTTGAAAAAGGAGACCGTTTTCTCGGACCTGTAATAGGACGGTTCGGAAACAGGATAGATCATGCCTCTTTTACTTTGGACGGAGTGACTTATATGGTGGATGCAAACGAGTCGTTTGACGGAGAGCCTGTCCAATGTCATGGAGGAAGAAAGGGTTTTGATCAGTTTCTGTGGGAAGGAGAAGCTATTGTTGAAGAGGATAGGGCCGGAGTAAGATTCCATAGATTAAGTCCAGATGGAGAACAGGGCTTCCCTGGGAATCTTGATACATATGTGACCTACTGGCTGACAGATGATAATGTGGTCCGTCTAGAGTATGACGCAGTTACTGATAAACCTACGGTCATCAATCTTTCCAATCACACTTATTTTAATCTTCGTGGCAGCAGGGGGTCATACATAATGGAACATATGCTTCAGGTTGAGGCTGATACGTGTGTCAGAAACAATACTCATTTCTGCCCAGATGTCCTGCTTCCGGTAGAAGATACTCCTTTTGACTTCAGGGAGCCTCACAGAGTCGATTATAGGATTGATATGCCTGATGAGCATCTCAGGATAATGAAAGGTATGTCAGCATGCTGGGTAATCCGAGATTGGGATGGAACTCTGAGAAAAGCCGCTGATCTGTATGATGAAGAAACAGGTCGTGGGATCGTGACCTGGACAACTGAGCCGACACTTCTTACATTTACAGGAAGAACTTTCAGTGCTGAAACTTATCCTAATGGAAAGTACGGGCCAATTCAGAAATTTGCAGGTATGCTTCTGGAGACAATTCATTTCCCTGATTCTCCAAATCAGGACAGGTTCCCTAGTACAGTACTTCGTCCTGGAGAAAAATATCACTCTGAGACGGAATATCGTTTCTATACTAAATAGATAATCAGGAAAAATTCCTACTTTTGTAAGTTATATCTAATTTGCGGAAGTATGGTATTGGACATGCTTAAGGGATTCCTCGTAGGGATGTGCGCGTCGGCCCCGATCGGACCGATAGCGATTCTTGTCGTACAGAAGTCTCTGAGCAAGGGACATAAGGCCGGATTCGTATCCGGACTGGGGGCAAGTGTGGTTGATACCATGTATGCCTTCATCGCGATTTTTGCTCTTGCATTTGCACAGAAGTTCATTGATGACCACAGAAGCCTTATCCTGATAATCGGAGGTGTCGTATTGGCTCTTGTAGGAGTGTCAATGGCCTTTTCAAATCCTTTCAGGAAAATGAAGACCGGAGGCGGTTCGACTGTCTCCACGAAGGATTTCGGACAGGCGGTCGCTATGGGCCTGTCAAATCCCATGGCCATATTCGTCATGTTTGCCCTGTTTGCATTCTTCGGACTGGCCAATGATATGCCTCATACATGGCATGT
>JAGAKH010000002.1 GCA_017625725.1 Bacteroidales bacterium | reverse complement strand
GAAGAAAACTGTATTCCACACATTCATCCGCAACATCATCAGATGGAGCCTCCGGTCCATTCAACGGAGGGAACGCTTCACTTAGAACAGCATAGATTTTATCAAGAGGATTTTGCAGAACACCCTTATCGTATGTACACTTATCAACAGGAATCACCGCATTCGCATCCTTGCACTCCAGCATCTTCTTGGCATCTTTCCTTCTGATGACAGCTATCGTATAGCCCATAAGACAAAATTCATTGATTATTATAACAAAGGTAAATATTTTTCCGAATGTAACACACCTTGGCACAACCAAACAATATCTTTGCAAAAGAGAATTTAAGTCTGATATCGATGAAACAATTCTTGCTATATAAGGACTTTTAATATAATTTTGCCTGAAATGAAATCAGTATGTCTGAGATTGAGAAAATAAGATTGTTTGATAACCAGATGATTAGAACGATCTGGTTAGAAGAAGAGGAGGAATGGTATTTTTCTGTCAAAGATGTTGTCACTATATTAACTGGGACAGTTAATGCCAAGGATTATATATCCAAAATGCGTAGAAGAGATATAGAATTGTCACAAGGGTGGGGACAGATTGTCCACCCCCTTACAATTCAGACTCCCGGAGGTCCTCAAAAGGAGAATTGTGCAGACCTTGAAGGCATTTTCAGGATAATCCAATCAATCCCCTCAAAAAAAGCTGAGACGTTCAAAAGGTGGATGGCAGAAGTAGCAGCAGAACGAATATATCAGATGATAGATCCGGAACGCAGCATAGAGCAAGCAGTCGAGGACTACAGACGTTTAGGATACTCAGAGGCTTGGATTACCCGCCGTATCAAGACTATAGAAATACGCAAGGGGCTTACAGACGAATGGAAACGTGGCGGTATAACCAGAGAGGTAGATTTTGCCTTCCTTACAGACCTCATGTCCAAAACTTGGAGTGGTTTTTCCACTCGTGAATACAAACGACTCAAAGGTCTCACTAAAGAGAGTCTTCGAGATAACATGACTAACATGGAATTACTTCTCAACGCATTGGCAGAAGAAACTGCCACAGAGATAAGCAAGGAGCGGAATCCGAAAGGTATAAGCGAAAACGCTTCAATTGCACGAGAAGGGGCCGAAGTTGCCAAATCCGCAAGAGAAGAGGCAGAAAAACGTATTGGGCATAGCGTCATTTCGCCCGATAAAGCTATAGATCATCTGCAGTCTCCTGAGGAACTGCCATTCAACAAGATTGACGAACAGTAATATAAAAAGCATCTCAAACGAGATGCTTAACTTTTGCCCTTATGCGTGGAGGAGGTTTATCAAAATGGACATTCCATCTTTAAATTCAGCCATTTTGTATAGTGTTAGTTTGTATTACCTAGTTACAGACTCTTCGCTATCGCTCAGGATGACAGTCAAATCATATAAATATAGCAAATTAAACGATTCCCGTCCACGAAAACACCCTATTTCATGGATAGCAAACTCATTTTGTTGGCCTTGTCCACAAAAACAGCCATTTTTATGGACAGCTGATTCTTTTAACTAGGCAGAGTTGGATTTTGCTTCCATTCTCGATGAGTCAAGACAATGGTGCTCAGTTATTTCCCATAAGATAGGTTTTCATGAAGTCGTTCAGGTCGCCATCGAGAACGCCTTGAGTGTCGGATGTCTCATGTCCGGTACGAAGGTCCTTGACCATCTTGTATGGGTGAAGGACATAGCTACGGATCTGGGAGCCCCACTCGATCTTCTTTTTCTGTCCCTCAAGTTCCGCCTGCTTTTCCTGACGTTTCTTAAGTTCTATGTCGTAGAGACGTGATTTGAGGATACGGAGGGCATTCTGCCTGTTGTCCAGCTGAGAACGTGTCTCTGTGTTTTCTACTACAATTCCTGAAGGAATGTGCTTGACACGTACTCCGGTCTCGACCTTATTCACATTCTGACCTCCTGCACCGCTTGAACGGTAGGTATCCCATTCAAGGTCACCCGGATTGATTTCAATTTCAATCGTATCATCTACCAAAGGATATACAAAAACAGAAGAGAAGGTAGTCTGACGTTTGCCTTGAGCATTGAAAGGAGAAATTCTAACAAGACGATGCACTCCGCTTTCTGCCTTAAGGTAACCGAATGCATAATCTCCTTCAACCTGCATCGTGACAGATTTGATGCCTGCATCTTCACCTTCAAGTTCATCGGTTACAGTAACCTTATATCCGTTTCTCTCGGCCCACCTGACATACATACGCATAAGCATGGCAGACCAGTCATTGGCCTCGGTACCACCCGCTCCGGAGTTGATTGTGAGTACCGCACCGAGATTATCTCCCTCCTCGCCAAGCATATTTCTAAGTTCCAGTGCCTCAAGTTCTTCCTGTGCAGTCCTGAAAGCATCTTCAAGTTCCTGGACCTCTGCAGTAGCCTCATCTTCGGCTCCTTCCAGACTTTCCTTTGCAAAGTCGTAGAGTACATTCAGATCCTCAACGGCAGAAGATACCTTATCAAAGCCTGTCACCCAGAACTTGACTCCGGCGATTTCCTTCAGAAACTTTTCAGCCTCCTTCGGATCATCCCAGAAATCCGCAGCAAGGGTCTTTTCCTGCTTCTGCTCCACGTCCTTTCTCTTGTGCTCAATGCTTATGCACTTTCCCAACGTATCCACACGCTGCTGCAGTTGCTTGATCTGATCAATATTAATCATACACACAAATATCGCAAGTAATTCTGTTATTTATAATATGAAAGGCAGGGGGACTTGCGACACTTTACCCTCCGCTCTTTCCTCATTGTTTACGTTACCTCTCTCCTAAATCCTCTCTCTCGGAGAGAGGACTTACTTTAGATTACACCAGCTCTATTCCGGCCTTATGACATTCGTCCTTCATGGCATCAGGCCAGATGCTGGACTGAATCTCACCAATATGTGCCTTACGCAGAAGGAACATACAAAGACGCGACTGCCCTATTCCTCCTCCAATCGTATATGGAAGATCTCCGTCCAGAAGCATCCTATGATACATCAATTCTGTCTTCCACTCCTCACCTCGCATCTTCAGCTGCCTTGTCAATGCTGTTTCATCCACCCTGATTCCCATACTGGAAACCTCAAATGCACTCTCCAGAACGGGATTCCACAGAAGCAGGTCACCATTCAGTCCTTCAAATCCGTCTTCATTTCGTGTGGTCCAGTCATCGTAGTCGGCAGCACGACCGTCATGAACGGTCCCGTCAGACAATTCTCCACCTATACCTATTATAAATACTGCCTTATGCTTCTTCACAATCGCATTCTCCCTTTCCTTCGGGGTCAGGTTAGGATACTGAAGCAACAGCTGCTCGGAATGGATAAAGAATATTTCCTCAGGCAACATCGGCTCGATCTGCGGGAATTCGACGTAGAGTTTATTCTCAGTAACCTTGATTGCCTCATAAATTCTACGTACAGTCTTCTTGAGGAAAGCCAGCGTTCGTTGTTCTCTGGTAATCACCTTTTCCCAATCCCACTGGTCCACATAAATCGAATGGATGTTGTCCAGTTCTTCGTCAGGACGCAAGGCATTCATGTCCGTATAGATTCCCCTTCCAGGCTGGACATCCATCTGGGCCAGCTTGATCCTCTTCCATTTTGCCAGGGAATGGACCACCTCTGCCCTCTGGTCTCCCATATCCTTCAAAGGGAACGAAACAGGCCTCTCCACTCCATTAAGGTCATCATTAAGACCAGTACCACTCAAGACTACCATCGGAGCCGTCACCCTAAGAAGGGCCAGCTGTGCAGACAGATTATCCTGAAACATATCCTTTACCGCCTTGATGGCCTTTTCGGTGTTTTCGACATTACCGAGAAGATTTCTATAGTTATGGGGAGTATATAGAGGCATAAGATTTCGTTTTGACAACTTACAAATATAGGAAAGTTTTTTCTAAATCAGAGGTATTGACTATCTTTGTCATGCAATTAACCGATCTGTCCGGCAAGAATGATAGGAATTTTCGATTCAGGTGTAGGCGGTCTGTCCGTATTCAGGGAGATAAGGAAACTTCTTCCTGAAGAGAAGTACATCTATTATTCTGACAATGCATTCTGTCCATATGGAGAAAAGACACAGGAATTCATAACGGAAAGGGCAAGATGGATAACCGGGCTCATGGTTGAGAAAGGTGCAGACATCATTGTAGTGGCATGCAATACGGCGACAGCCGCCGCAATAAAGACACTGAGAGAAGAACATTCAGACAACAGCGGATCAGGTAACCTACGTTTCATAGGAATGGAGCCTGCCATCAAGCCGGCAGCAATGACAACAGCAACCGGAGTAATCGGAGTTCTTGCGACCTCTGGCACCCTGCAATCTGAAAAATATCTCAGACACAAGGAAAAATACGCATCCAACGTAAGCATACTTGAACATGTCGGTGAAGGATTCGTCGAACTGGTTGAAAAAGGGATCATTTCCGGACCGGAAGCAGAAATGGTTGTCCGACTCAGCATTGAGCCCCTGATTGAAGCAGGAGCTGACACGATTGTGCTTGGATGCACTCATTATCCTTTCCTTGCTCAGACAATTAAAAAAATCTGCCGGGAAATATGTCCCGACAGAAATGTTACAATAATAGATCCGGCTCCGGCAGTTGCAAGGCATCTTCAAGAGGTCATGTCTGAAGAAGGACTCATCAGAAATGACGGATATGCCCTTGACCTCCTTTCTTCAGGAGATGATGACATTCTGAAAGCCACTGCAGCCAACCTTCTCTAATACATCCAGTACTTTTTGGCCAATGCTTTGAAATCGGCCTCATCCTTCCGCCAATAGTCCCTTATGGATTCAAGTCTATGAGTCTTGGAGAACTCCTTACGGATATAGTCCGTACCACAGACCTTGTCGAAGAGTCCGACTCTTTCCACTATATCAAACGGCTTCCTGTCAGGATAAAGTTCTGCAACAGCCTGCATTACATAGAACTGGACATCTGTAAGACGGGCGGCCTTATAATCCGTAAAGAAGAACTGAAGTCCCTTGACAAGCTTGCCCTGAAGACTGCCTGAAAACGGTTTATACCAGATAGTTCGGAAAGACACTCCCGGGATACGATAACTTTCAAGAACTTCCTTGAGCCTGTCCGGATCAAGCCATGTAGCTCCAAAGACCTGGAAAGGAAGGGTATATCCCACACCGATATTCATGAATCCATACAGTTCGCCACATATTCCTGAAGAAGCATAATACATCGGTGAATCCTTGAAAGGAATATTCGGTGAAGGCAGAACCCATGGAAGACCCGTATCTTCATATATCATATCTCTTTTCCATCCCTTCATCGGAACTACTGTAAGACGACACCTGGCCGGCTCCTGGCCTCCTTTCTGCCCACAATTCAGACCTTCCTCATTGATGAGTCTTGCAAGTTCTCCCACAGTCAGTCCATAGACATAGGGTATCCTGTACTGACTTACGAAAGAATAGAATGAATCTTCGACATAACAACCTTCTATCTTATGTCCTCCCAAGGGGTTAGGTCTGTCAAGAACCATGACTTCAATACCCAGTGGAGCACAGGCCTCCATCACAAGACCAAGAGTACTGATGAAGGTATAAGAGCGTACTCCGACGTCCTGAATGTCATATACCATCACATCTATGCCTTTCAACATCTCAGGAGTAGGTTTTCTGGTTGCCCCATATAATGAGTATACAGGAAGGCCTGTTTCGGGATCTCTTGCATCCGCGACCTTGTCTCCGGCATACATATCACCTCGTACACCATGTTCCGGTCCATAAAGAGCGACGAGTTCCACACCAGGAGCATTATACAGAATATCTATCGTAGAACGCAGATTGCGGTCCACTCCGCTGGGATTTGTCACCAGTCCGACCTTTTTCCCTTGAAGGCTTCGAAATCCATTATCACGTAATACTTCTATTCCTGTCTGAACATCAGGAGTCTTACCCGCAGAGAGTACAGACATCAGAAGAGTCAAAGATATAATAAGGATACGGTTCATATTTCAGATCAGAGATTTACAATATTTCCGGCAAAAAGGACATTAGACTTTTCCATATCCGCGATAAAGAAAAGGAACGGGCGGTCAACAGTCATATTCACAAACGGTTGCGGACGAGCTGAGGTAAGTTTCATCTGAGCTACAGTGACAGCAGCTGCCTCTGTTCCCTTTTCAGTTACATCTATATAGCATTTCTGTTTGACCTGATCGAGGACGAGAGGTCCCATTTCTGCGATTCCTTTGAAATCGGCAGCCGGAGTGAATGCCGTCACAATGCCCATCTTCTTCAAAGTCGAGTTCAGGACCATACCGAAATCCTGCTTGAATTTAGGCATAGACAGACGGACCTGTGCCGGATTCATACTTGACAAAGCCGTATTTACAGCGTCCTCAGAAAGATATGGAAGCACATCTGATGTCTTCATCCCCTTTGCCGGGAGCAGGATATACATGGAATATCGGTCTGATTCATAAGGAATCCTTATAAGTTGGCATCCCTGATATTCAGCATAGGAATAATAAGCCTTCCTCACCATATAGTCTATCTCCGTCTGCCCTGACACGCCATAAAAGACATCCTTGCGGGTAAATGACGGATCGAACGGCTCTTTCCACGGAGCATTGAAGTAAAGAGCATTAGCCAATACCATGACCATTCCGGGATCAAGCCTGTCTATTATTTCCGTTATCTTTCCCTCAGTATGTTCAGAACACCAGTTATTGATTGCATGGACTGTAGCCGGATCGGCAAAGTTCAAAGTCTGCACCAAGGCATCATAATCCTTGTCCATCTTGAAAAGATACGAATTCCTGACACTGAAATGATCATCTATCCATAGCGAATTGCTTGCAAGCACCTTCACGGTGTCATCAGACCCCAGATCCTCCTTATCAAAGATACACCCGTTCAAGGCATTATCGAATTCGACCTTTGTTTCACCGGCTGCACCTTCTTCCAGCATTGACAGAACGACACCGGCACTGTATGGTGAGACGATTGTGTTCTCAGAAGAAGGGACTTCTGATACAGCATTCCTGAAGAAAGACAAAGAGAATCCAAGTCTTGAACCTGGAACAGAAGGTGAGGCTTTCTGCTGACAAGACACAAGGACAGGAAGTGATGCTGCAAGAGACAGCAATATGTTTTTCAAAGTTTTCATATCATTATCATTTATCGTTTCTTTCCATATTCCGGATTTACCTTAAGCATAGCTGTTACGGCTACTGTAACCAGGCAGCAGAGCATGACAAATATGAAGAAGCCCGTATAGCCGAGCCCTTCCTGTACATAGCCGGCAACCATTCCCGGAACCATCATGCTGAGAGCCATGAAGGCAGTACATAGCGAATAATGTGCCGTCTTGAATTCTCCTTCGGAGAAATACATCAGATAGAGCATATACGCTGTGAAACCGAAACCGTATCCGAACTGGTCAAGAGCTACACAAGAGCCGATGATCCATAGGTTATCAGGCTGATATGCCGCAAGAAACACAAAAGATAGACATGGAAGGGTCAGGCTCATCGCCATCGGCCACAGGGACTTCTTCAATCCCCAACGGGCCGCAGCCAGACCACCGATTATGCCGCCTGCCGTCAACGCGGCAACTCCTACAGTACCATATACCAGACCTACGGACTGAGTCGACATACCCAGCCCCCCGTCCGCCATAGGATCCAGAAGGAAAGGATTCATCATCTTGACAAGGAATGCTTCGGGAAGCCTGTAAAGAAGCATGAAGAGCATTGCCATCAGCACACCTTTCTTTCTGAAGAACGTAATGAATGTCCTCTTGAATTCCGTGAATATCTGCCGAGCATCAGTCGCAGCTGACATTCTGTCGGAAGCCGGCTTCGGAAGCGACCAGGTGTGGTATAATGTAACTGCTGAAAAAATCAGGGCTGAGACTATCAGAGTGATTTTCCATGCCAGGTGGACATCTCCCGTCCTGCTGTCAAGCATACCTGCCAGAGCGACAAGAACACCTTGGCCGAAAATGGAAGAAAGACGATAAAAGGTACTTCTTATACCTACAAACCCAGCCTGTCTGGAGGGATCCAGGGCAAGCATATAGAAACCGTCCGCTGCAATGTCATGCGTAGCGGAAGCAAATGCCGTTACCCAGAAAAGCGACAGGGTGATAAAGAACATCGGAGAATCCGCAAGCTCTTCTCCCAAGGTCTGTGGCAGCAAGAATGGCATCAGAAGCATGGCAGCCGACATCAGGATCTGCATGGACAGTATCCACCATCTCTTGCTTTTGATTATATCTACAAACGGGCTCCAGAGAGGCTTTATCACCCATGGCAGATAAAGCAGGCTTGTATAAAGAGCCAGCATACCGTTGGGCATGCCCATATTCTTGAACATGACCACAGAGATATTGTTCACTATGAAATACGGGATTCCCTCTGCAAAATACAATGTCGGAATCCACATCCACGGATTTATCTGTTTCCTATCCATCTTGTCATCAATCAATTTCCATTTTACTTTCCGTAAGAGAGGTTCCAGGGTAATAATGAGAAAGGATATCCTTGTAACAATAACCCTCCGAGGCCATTACAGCTGCACCAATCTGGCATAAGCCGACACCATGTCCCCATCCTGCACCGTTCAGTGCTATTTCTGACCAATCACACATCGGATCCGACAAAGTCTTCCCTTCCTGATCAAGATATTCCACATCAAAGGCTGAACTCTTGAGATGCGTATCGGACAGCAATCTTCTGATTTCCAACTCCTTTCCTACTGTTATAGAAGCCTTTGAACCGATTATCTTCAGCCTTGTTATCCTTCCTGACTTTCCCCTTTCCAACGGAATCAGAGCTTCCAACCGACCTATATCAATTCCAGAACGTCCTGATATCAGTTCTGACAGTTCCTTCCTTCCATAGACGGTCCTCCATCTGTAGAAATCCACTGTTTCCTGATCATAATCATTCAGTACCTGTGCAAGAATCCCCTTATCCTGAGTGTTGCAGAAATGCCGGGCTGACGGATCATGTCCCGGGGAATCAGCCAATGGCTTAAGATAATCATAATCCTTATCCTCCCAACAAGAACTGAATATTTCCATCGTTCCTCCGCAACACTTAGAAAAGCGTGCATCACACAACTGTCCTTCATAAGTCAACACCTCACCCCAGGTAGAGTCTATCGCTCTTCGGACAACGTCACCCGCCGCACGTGTAAGTCCTTGATATCTCTGACAATGGTCATCGGCACAGACGTCAAACAGCTTATGGTCTTCCTTGTCATACCATCTGACATACTCGTGGATCCCGCTGTCTTCCTGCATACCGATTGCGTCTTTGTTCTTGAGCCAGGACACAAGTTCAGGAAGGCTAGATATGCCTTCCGGCATATCTACATGTCTGGTCCTTCTGGCAGCAGCCATCTGAGCCATCAGCCATGAACGTGAGATCACAGAATGGGCTTTCAGAAATTCTTCAGACGATGTCGCACTCATTTCCGATGAAATCACACTGAGGAGGTAGTCCTCGACTCCAATGATATTGATGGCATGAAGGACGCCACCGGAAACAATGATCTTCAATGCTCCGGCAAATTTCTGGGTTTCCTGCCGCTGCCAGTGGAAACCGACCCCGATGGTCACGCCATGAAGAATGAATGAAGGCTGGGCAAACATCGTAGACAATGTCTGCGAAGCAAAGAACAGTTCATCGTACAAAGCTCCGCAATATTCGATCTTCCCCTCCTTCAATACGGCTTTGCGGACACCTGCACCGTCTGAAAGTATCTCAAAGACAATTTCCCTTCCTGACATTATTCCTACATTCACATAAGGCTGCTTCCTTGTAAGACGATGGAGCATACGCTTCTCCTCTTCTTCACTTATAGAAACCTCCCTTACCATCTCCGTCAGAAGTTCAGATGTAATCTTATGATATTCAGATTCAACAGGGACGATGAATACTCCGGCCATATCGGCACATCCGGGACTCATGGTAAGATGGTCCTGGCCCTCGGAAAAATAGTGATGTGAGCGGTGGCGGCTGCGGAATACTATTATCGAGCGGAACTCCCCGTCCTTACGATATGTAAACAGATTGAAAAGCGGTTCCGGCTCTCCCTGCGGGATATCAGCACAATCCAGCAGTCTGTAAAACATCTTTGCCGCTGATTTTGCAGTCTGCGCTCGGAGCACAAAGACACCTGTTGTGAATCTGCCAT
Organism: Bacteroidales bacterium; assembly: GCA_017625725.1. Lineage (GTDB taxonomy): Bacteria > Bacteroidota > Bacteroidia > Bacteroidales > UBA932 > Cryptobacteroides. The sequence continues at coordinate 131,888 of JAGAKH010000002.1, read as the reverse complement.
AATGATACAGATGTGCATCCTGCACAGAGTCAAGCCAGGTCAGACCCTGCTCTTGTGTTCCGTCTATTATGGAATCCACGTCCCTTTCGAGAGGCATAAGCCCTGAAGGGGCCGCCTGGAAATGGTGATGGTCCGGTGCGGAGGCACCGCTTTTGGGGCCATTATAGAAAAATGTATGACCTTCATACTTATTAGCCATGTCCAGCATGTCGACATAGCGGTTCCATATCGACTGATCAACATGCCTGTCCATCGCTATGACAAGATGACCCGGAAAAATCGGATATGGATTTACAAGTATATGATATTTCTTTCCTTTTCTGCCTTCAAACTTCAGCATGATCTGCTCTGCAGGACGGTTGTTTCTGCAAAGAAAACATCTGCGGACCGCAATGTCCGATTTTTCCAGTTTTGCCGCTGACGATATGATACGTGCAGGATTATGCTGCAGCATTACGGTGAGGCCGCCGACCACAGTTTCACGCACCTGAACATTCTTCAGGTCTCTGAAATTACGACATGCAAGAGGCCACCGGGACAACTGATCTGCGACGAACTTATGAATTCTATCTGACTCCATGTTTCTTATTCAGTCTGATACGAGCCTCAAGCTCCCATGTCCTAATACGGTCCTTATACAGATTATTTGCATTAAGCCTGTCGATATCCAGGGCTGCATCTGAATTTCCTTCCCACCTTCTGCAGCAATAAAGTGTCTCATATATCCTTCCTATGCGATACTCACGGCTGATCCGCAATCCCAAAGCATAGTCCTCTCCATAACTTGTATTAGGAAGATTTACTGTACGAAGGAACGGGGTCCAGAACGCTCTTGGTGCCCCGAGTCCATTGACTCTCAACGCATTATTCCTTCCATTCTCCTCTGTCCATTCACGATGGTCTATTATTCCGGGAGGGATAGGATTCAGATTGAAGTCCGTCATCTGATAGGTTCCTATGACCATAGCACATTTCTGTGTTCTGAAGGCATCAACTATCCGGCTCAATGTATCCGTTCCGCTATATACATCGTCGCTGTCAAGCTGGACAGCATATTCTCCACACTGTTCATGATGGACAGCTAGATTCCAGCATCCTCCTATTCCAAGATCGGTCTTGACCGGCACCACATGAATAAGCCTTTCGTCAACCGAGGCCAGTTCTTCCAGAATTCGAGTCGTGCCATCAGTGGAATGATTGTCGACCACTATGACATTGAACGGAAAAGGACATTTCTGGCTTAGAGCACTTTCTACTGCATCCCTTACTGTCCTTTCGCGATTATATACAGGGATGATTACCGAAGCAGTGACAGGGTATTCTCCCCCTTCCACGGGATCCGGATCCTTGAAGACCGGATGAAGATAGGCACCGATACGTCTGAGATGGTCTGTACATATCTTTTCCATCTCGATCTGCACTTCCCTGTTCTTCGGATCGACATAATCAAACTGCTTCTCTCCAGATTTCCTGCCGTCTGTTTCCACCTCAGTATACAGATATTCGTTAACATGCACGATATTCTTCATCCTTAGACGAAGGTCATACAAGGCTCCCCATTCATAATCCACCTCCATCGCACGTACTGCCCTTCTGAACGAAGATGTCCTGAACATAAGCACACTGCCAAAATCAAAGTCATCCCTCAAAGCACCTTTCTGGCAATCGATCAAAGGATGCCTGAATCTGCCTACATTCCCATCCTTATCTCTGAGAGTCCTGTAATGATCTGCATACAGCATATCGGCTCCGGTATCTTCAGCAATCGAAATCATCCTGTCTAGAGAAAACATACCCATCTCCAGCGGGGCATCCTTGGTATATAGAAGCATGTATTTTTCTGATACCGCCTCAGCTATACTTTTCAAGGTCGACGTAGATCTCAATGACACGCCAGACAATATGGTCACTCCTGTAAAGGAAGTGCTGCGGCTGAAGGATTCGACCGTAATGGAAAGATCTTCCCCACTCATTGAAGGAATAAAACATTCAACACCTGTCATAACTGAATCATCTCTGGATAAATTATTACACGATTACAACAAGGCAAGGAGAGACTGCCTTATCATATCAAACTCGCTTTCGAAATTCGGCGTAAAGATTCCCTTGCCAAGGTTTGCATCTATCTCCTCCAATGTCCACCACCTGCCCTGCTCAAGTTCATCCGGATTCGGTTTCAAATCAAAACTGCCGACTGCAGCGAATATATTTACAAGTTCCCTTTCCACCTCTGACTCAAAGACATAATCCTTCAGGAAAACAGGATGGAACTCACGCAGGCCTATTTCTTCGAAAGTTTCACGCAAAAGAGCCTCCAGCAAGGTTTCACCATAAGAGACATGCCCTCCGACAGCTGTATCCCACTTACCGGGTTGTATTGCTTTAGTCATCGGGCGTTTCTGGAGATAGATTCTGCTGAAACGGTCGACTACATGAAGATGCACCACAGGATGAAGAGGTTTGGCACCGGAATGACAATAGTCACGTGGCGATCTGCCAGTCACCATCCCATTTGGCTCAACAACAGGAAGATACTCAGCAAAGGGATTACGCTTCGACATTGTCTCTGCCGTAGGCTGCGGGACCAGAGGGGCCAGATCAAAAGGATAAATCAGTTCCATCATCAGAAAACAATATCTACACAAAATGCAGAAACATCACCGACCTTTCCCTCTACATAGACATGCAGGCCATCTTCCTTTTCTAAGGTAGAGCGATATATCATGACTCTGTCACCGGCCTTTGTCTCATGGTTGAAATTGATCGTCAGCTCCTTTACAGCTCTGGACGATGAGATGTCATAATCTACTGCATCCATTGCCCACTGCATATACATCGCATTATTGGCATGTCCATTCATGTCTACATCCGAATAAGACACCACATGTTCCAACGCCAGATCCGGTACAACATCCTTGGGCATCTGTACTTTATCTGCAGGTGTCTCTAAGACATTATCCGTGCAGACAGTATTATCTTCCATCAATTTCGGATCACGTACCAGCCTTCTTGTTTCAAGATTGAGAACCAGCCATGACGTAGTGGCCTTGACACGCTCCCGTCCATCCTTATCAACCATGATGAAATCTCTGAGGAAAAACAACCTGTCGAGTCCCTTGTGCCAGGTTGTCAGATTGACCTCCTCCCTCCATTTAGGAGTATCGATGAATTTGATGTGGACCCGCGATAATATCCAGGCTGTATTGGTGACTATGAGATCATCATATCCGAATCCAAGAAACACAGCATGCTGACCTGCTGCTTCCTGTGCCAGATCCATGAAAGCGGCTGGCTTAAGACGCCAGTTGGCATCAGTATTATAGCAAGGAATTACAAAATCCTGTGAAAATCTGATCATTGATTTAATAATTAAGAATCCTCAACTCCTCTTCAGAGAACAGGAATCGATCGATAAATTCAGGGCAGACACGTCCAAGAACAGCAATGATAAACAGAATCAGAACAGCCAATCCGAGCAGGATGAAAAACATTTTGAAAAAGTTCTTCCAGAATCTGCGGGATACCGGAGCAGGAACACTTTCCTGTTCTTTTACAGTTATTTCCTGTAAGACATTAACAGGCGATTCAACAATTGAAGGTTCTGCCTCTTCCTGGACAACAGGCTCCACACAAACTTCAGGCTCAGGTGATGGAGATTCAAGAATCTGCTTCAGGTCATCAAATGCAGCGTCCACCTCGGCCTTAGTTTCCTGATGAGTCTTCAAAGACACAGGTTCAAGCCCTATGCCTGCAGGATAAATATCCAGCGTCTCATCCGCCACAAAAAACACATTATTCTCCTTAGTCGCACGAAGACGTCCCAATCCAGGAAATACGATTGTCTTCTTCGAAAAAAGAACAGGCTTCAACTCTGATACAAAATCAGCAATGATCCTCGAAGCTATATCCTTTGAAACATTATTGGATGAGGCATAAAACTCCGAAAGTTCATCCCCCTGATCAGGCTTTGACCTGAAATACAACCTCCTGTACGGCGGATTTATGGTATAGCCCTTATCGGAAAAAGATGCAGGCACAATCTCGGCCACGAAAGAGCCTAGTCCCGGGAGTGCTACTCTATCTGTGTCAAGAATCAGTTCCTTGACCATTTTTGACAAAAGATCTATATCCATAAACAATTACTTCAAAACCTTACAAAGATAGTGAAAATATCATTAGTGCCTTGCTAAAAGTATAAAAGAATTGAGAAAGTGTTGTAGATAAAACAGTTGCGGAGTTTTTATAAAGAAAATCCAGTACAATCTCAGAGCGTATAACTATGACAACATCAAAAAAAAAGTTAATTTTTTCTCAAAAAAGTTTGGAGGTAAAGAAATTTTATCTACCTTTGCAATCCCAAACGAAAACAACACGTTTGAAATAACATTCCCGAATAGCTCAGTTGGTTAGAGCATCTGACTGTTAATCAGAGGGTCCTTGGTTCAAGTCCAAGTTCGGGAGCCAAAAGCACTTACGAAGAAATTCGCAAGTGCTTTCCTTTTTTAGAAATATATTCTTATTCCGCACAACATATGGGCAAGCATCTGAAGACCATAGCAGCGATTCTCACCATCACCCTTGCAGCCGTCTCATGCGGTGTTGTATCTTTTACAGGACGTCGTCAGCTTCTTCTTTTCTCTGACAGCGAAATCACATCCTTATCCAACCAGTCGTACTCGGAATTCATGAGTTCCGCAAAGGTCTCTACCGATGCAGCGGCAGTTAAAATGCTCAAGGAGACCGGTACAAGAATGGTATCGGCACTCGAGTCGTACATGAACTCACATAACATGAGCAGTTCATTAAGCGGTCTGTCATGGGAGTTTCAGCTCGTAGAGTCTGAGCAAGTGAATGCATTCTGTCTGCCATCCGGAAAAATCGTATTCTACGAAGGCATCCTGAAATATGCCGATACCCCTGACTACATAGCAGTGGTCATGGGACACGAGATGGCACATGCGATTGCAAGACACGGAAACGAAAGAATGAGCCAGCAATCCGCCCTTAATCTGATAGGCATCGCAGCCAGCGAAGTGATTGGTGCCAGAAAAGGCTCTACCGCACAGAGTCTTTTTGACATCGGCTTCGGATTAGGCACCCAGGCAGGAATCATTCTCCCCTATTCCAGAAAACACGAATATGAAGCTGATAAGATCGGAATGTATATAATGGACCTTGCTGGCTATGACATCAACGCAGCACCGGCATTCTGGGAAAAGATGAATCAGGGAAAATCTTCAGATAGCAACGATTTCCTAAGTACTCACCCAAGCGATTCAAAGAGGATAAAGGCATTACAAGAAGCTATCAGAACGAAGCCTGCCTTCTAATCCATATATCATAGAGATCTTCAACAGACTCGTGATGTCCAGGTAACCAGATTACTTGGGTATCTCATCCTAAGCTGAACCTCTGAAATATTCGCTGGGCCATAGTGCGGTAAATTGATATTTCACATATGGTTATTTTTACCTACCTTTGTAGATTGCAACGAGAACTCTCGACTCGCTTTGCTCGCTCCAGACGACGGGTGGGAGATTACTCAAGAGAATATGCAGAATAAAAATTAAAAGATTATATAGACATGAAGAATTTTGTAGAGGAACTCAGGTGGAGAGGCATGATTCAGGACATCATGCCAGGAACAGAAGAGAAGCTCATGGAGGGCTCGACAGCCGCATATGTCGGTATCGACCCTACAGCTGACTCACTTCACATCGGCCACATGGTAAGTATAATGATTCTCAAACACTTCCAGAACTGCGGCCACAAGCCTATCGCTCTGGTAGGAGGAGCAACAGGAATGATCGGAGACCCTTCAATGAAATCACAGGAGCGCAACCTCCTTGACGAAGAGACACTCAACCATAATGTCGCATGCATCAAGGCACAGCTCAGCAAATTCCTTGATTTCGATTCGGAGGCAGAGAACAAGGCTGAACTGGTGAACAACTACGACTGGATGAAGAACTTCTCATTCCTCGATTTCACTCGTGACATCGGAAAACATATAACAGTGAATTACATGATGGCGAAGGACTCTGTAAAGAAGAGACTTTCAGGAGAGGCTCGCGACGGAATGTCATTCACAGAGTTCACATACCAGCTTCTGCAGGGATACGACTTCCTCTATCTCTATGAGCACAAGGGATGCACATTGCAGATGGGTGGCACTGACCAGTGGGGAAACATCACTACAGGTTCCGAGCTTATCCGCCGTATCCTTGGCAAAGAGGCATTTGCACTCACATGCCCTCTAATCACAAAAGCAGACGGAGGAAAATTCGGCAAGACAGAAAAAGGAAACATCTGGCTGGATCCTGAGCGTACATCCCCTTACCAGTTCTACCAGTTCTGGCTCAACGTATCTGATTCCGACGCCGAGAAGTATATAAAGATATTCACCATGCTCGGTAAGGATGAGATCGATGCAGCCATCGCTCAGCATACCGAAGCTCCTGAGCGTCGCGAACTCCAGAAGCTGCTTGCCAAGGAAGTCACTACAATGGTTCACGGAGCTGCAGAATATGAAAATGCAATAGCAGCATCACAGATGCTCTTCGGAAACGCGACAAAGGATGCTCTCATGAACCTTGACGAAAAGACCTTCCTCGCAGTGTTCGACGGAGTACCTACATTCGAGGTTGCTGCTGACAAGTTCCCTATCGGCATCATCGATCTTCTTGCTGGAGAATCGCAGGTGTTCCCATCTAAGGGAGAATGCCGCAAGATGATTCAGGCAAACGGCGTCAGCATCAACAAGGAGAAGGTGGCTGACATCAACGCACAGATCGGCGAAGAATCCTTCATCAACGGGAAGTATATCCTGGCACAGAAGGGAAAGAAGAACTACTTTATCATAAAGATTGCCTAATGGATAAAAACATTGAAACCACAAGACAGCTGAAAGTTGCCAAGGAAATCCAGAAGCACATGGCAGAAATCATCCGCAGCAAAGGCATGGCGGCCTTCGGCGGTGCATTGGTATCTGTCAGCGGAGTAAAGATCAGCCCAGACCTGTCTGTTGCAAAGATATATGTCAGCATATTCCCTTCCGAAAAGGCAGAAGCCGTTATGGAGGTTCTGCAGGAGAATACAAGACCTCTACGCGGGGAGTTGGGCACAAAGGTGGCAAAGCAGCTCAGGATAGTTCCTGAAATCATCTTCTACCTTGACAGTTCGCTGGACTATGTGGAGCGTATAGAGGAACTGCTGAAAAAGTAGATCTCTCGAAACTACTAGTAACTCAAAATGATAGATGAGACTGGCGCCATTCATAGCAAAAAGGTATCTTTTCGCCAAGAAATCACATAATGTGATCAACATTATCTCGACGATAAGCGCTATCGGAATGGCTATAGGCACAGCTGCCCTCATCATAATATTATCCATATACAACGGGTTCGACTCGCTCATCAGATCAATGATGAGCAATGTCGAGCCCGATCTTATGATAACCCCTGCAAAGGGAAAGGTTTTTGTTCCGGAAGGAGACACATACGACTGGATCTACGACCAGTCTTCTGTCAAGACGATCTGCACAACACTTCAAGAGCAGGTTTTCATTGGCTACGAAGGCAGACAGAGCATCGCAACAGCTAAAGGAGCAGACAGAATATACGAGGAGGAGACGCCGCTATCCGCTCACATGACCGACGGGGAATTCCGACTTAACAAAGGGGATGTTCCAATGGCAGTCGTCGGAGCTGCCCTGGCATATGAAATGGGTATCAACCCACGTTTTCTTTCCCCTATAGAAATCTACTTTCCTTCAAGGACAGGGAAGGTTTCCCTGGTGAATCCAGCCTCATCCGTTGAAAACATCAGAGTATGGCCATCAGGCATATTCTCTGTCAGCAGCGAAGTCGATGCAGAGCTGATGATTCTCCCTATCGAAAAAATGAGGGAACTGCTGGAGTACGACGATGAAGTCACTGCCGTTGAGATCAGACTGCACGAGGGCAACAATACGCGAGAGATAAACAGGCTGAAGAAAGAGATTTCAGAAAGACTTGGCCCGGACTTCAAGGTACGCGACAGATTCGAGCAGAACGAAGGACTTTATAAGATGATGAAGTACGAGAAGGCTGCCATCTACATGATACTCATCTTCGTCATCATCATTATCGCATTCAATATTTTCGGCAGCCTGTCCATGCTGATAATTGAAAAGGATGAGGACATCCGGACGCTTTGCAGTCTCGGAGCTACAGACTCACTGATCAAGAGAATATTCATCCTTGAAGGATGGATGATATCTCTGACCGGTCTGGCAGCCGGAGTCATACTCGGAACTGCTTTTTCTCTTTTGCAACAGCACTTCGGATTCATAAAAATGCCCGGACATTTTATTGTCCAGGCATATCCTATTATCCTTTCATGGTCAGATATTCTGTTGACCATCGCAGGTGTCGCCATAATCGGCTATCTGATCGCCCTCCTGCCTGTAAACCGCTACATGAACAGGAGATAAGGCCCCATCTTAGTTATGATGGTGGTGGTCATGGTTATGCTCAGGCTTATGTCCTGGCTCAACCTTTCCGGCAACCGGATATCCGAGCTTCTCGATCGCTGCCTTGAGAACATCCTCTGAGGTCTTCGCAGGATCATACTTGATAGCTACTGTGTGGTCTTCCAAAGTAACCTTGAGATCCTTAACACCCTTCTCGAAAGAAATATTCTCCACAACCTTGTCAACGCAATCCTGACAGTGAAGATGAACGTGATAGATTACTTCCTTCACTTCCTTTACCTTCTTTGCCTTCTTAGGCTTCTTATCTGTAAGTTCAACTGCATCAGAAAAATCCGCAGCTACAGCAACAGCAGAGAATGACATCATCGCTGCCAAAACAAATAAAATTGTCTTTTTCATAATTATTGGTTTTGAAAATTAATACTTATTTCTTCCAAAGAGTAAATCTGAATCCGATATGTGCCTTGATACCCATGAGAGGTCCCCATATGCAGCTTGCATCGAAGCTTGGCTGAAGCGGATTGTCACCACCGATGATAGGGTTCTTCTGAGTGAAGTTCGTAAGGTTCTCTGCACCCATATATACATCCCAACCCTTGAAACGACGGGTAATCTGAGCATACAGAAGCGGATATACAGGAGAATAATACTTTCCATTTCTCTCAGTGATACCATCCATACCCTTCATGAAATCATATACCCTGCATGGTCCGTTAACTGACGCAGTGAAGTCAAATATCCATTTATTCAGATTAGTCGCATACTGAAGGTTGAGCACTCCCTTGAACCGGCTGGTCATAGGCTTGTCAACCAATCCCCTGCCGGCAAGATCAATCTTGGCATTTGTATAACGGAAGGTTGCAGTGATATTGAATCTTTCAATAGGGTCGACGGAGAAATCGAGCTGGAAATTGTCAGTAAACGACTGCTTGCCGTTGAGAGCATAAAAATTGATCTGCGTAGGGTCGAGTTCATAATCTACAACCATCTGCTGAACGAACTGGGTCCTGAAGTAGTCAAAACTGAGATATGTGTTTGAACTTGCTCCGAAAGGCATATAATATGTGATGTTGCCGCCGAAAGTCCATGCGTCTTCAAGAATATGCTCGTTGAATGAACCTACATACTTCTTTCCGGTCGAGAATACACCGATGTTGTCTACAAGAGGAGTAGAATATCTGAGTCCACGTCCACCATTAGCTCTGATGACGATTTCCTCGATAGGCATGTACTTGAGGGTAACTCGTGGAGATACACGGAATCTTGCCTCATCTGACGGTACGTGATTGAACCAGTCACCGCGAAGACCTACGATTGCAGAAAACTCTTCGCCAGCATGGAAGGTATACTCACCGAAAAGACCGGCATTGGCAAGATCGGTCCTTACTGGAAGTCCTGTTCCCTCTACATCTTTCATAAGATTATAGAAGATTACCCTTTCAAAAGCCTCATCATAGAGGTCCCATGTTCCATTCAGACCTAAGGTAAACTTGTGAGACTCATTGATCTCATTCTGATACAGAAGGTTTGCAAAGGCAGAATGCTGTCCTGCAAGATACTTAGTCGCACCGAAGTACGAATCCATATTCTGGTAATTGTAGTCTGCAACAAGAGCGATATTCTGTGAATTCTCTTCATTCAAAGGAACACCCAGCTTGAAGTATCCGTTGATGGAGCGGTTAAGGATGTCCGATCCCCATGGATTCAGTGTTCCAGGCTGTACTTCGAGAGGATTCCACTGATAGGCGTCTCTGTCGAAATATACATGCTTACCATCCTTTTCGAACATCTGTCCCCCCTGACGGCTGTCCTGGATTGCACGTACACCGAAACGGATCTGCATACCATTGTCTGCCTGATATAGCCAACGGTTGGAAAGATTCAGCTGAAGCATCATCGGATCATCAAGGAAATGGTCTCCGTTCATATCATGTGGAGCGATATTTCCTGAAACGTGTCCGAGAATAACTGTACTCCATTTGTAGCCCATCTGAAGTGAAGATGCTATATTGAAGTCCATCTTTGTATCACTCATGACAGCTGCATTAAGGAAGAGCGGCTTCTCATCAGTCGGTTTGCGATGCTCCATGTTGATCTGACCGGTCATACACTCCACACCATTGATTACAGATGAAGAGCCCTTTGCAATCTGGATGCTCTCAAGCCACTGACCGGGAACATATGAGAGTCCGAATGGGGAAGCAAGACCTCTCATAACAGGACGTGTCTCATCAAGCATCTGAGTGTAGACTCCGGAAAGACCGAGAAGACGGATCTGACGGGCTCCGGTAACAGCATCTGAGTAACCGACGGTCACACTCGCAGAGTTCTCAAAACTCTCGGCAAGATTACAGCAGGCCATCTTGCAAAGTCCGGCAGCAGTAATGACCTCCGTACGGATTTCCTTTCCTTTAGAAAGATAGTTTCCCGACTGACGCGAAGTAAAGACTGCTGCATCAAGGCTGTCGGAACGTTCACCGTAAATAGCGGTGGTATCGATCAGATTGCCTTTTGAATCAAGTACCTGGGCATTTGCAGTAAATGCACAGACACATAATGCACAAGAAATGACAGATAATAATTTCTTCATGTTATAGTTGTTTTAAATAATTCTGATTAATGAATTCCGTAAAAAAAACAACAGTCCTCCACGGAACAAGAAAAGACTGATTCCCGGGGAAAGAATCAGATAAGCCAGACAGAGAGAATTGCCTGAAAGTCTGAAGGAGATGGAAGTCCTTTATCCGGCAGACGATAAGAAAGTGTCCTGACACATACATTCTTCAGGACGTCGGATTCAGACATCAAGACACATGGATAAAGTCCGCATGAACACTCATCAAAATGACGATGGTTTTCAGAAGAAGCTCCTCCGGTGATTATAAGTGCCTGATAATCATCACTACAGCATGAATTATCACTATATCCGGAAGCATTGCTGCCAGCATCGCAGCAGTGGCTGCAACAGCCGCAACGACATTCTTCTGACTGCTCCGAATCATAGCATTCCGCCGTCATGACAGGAGAGACGAAGACGCGTCCAGTAGCTCCACAAGTGTGCACATCGAAACCTATGACACTCAAACAGTACCATATCATAAGCACAAATGCAGACATATTTATCAAAGCCTTCTTCATCTCGAACTGCAAATATATAGAATTATACTCAATTTCACAATTTTTGCTTACCAAATAAATATTCCTATTTTTGCATAATAAAACGAACTATATAAAATCAACCATATGAAACAATTCATCAAAATGACATTTGCGACCTTGACAGGTCTTCTGATATTCTGCGTTGCAGTATTTATGATTGCGATCACTGCAGCAGGTGCAATTGTGGCAGTCAACAACACAACTCCAGTGCTACCTTCGGAAGGGGTATTGAATATAGACATGGCCAACATCACTCTCACGGAACAGACCTCCGAACCTGACCTGACACAGTTGCTTCAGCAGCAGGGAGAGATCATCACCCCTATTGGAGTCCTTGAAGCTGCACGAGCTATCGATGCTGCTGCCATTGACCCTGCTATAAAGTATATATTCATGAAGCCGGACATGGTCAACGGAGGATTCGGCCAGGTAGAGGAGTTCAGAAAGGCTCTGGAGGAATTCCGAAAAAGCGGAAAAGCGATAGTCTCCTACATCGAGAACCCGACAAACGGAGGCTACTATCTTGCTTCCGTTTCCGACAAGATCTACATGACATCACATCCGGGAGGCAACAGTATGTTTACCGGCATCTCATCCCAGATGTTTTTCCTGAAAGACATTCTTGACAGACTTGGAATCGGTGTACAGCTGATACGCCATGGCAAATACAAATCAGCCGGAGAAATGTACACAAGGAGTTCTTCGAGCAAAGAGAACCTTGAGCAGAATGAAGAGCTGATAAACTCGATATGGAACACCTGGGCTGATCAGATTGCACGTTCCAGAGACATTACACCAGAGGCTCTGAACGGCATGCTTGACAGACTCGAACTTGCCTCATCGGATGACTTCCTGAATAAAGGTCTTGTTGACGAGCTTGTGACAGGAGAGGAACTTAGACAGAAACTGGCCGACCTTTACATAACTGACAGCTACAAGAATGTTAAGATGATTTCCATTCAGGATTATTCAAAGGTACAGTCTGCCATGAAGACTATCAAGCCTAAGAAGAAAGTCGCTATACTATATGCTGACGGAAACATTATAGAAGGAGATATGAAGCAACAGGTTGCAGGCAACAGATATGCTGACATGATTGCAAAGATCAGGAAAGATACCACCATTAAGGCCCTGGTGCTCAGGGTGAACAGTCCTGGCGGAAGCGTTCTGGCAGCGGAAAAGATAAAGGCGGAGCTTGACATCCTCAACGAAAGTATTCCTGTAATTGCATCATACGGCAACTATGCAGCATCCGGAGGATACTGGATTTCAGCAAATGCCGACTACATCTTTACTGATGCGACCACACTTACCGGTTCAATCGGAGTCTTCAGTATGATTCCAAACACTCAGCGTCTTCTAGAAGACAAGATAGGCATCAACGTAACATCAGTGAATTCCAACACACATGCCGACATGTTCTCACTGATGCGCCCGCTCGATCCGGCAGAAGAAGCATATATGCAGAAAACAGTTGAAGACGTCTACACACGCTTCACATCTTTGGTGTCAGAGGGAAGGGAAATGCCTGTTGCAGAAGTAGATGCATTGGCGCAAGGAAGAGTATGGTCCGGAGTTCAGGCGACGGAACTGGGACTTGCAGACCAGACCGGAGGTCTGAAAGATGCCATCGTTTACGCTGCATTCTCCATTGAAGGTGTAGAGTCTCTCTCCGACGTCGAGATAGTCGAATATCCTAAGCCTCAGACAACTATCGACATACTGCTTGAATCACTTGGAATGCAGACGAACATTCTTGAGGGTACACCTCTGGAAAAGGTAGCGGAAGCATTCAATTCCTGGAATCCAAACGAAGGAGTAAAAACCTATGCCAGAATGCCTTACGAAATCATTCTGAAGTAATGACACTCAGACGGAGTATTCTTTCCGTAGACTCCGTCACCTTGTAAGCATCATCAATACGTACCCCGAGGACACCTGCAACATGCTGGACCTCAGCCAGACCATCCGTCCTTGTATCAACCATGATGATGGAAACCTTCTTTGAGTGAAGATCATATTTGAGGTCAGCGAACAGATCGCTGACCTTTTTCTTTCCTTTCATTCCAAATGGTACAAGCCAGTCACCCTGCCTCCATTTTCTACACACAAAAGGGAATCGCATCCTGCCTGCATCCATTATTACAGTACCGGACGGCTGTTTGAGACTCATATCTTTTGAATATGGCAGAATCTCCACCATAAATGTCGTTCCGCAGAAAGAATAACGTCCTGGTGCCCTGACCGTAACCATGGCATCATTCTCGGTCAACTCTTTATGAGAGACCGAATCAATCGGTTCCACAAAGAGTCCGTTCCTTCCTGTCATGAGCACATATGCAGATGACTCGAATCTTTTACCGGAAATTGTTCTTTCAGAGACGAGAAGGTTTTCCAGAGAAGACAGGACAAGAGATGTAAATCCATATGGCTGCAGAATATAGTATAGCAGATACTTCCACTGCTTATACTCCATAAGTTTTTTAATATCGATATAAATGGACCCGTGCTCAGAAGAATGTTCCGTCACTTCAGCTGCAGCCTTTTCACACCATGACTCAACAATCTGAGCTGCATCTGTAAAATAATCAATATCGCGGTTGAGGGTGCGTACGAATGAAGGATTTATCTTAGCGAAATGTGGGAAGACCTCATTTCGGATCCTGTTGCGTTTATAGTCGGATTCAAAATTAGTGCGGTCAGTCCTGTATGCTATACCATTCGCAAAGACATAGCCCTCAATCTGTTTTCTGGTAACGTCAAGCAATGGTCTGAACAGCTTCACATCGCCAGATCTACCGTCCGGCAAGACTGACAAAGGAGCAATTGCCGACGCCCCCTTCAGGCCACATCCTCGCAACAGATTGAGCATCAGCGTCTCTGCATTATCATCCGCATTATGTGCAACAATAACTACCTTATATCCGAACTCTTCGCACAAATCGGAGAACCATGAATATCGAAGATCGCGGGCAGCCATTTCTATACTGATTCCCTGCTTTTCAGCATAGCCAGCAGTGTCAAAATTCCTTAAATGAAAACGTACGGAATGTTCTTCCGTCCAAGCCCTTACCAAAGCCGCATCCTCATCGCTCTCCTCGCCACGCAGATGAAAATTGCAATGTGCAACAGCAAAACTCTCTCCTGTCTTTAAAAAGAGGTCTGCCATACACATGGAATCGATTCCCCCGCTCACGGCAAGAAGGAACCCTCCATCTGTAATCTCTTTCAATTCATTTACCTTGCGAGAAAATGCTTTCTGCATCAGACTATTTTTTACTTGCAATCGTATAAGTAAAGCCGAATGCCAGAGCCTCTTTGAACTGAATCCTCTGGTGCGTCAACTGATCTCTCTCACTATAAATCATGATGGTATCATCATAGATAAGATTAGTTGTGACCGTAAGGGAAAAGAATCTGGCCAGTTTCCAGTCAAACCTGTTATCCCAGTTTATACGCGGATTCTGAGGATTCTTGAGATAGTTGGAAAACAGCACTATCTGAGAAGTATACTTGAAATTGTCATTGACATTAACGGCAAAATCAACCTTGAGCTGGGCACCGAATTCAAATCTCGCACTTCTGTAGGCATTGCCGTCAGCCAGACCTGCCTGAAGATAATCATATCTCATCCTGGTCACCTCATCAGTTATAGTTGCAGGATCTATTCCTTCAAACTCCTTTTGCAGTTCGATATAATTATCCTTCATATCCATGGAATAATTCTTCCTCAACAAAGCATCATTCACAATGACAAAACCTCCTGTAAGCGGTGCCATATTTATGGATATCCACATGGCAGGCTTATAATCGACACCAAGAGCGATATTGGTGTAGGCAGGAGCCAGGAAGTCAGACTTAAGGTCCCTTGCATCCTCCCAAAGTCTTATCTGTTCCCTTAACGGGAGATCTTCAAGTCTGGTGCCTTCAGGTTTGTCTGCCGGAACAGACGGAGTGTTATACACCCAACCGGAAGAGAACTGGGACTTGAAGTCAAAGTTGGCAGAAAGATACAGATTTTCAACTGCCTTATAACCCCATCTGCTTTCAAGATATATACGGTCACTGCTCTTCTGGACTATCGGTTTCGACGATGCATACACGAAACCATAGTCCAACTGGAGACGATTGTTCCAGAACATCGCATTCTTCGCCCAATTGGCATTGGCATCCACAAAGCCCTGCAGTGTCACGGTATTGTCACCACCGGCCGCCCAGTTTGTCAGGCCTGTCTGACCTACATTCACCTGGGTCTTCAGCGAACTGGTCCAATACTTAGGTTCCTCCATCTTCTGTTCCACAGGAGGAACTGAAGTTATCACTTTAGCAGCTTCCGCTGAAATATCCTGAACACTCTGAGCTCCCGCTGCCAAGCAGAACAGGCCAGCTGTCAGAGCAAGCAATGATTTCTTCATAAAATCAGATTTCGTAAGGGCAGTTAAGCTTCTATTTTCTTTGGATTAATAAGAAATAGCGAACAGAACCCTCTGCTTTGAAGGCTTTCCAGTGTAGATACACTTTCCTTCCTCAACACAGACTGCACTATCCACAGGAATACAACGGATTGTGGCCTTGGTCTCTTCCTTGATCTTTTCCTCTGTTTCCGGTGTTCCGTCCCAGTGGCAAAGCAGGAAGCCTCCCTTGGTGATTTCTTCCTTGAACTCCTCCCATGTGTCCACCTTGCGGATACTGTCATCACGGAATTTGAGAGCCTTATTATAGATGCTGTTCTGAATATCTTCAAGAAGACCGTCGATCATTGCGGCAAGTCCATCCACAGAAGTAGATATCTTCTCACCTGTATCACGACGTGCCACTTCCACTGTTCCGTTCTCAAGGTCACGGGCTCCGATGGCAAGACGTACCGGAACTCCCTTGAGCTCCCACTCTGCAAACTTGAATCCCGGACGGAGAGTGTCACGGTCATCAATCTTCACAGTATGTCCTGCAGCCTCGAGTTCTCTCTTTATCTGCTGCATCTTATCAAGGATAGCATTGTTTGCATCAGCATCCTTGCCCACTATAGGTACCATGACTACCTGGATAGGTGCAAGCTTCGGAGGAAGCACAAGACCGTTGTCATCACCATGTGCCATGATCAGAGCACCCATCAGTCGTGTAGACACTCCCCATGACGTAGCCCACACATACTCCTGCTTTCCTTCTTTATTTGTAAACTGGACATCGAATGCCTTCGCAAAATTCTGACCGAGAAAATGTGAAGTACCTGCCTGCAGAGCCTTGCCGTCCTGCATGAGAGCCTCAATGGTCATTGTGTCAAGTGCACCTGCAAAACGTTCGTTCGGGCTCTTATGTCCGACAACAACAGGTACAGCCATATAGTTACGTGCGAAATCGGCATACACATTCACCATTCTTTCTGTCTCCTCTATTGCCTCCTGCTGAGTAGCATGGGCAGTGTGGCCTTCCTGCCAGAGGAATTCCGCCGTACGGAGGAAAAGACGGGTACGCATCTCCCAACGCACTACATTAGCCCACTGATTGCACAAGATAGGGAGATCTCTCCATGAAGTAACCCAATTCTTATATGTATTCCATATGATCGTTTCAGAGGTCGGCCTCACGATAAGCTCTTCCTCGAGCCTTGCAGAAGGGTCCACGACTACGCCATTTCCATCGGGATCCGCCATAAGCCTGTGATGAGTCACCACAGCACATTCCTTTGCAAAGCCTTCCACATGCTCAGCTTCGCGGCTGAGGAAAGACTTAGGAATAAACAGAGGGAAATATGCATTCTGATGACCAGTGTCCTTGAACATCTTATCCAAAACATCCTGCATCTTCTCCCAGATAGCATAGCCATATGGCTTTATCACCATACATCCCCTGACTGCGGAACGCTCAGCCAGATCAGCCTTTACCACGAGATTATCATACCACTGTGAATAGTTATCCGATCTCTTTGTTACTTCTTTTGCCATCGTATTCTTGTTTTTAATATAATTATTAGCTAATATTGTATTTGATGTAAACTTTAAACGCACAATCTTGTCTAAAAAGATGAGGCTACCGGGCAGTAACTTCTACGGTACATTTATTGTAGACAACAATAGGTTGCGAAGATACGAAAATTATTATAAATAAAATAGGAGAACATGCCATGAAACTGAGAACAATGGTCACATTTGCAGCAATCATCATGCTGACCGCATGCGGAACGACTGCCAGATACGCTTCCAACGACTCTCAAAGGTTCCATGACGGAATATACGGTGACGGACCGACATTCGTTTCTAAAGCGGAAAGGCAGGCAGTTAACGAACAGACAAGCAGGCTTATTGAGGAAACCAAGGCTTCTGAAGTATATCTTTTCGGAGACAAGAAGGACACAATAATGATTCCTCAAAACATGTCCGCTACAATAAGGTTCGACCAGAAGCTTGGCACGACCGTATCTCTTTACGACAACCCTTACGACTGGAGAAACACCTACCAGACATGGGGATGGTACACACCTTTTACATTCACGGCCGGATGGAGCTTCGGATGGGGATACAGAAACTGGCACATGAGCATACACAATCCGTATTATTGGCATTACGGAAGATATTACGACCCATGGTACTATGATCCTTGGTACGGATATATGGGATGGTATGACCCTTGGTATCATGACCCTTGGTTCCACAATCCTTGGTATCACCACTACTGTGGATGGTACGGTGGATTCGGACACATTCACCATTCATGGCCTCATCACCCGGGACACATGCATCCTGGTCATATAGACCCGGGACATAAGCCGGGACACGGATCTGGAGGACATGGCGGCCGCGATGTAAGATATGTTCCGAGACACTCTACAGGATCAGGACAGATATATACGACAAGCAGGTCTCCAAAACAGGGCAACAGTACCTCAACAGGCATAAGACCGTCAACAGACAACAGACTTACCAGTGGCAGAACCAGTGTCAAGAGTTCAACCGGCAAGAGTCTTAGACCTATAAGCGGCAGACAGGTCTCATCATCAAGCACAGGAACTTCGTCTTCCGCTACAAGACCTGACAACGGCAGGACAGGCAAGAGCCAGTCAACAGCCACATCCGGCAATTATCGCAGACCTGGCACAAACGCCGGAAGACCGGCTGCAGCCGGAAACAGTTCAAGTTCATCCTCTAACGGATACCACAGGAACTCAGGAGGATTCAGCAGCAGTTCAAGCCAGAGCAGAAACAGCTCATCACCGAGCTATAACAGCAGCAGTTCATCAAGCTACAACAGGAGCGGGTCGTCCAGCTACAATAGGAGCGGATCGTCAAGCTACAACAGAAGCAGCTCATCAAGCTATAACAGGAGCGGATCGTCAAGCTATGGCAGGAGCTATGGTGGCGGCAGTACCAGCAGCAGTGGATACTCAAGATCTGGAGGAGGAAGAAGATAAACATAAAAGAATCATAAATCATGAAAAGAACTATATTGTCTGTAATTCTTATTGTGGCAGCAGCTTCAGCCCATGCACAGGATGCATATAGCTTGCTGGAACTCAGCGAGAACCAATATGGCGGAACTGCGAGAACGGTTGCAATGGGCAATGCGTTCACAGCATTGGGAGGTGACCTTGGCTCAATTGCCATCAATCCGGCCGGAAGTTCGGTAGCAAAACACTCGCAATTCTCGATTACTCCCGGACTGGGCATATCAATCAACACAACCAAAGGCACCAGAATGCCAAATGGAAGCACTCCATATTTTGACAGAGAACTCAAGAATACAAAGACGGACTTCAACATGCCTAACATGGGGTTCTCAATGAACTGGGATACCGGACGAAAATACGGTCTGAAAAACATGGCATTCAGTTTCATAGTCCAGACAACAAACAATTGGAACGAAGACATCTACGCAGCCGGAAGAAACACCAACTATACTTCTTTCATGGGTGCGATGGCAGCAAATGCCCAAAGAAACGGATATACCAGTGCAATGCTGGCTGCAGATGACCCCTTCAGCAACCCATACCTTGACTGGGGCACTATTACAGGCTACAACTGCTTCATGATAGACAACATCAGGGAAGGGGAAACCATCATCGACGATGCATTTGCAGGAGCAAGTGAAATTGTTCTTGAGAACAAAGAAATCATTGTACCGGCACCTCTGGAGCAGGCTTATGGCAGACGGAAGGAAGGAAATAAGAGTGAGTACATCTTTAACTTCTCTGCCAACATATCCGACTTCATTCATATAGGACTCAACCTCGGTTTCAACTCCATTAATTACAGTTTCATGGAATATGTAAAGGAACAGGCTGTCGATTACAAGGAGTTTCCTACTATGAAATTTGAAGATGAAGAAGGAAATCAGGTACAGGGCTATTTCAACAATATGAAATACAATTACCAGTATAACACATCCGGCATAGGATGCTTCGCCAAGCTCGGTGTCCTGCTGACTCCTGTTGCAGGACTTAGAATCGGTGCAGCCATCCAGACTCCGGTCACCATGAACATGAATGAAGAATGGGTGTATAGCGGCTCTACAGCGTTTGCATTCAAGAACAGCAGCGGAGTTGAAACATTCAGTTCGGAAAGCCCGGTCGGAAAGAATTCATATTCATACTCATCACCTTACAGAGCTAACTTCGGTCTTGCATACACATTCGGGAAATGGGGAATCATCAGTGCTGATTACGAATTATGCGACTATGGAACCATGAAATATTTCAGTTCCGGTTATGCTAATGACCTTGATTACTCAGATGAATTGAATCAGCACATCAAGGAAGTATTCGGAATAAGTCATATGTTGAGAGGTGGACTTGAAGTCAAACCTATATCCAGTCTATCATTGAGGGCAGGATACGGGCTTACAACCTCCGCTCAGACGATTTCAAAATTCACACAGGACATTTCTTTCGGACTGGGATATAGCAGCAACGGTTCATTCTTTGCCGACGCCGCATGTCGCACAAGACTTGTTCCTACAGAATATTTCATGATATATGACAATTATTACGGCACGAGTGATCCGACAACAGGAGAATTCATCCCTGACATCGAGCATCTCTCTCCTGAAATAATGAACAAAGCATCATTATGGGAAATCCTGATAACCTTCGGATGGAGATTCTAGATATCCTTTAGAAAAAGAATGGAATCCGGACCTTCATTGAAAAGAAGATCCATTACAGAAAGATCTGCTTTAAAGCCGTATTTCGAGGCAAACACCTGGAAATACGGCTTTTCCAGTGCATAATCCCGAAGGATCGTATTTTCACGCTTAGGATGTATGATTTCTCTAAAATCATCACATGACACACCGGAACATATTACCTTTCCGTCATCAGACGCCGGAGCATAGTCTTCAGTAATTCTCAGGTCAACCGCAAGCCCGATCTTCTCAATAAAGAAATTCAGAAGTGACATGTTCAGGTCTATCAGTTTCTCAGGTGCGGAATCCAATATCGAGAAAAGTTCATCCTGATAGTAATCAAAATACGCAGATGTCTTATAGGCAGAAACTATGGCTTTCTTATGTTGATGAAGCCACGGTTTTGAATAATCTATCTTTATCTCTGAAACGGGCTGCTTATGGGTACCCCCTTCATGGACAATAGGGAAAGACAAGGTCTGGACACCGTCTGCCGCATAGAATCTGCATCTATTCCTATACGACTGCTTCTGAAAGTTCTCACAGGCCTCTATGTAGACCTCTGACGGAGTCAGAGTCATCTGCAGGGACGATTCCGCACCAGAAGAGCCGACGTCCGTAAGAGAAGGACGTCGGCTCTTGATAAGTCCGGTCATTTCCTCCGCCATAGCTGCAAAATATGACACAGGAGGAAAATATGCTGTTGTAAAAAGTTTTGGCACTTTAATCTATATTACCTTTCACATCAGAGCCAAGGCTTCTGATGATACCACGCTTCGAAGCTCTGATGAAAGATATGATGGTATCCCTTTCTTCGCTTTCAGGAAAACCTGATTCGATCTTTGCCAAAGCATCCGACACATTAGCACCATTATTATATATGATGTCATACATATCCTTGATGTTACGGATCTGCTCCGATGTGAAGCCCCTTCTCCTGAGCCCCACGATGTTCACGCCTGCATAGGTAAGAGGGTCACGTCCGCATAGGATATACGGCGGCACGTCCTTGTTGATCTTGCAGCCGCCACCGACAAACGCATGCTTACCGATTCTTGAGAACTGATGAGCTACGGAACTTCCTCCGATTGTTGCCCAATCATCTACATCAGTTTCTCCTGCAATTCCCACATAGCTTACAAGGATACAATTATTTCCGACTGTACAATCGTGAGCCACATGAGTATAGGACATGAGAAGTACATTGTTTCCGATCTTCGTAACTCCCCTTCCGCTTGCCTTTGTTCCACGGTTTATGGTAGCACATTCACGTATGTTAACATTATCTCCTATCTCTACGTAGGTAACTTCGCCATCAAACTTCAGATCCTGAGGCACAGCCCCGATTACCGCACCTGGGAACACACAGCAATTCTTACCCATCTTCACATAGTTGAATATGGTGGCATGAGGAAGAATTTTTGTGCCATCTCCTATTTCAACATGCTCTTCTATATAAGCATAAGGTCCAACTTCTACATTCTCGCCCAACTTAGCGTTAGGATGGACTGTTGCCAACGGATGAATATTTGCCATTACTTATATTATTTTATTGTTAATATTTATCAGAACTGAGCTCTGATCTTCTTTGCTGCAGTCGTATTGATACCGTGACCAGCCTTTTCTGCTATCACTCTGGCTTTCAGGAACCCTCCTGCAAGTCTGAGGTCGCCTATCAGGTCAAGCAGTTTATGTCTTGCACATTCATTAGGGAAGCGGAGCACAAGATTGCTGAGATAGCCGTCCTCCCTGACCTTCAGTGCCGGAACATTGAACAGCTGGGACATCTGGCTTACCTGTTCTTCCGTCACCGGATGTTCCACTATCACTATGGCATTGTCCACATCACCACCCTTGACCAGGTTGTTTGCATAAAGGAACTGAAGTTCGTGGAAGAACACAAACGTACGGCATGTGCCTATCTCTTCAGCATAGACGACAGAAGGATTCCATACGGCTGTCTGAACGCCTAATACACGGGAATTGAAATCAATCTTTATTTCGTATGAAAACTCTTCAGCAGGCTCTATTCTCACTACCGATCCCTTTTCTTCGTTTCTGACTTCTATGGCCTCCTTGATTTCGATATAACGACGTGGAGCATCCTGCTGCTGCAGACCGTCATTCCACATGGCATCTATATATGGCTTGGCACTTCCGTCAAGAATAGGCACCTCGACATTATCGATATCTATCAAGGCATTGTCTACTCCCAGACCGGTCAAAGCAGACATTATATGTTCTATAGTAGAAACTGAAGCATCTCCTTTGGAAATAGTCGTGCTTCTTGCTGTATTTGAGACATTCTCCGCAAGAGCCTCCACAAAAACATCATCTCCCAAATCTGTTCTTCGGAAGATGATACCGGTATCAACAGGAGCTGGATTCACTGTCATCCTGGCAACCTTACCTGAATGAAGTCCTTTTCCTTCGAATGAATAGCTCTTTCTTAGTGTATTCTGCAACTGCATTATTACTTATTTTGTTAAATAGCCTGCAAAGATAGCAAATAAACACGATATTACCAACCACTACTTTGCCACTCACAATTTCTACTGTTTTCCGGCCTTTTTAAATACGGCATAACTCCTCATATAATCCATATATGGAATTGCCGGAGTACCAAGATATGCCTGTCCCGGCTTCTTCACATTGCTTATAAGTCCGGCCTGGGCTCCAAATGATGTGTTGTCTGCAACAGTAAGATGGCCTGCAATACCGACCTGTCCGCCAAGGATGCAATGTTCACCGATCTTCGAAGATCCGGCGACTCCTACCATAGCAGCCATTACAGTATTCGGTCCTACCTCCACATTATGTGCAATCTGGCAGAGATTGTCAAGTTTCACTCCTTTACGGATAACAGTAGAGCCCATCTGAGACTTGTCGACACATGTATTTGCTCCGATCTCCACATCGTCTTCAATGATTACATTACCCGTATGCTCTATCTTCTTCCAGGTACCGTCTTCAAGAGGAGCGAATCCGAATCCGTCGGCTCCGATGACCGCATTTGAATGTATGATGACATTATCACCTATAACCATTCCAGGATAAATCCTCACACCCGGATATATGATGCAGTTCTTTCCTATCCTCACGTCATCGCCGACATAGACATGCTCATATATCTTTGTATAATCGCCGATCACTGCCCTTCTTCCTACGTAGGCAAAATCCCCCACATACACTTTTCTGCCGATCTTAGAGCTCCAGCGTATTCTGCTGCGAAGGCCGCGATAGCGTCTGTAAGAACGTTTTTTTGCGGTTACATAATCCAGCAGCGAAGCTACAGCCGCATATGCATCATCCACTCTTACCATTGTAGCGGAAACAGCCTTCTGAGGTTCAAAAGTCTTATTGACGATAATTATATCAGCCTTGCATTCGTACACATAATGCTCATACTTCGGATTTGCAAAAAAGCAGATGGCACCGGGCTTTCCGCTTTCTATCCTTGCAAAAGTCGAGACTGTGGCATCCGGATTTCCATCAACTGTTCCACCGAGAATCTCAGCGATTTCTTTTGCTTTGAATTCCATGATATTAAATTAAAAGGTTCAGGTCTATTTTTTTGTATATTCTGAAAATATTCGTAAATTTGCAGCGTGAGAATGATATTCAGGGGGCAGAAAGCCCCCTTATTTTATATACTTACAGCAGACAAATGAACGTATCAGAAATAATAGATGCAATAAGCAACGAAATCGTTGCACGCGGATGCTATCTGGTTGATGTCACAGTCAGCAAAGACAATGATGTGGAGATCACTATGGAATCCGAAGATACAAAAGTAGAGATCGATGACTGCGTGGCAGTAAGCAGGGCATTTGAAGCGAAGTTCGACAGAGAAAAGGAAGACTACTCCATCACCGTAAGTTCTGCCGGACTCGACCAGCCTTTCAAAGTGATGAAACAATTCATCAAGGCAATCGGCAAGAAGGTGGAAGTGTCCTTGAAGGGAGGAAGGAAGATGGTCGCTGTGCTTGATGCAGCAGATGAAGATAGCATAACTCTCAGATACACGGTAAAGGAGGCAGTCGAAGGCAAGAAGAAAAAGGAATTTGTGGAGCATGTTGACAGATTCACCATGGATCAGGTCAACGCTGTCCGCCCTTTCATTGAATTTGAATAATATTAAAAACTGAAATAACAAATGGAAAAGATTGAACTTAAAGACGCTTTTGCAGAGTTCAAGAACCAGAAGAACATCGACAGACCTACAATGATGGGTGTTCTTGAAGATGTGTTCAGAACTCAGATCACAAAGACCTACGGATCGGCAGACAACTTTGACATCATCATCAACATTGACAAGGGAGACTGCGAGATCTATTGGAACAGAGAGGTTGTTGAAGAGGTAGAAGACCCTAACACCCAGATCGCACTTTCAGAACTCGA
Organism: Bacteroidales bacterium; assembly: GCA_017625725.1. Taxonomy (GTDB): domain Bacteria; phylum Bacteroidota; class Bacteroidia; order Bacteroidales; family UBA932; genus Cryptobacteroides. Next base: position 106,741 of record JAGAKH010000002.1, on the reverse strand, counting down.
GGATGATGATTACGAGATCGGCGAGACATTCGCAAAGAAGATAGAACTCAAGGATTTTGGTCGCAGAGGTATCCTCAACATCCGTCAGAACCTTCAGGGACGCATCATGGACATCGAGAAGGCAAACCTCTACAACAAGTACGTTGGCAAGATCGGCGAGATATTTACCGGAGAAGTGTACCAGACATGGGCTAAGGAAGTCCTCATCCTTGACGAGGACGGAAACGAGCTCAGACTTCCTAAATCGGAGCAGATCCCTGGTGAGCATTTCAAGAAGAACGACACTGTAAGAGCGATCATCAAGAGTGTAGAGATGAAGAACAATACAACTCCATACATCGTTCTTTCACGTGTAACTCCTGACTTCCTTGAAAAGCTGTTCGAGCAGGAGGTTCCAGAAATCTACGACGGTCTGATAACCATCAAGAAGGTTGTCCGCGTTCCCGGTGAACGTGCAAAGGTTGCTGTAGAGTCTTATGACGAGAGAATCGACCCTATCGGAGCATGTATCGGTGTCAAGGGATCACGTATCATCGGAATCGTCCGCGAGCTCCGCAACGAGAACATAGACGTTCTCCAGTGGACAAACAACACTCAGCTTCTGATCCAGAGGGCCCTCAGTCCAGCCAAGATATCATCAATAATTCTCGGAGGAGAGGAAGACAAGATCAAGGTATATATGCTCCCTGACGAGGTTAAGAAAGGTATCGGTAAAGGCGGATGCAACATCAGACTTGCCGGAATGCTTGTCGGAAAGGAAATCGAAGTATGGAGAGAACTTCCTGAAATTGATGACGACGATGCGGAAGAAGACGTTCTGCTGAGTGAGTTCAGCAATGAAATCGAAGGATGGATCATTGAAAAGCTTCAGGGTATCGGCTGCGACACAGCTAAGAGCGTACTCGCACTTTCAGCAGCAGACATCGCAAAGAGGGCTGACCTTGAAGACGAAACAGTAGAGGAAATACTTGAAATCCTCCGCTCTGAATTTGAAGACGAAGAATAAGAATTAAACAGGGGGAAACATGGCAGAAATAAGATTAAGCAAACTTACAAAGCAATTCAGCATCGGACTACAGACCTTGGTTGACTTCCTCAACGAAAAAGGTGCCGGTGTGGATATGAATCCGAATGCAAAGATTTCGGATGAGTATCTTCCGGCAATCGAGGCAAAGTTCGGTGAAGACCTGAAACTGAAAAAAGACTCGGAAAAAGTAGCTATCAAGCTTAAGGAAATCATTGAGCTTGGTTCTAAGAAAAAGACGAGCCAGGAAGATGATGTACCTGAAAAAGAGGTCATCATCAAGAGCAATTCGCTCAATGCTGCACCAAAGGCAGCTCCTGCTGAAGAAAAGACTGTTGTAGAACCTGTGAAGGAAGAACCTAAAGCTGAAGTTGCTGACAACGGCAATGTAGGCATTAAAGTCATAGACAAGATCGACCTGTCACAGTTTGACAAGAAGAAACCTGCTCCTGTTGCAGAAGAAAAGGTTGAGACAGAGCCAGCAGCTCCCGTGCCGACCCCAGCGGAAACTGTTGTCGAGAATATCAAACCGGAAGTTAAAGCAACAGAAGAAGAGGTTGCAGAAGAGCCCGTTGTCAAAGCTGAACCTCGCGAAATAAAGGTAGAGGTTGAGAAGCTTGCCGGTCCTAAGGTCGTTGACAAGATCGATCTCTCACAGTTTGACAAGAAGAAAAAGAAAAAGAGAGAGAGAATCGAGAAAGGAGGAAGCCAGAAGGTTGACGTGACCAAGGTAGAGGCTGACAATAAGGGCGGAAAGAAGGACAAGAACAAGGGCGGAAACAACAACCAGCCAAAGGACCAGAAGAACCGCAATAATGATCAGGGCGGAAAGAACAACAAGAAGAACCGCCGTGACCGCGGAGGAGACAAGTTTAAGCCTGCAATGACGGAGGCTGAACAGGAAGAGATGCAGAAGGAGATCCAGAAGCAGATCAAGGAGACCTACGCACGAATGAACGAAAGCAAGAAGGGTAACTTCGGAGCTAAGCACAGAAAGGAGAAGAGAGAACTTGCGTCACAGAGGATGCAGGAAGAGATGGAGATGCAGGAACTCGAGCAGAAGGTACTCAAGGTCACTGAGTTCGTAACAGTTAATGACCTTGCAACCCTGATGAACAATACACCTGTGACTAAGGTGATCGGAGCATGCATGAGCCTTGGAATGATGGTTTCCATCAACCAGAGACTTGATGCCGAGACACTGGTTCTTGTAGCTGAGGAATTCGGATACGAAGTTGAATTCGTTACGGCAAACCTTACAGACGCAATCACACAGGGTGAGACTGAAGACACTGAACAGGATCTCCTCCCACGCCCACCTGTGATTACTGTGATGGGACATGTTGACCACGGTAAGACTTCGCTCCTTGACCATATCCGTAATGCAAATGTGATTGCAGGAGAGGCCGGTGGTATCACCCAGCACATCGGAGCATACAACGTGAAGCTTCCTGATGGCCAGAGAATCACATTCCTTGACACTCCTGGTCACGAGGCCTTCACAGCGATGCGTGCCCGCGGTGCCAAGATGACCGACCTTGCAATCATCATCGTTGCAGCCGATGACGCCATAATGCCACAGACCGTCGAGGCCATCAATCACGCACAGGCAGCCGGCGTACCTATGGTATTCGCAATCAACAAGATAGACAAGGCTGGTGCAAACCCTGACAAGATACGTGAGCAGCTTTCCAACATGAACATCCTCGTCGAGGACTGGGGAGGAAAATACCAGTGTCAGGAGATATCGGCAAAGAAGGGTATCAACGTTGACCTTCTTCTTGAAAAAGTACTTCTCGAGGCAGAAATGCTGGAACTCAAGGCAAATCCGAACAGACGTGCAAGCGGTGCCATAATCGAGTCATCACTCGACAAGGGACGTGGATATCTTGCCACAATCCTGGTACAGAACGGAACACTCAGAGTCGGTGACGTGATGCTTTCAGGCTGCTTTACAGGAAGGGTGAAGGCTATGTTCAATGAACGTGGACAGAAAGTGACAGAGGCCGGCCCGTCAACGCCGGTTTCAGTACTCGGTCTGAACGGTGCCCCTACAGCAGGAGAGACCTTCAATGTAATGGCTGACGAGAAAGAAGCTAAGGACATTGCAAACAAACGTGAGCAGCTTATCCGAATCCAGGGAATAAAGACTCAGAAGCATATGACTCTCGAGGAGATCGGACGACGCATTGCGATCGGAAACTTCAAGGAACTCAATGTGATCGTCAAGGGTGACGTAGACGGATCGGTCGAGGCACTCTCAGATTCGATCATCAAGCTATCTACCGAGGAAGTTCGCGTGAATGTTATCCACAAGGCTGTCGGTGCAATATCAGAGTCAGATATCCTGCTCGCAGCTGCTTCTGATGCAATCATCATCGGATTCCAGGTTCGTCCTATGCCTTCTGCACGTAAGCTTGCTGAGAAAGAGGAAATCGAGATACGACTCTACTCAGTCATCTACGACTGTATCAATGAACTCAAGAGCGGTATCGAAGGTATGCTTGAGCCTGAACAGAAAGAGGTTGTTACGGCTACTGCAGAGGTTCAGGAAACATTCAAGATATCTAAGGTCGGTACCATTGCCGGATGTATCGTACGTGAAGGTAAACTTCAGAGGACAGCAAAAGTCCGCGTAATCCGTGACGGTATCGTGGTATACACAGGAGAGCTCGGATCCCTCAAGAGATTCAAGGACGATGTCAAGGAAGTGCTCATGGGAATGGACTGTGGTCTCAACATCCAGGGCTACAATGACATCAAGATCGGAGACGTGGTAGAGGCATATACAATTGAAGAGATCAAGAGAACTCTTTAATCTCACTCTGTTTTCCGATAAGGATAGCAACAAAAAGAAGCCGACCCAAAAGGGTCGGTTTCTTACATTATATAGTGTGATGATGAGTTGTCGGAAGGCTCCGCCAGAGTTCCGCTTCGCTTCATCCACCCTTCGGAACTTCGTTCCTTCGGGAGCCGTTCACGAGGCCACGGGCAGCCACGCCATCCAAACTTACCCTACCGCCACTTCAGAGGACACACATTATCCTTTTGCAATCATCTTTCTGATATTATGAGCGAAGCGAACGAAGTCCTCCGCAATCCCTACCATCCTCCTGGTGCAACCATATATAGAAAAGAGGATGACTGATCAGTCATCCTCTTGTTTCGATTCAAGTCAAACGGATCAGACACCAAATCCGCCACCTGATACATTAGCATCCTTATAATATGTCTCATAGAAGTTGCCTTCTGCATCACACCATGTAACAAACACGCCATAGCCGGCTCCACCGTATACCTGTCTGAGATTAGCAGAATCCTTGACCTCACGTCCTTCGGTAAAAAGATATTCAACCATCTGCTCAGCAGTAGTGATACCCTCATACTCTGCAAAATCCTTATGGGCACAAACGACATAGCATGTCATACCTTCTGCCGAAATCACCTCATAAGGAATACTAGAGAAGTCACCGAACGAGTCGATCTGACCAAAATTGATGGTTGGAAGAGCCGCAGTCCATGCTGCATCATCCTGACCGTCACCATCAGCATCCCTTCTTACGAAGTTACCAAGACTCATAGTAGGAGTAAATGTAAACATCTCTGCCTCAGTAAACGAACCGTCATTCAACTCAGCCATGACAAGAACCACATATTCCTTTGAAGGAGTAAGATTCTTGACCTGGATTTCAGATGCAGTCGTCTTGCTCTGGATATAGCCATCAGGATTGAGTGCTATATATTTCTGGGCAGATTCCTTTGTACCACCTAAATATCTTGAATTTGTCCAATATGAATGAGATGTCATATTAGCAAAATAATGATACTGCTTGACATCTGCTGAAGTACATGAAATTGTAACATTGACAACATCTGAAACGGTCACATTCTTAGGATTCCATTCAAGAGAAACCTTTTCATTGGAGAACTCCAGTGACTTGGTTCTGCAATCCTTCACAAATACAGGTCCATACTTTCCAGAATCGTCGATTACTGCAGCAATAAGACTCCACTGCTCACCAGGTTTAAGATTGTTATGTATGGCTTCTACTTTAGTTTCAATTGAAGTAATGCCGTTCTCAAGAAGATACTTGAACTTGAGAGCATCATTAGGATATGCAGTAAGGTCCTCAACTGTATTCAACCATGCATAATATACCATTCCACCTGGATTATTCAAGGTAACCATTATACTTGTATATTCCTCAACAACTTCCCCGAGTGTAACCTGTGCAGAGCCACCAGCCTCAACCGGATCCGTTTCAAACTCCCAGAACAGAACATCATCAGCAGTATATTTTCCCTCATCATTAGCTACGACAATCCACATAGAATATTTCTTTCCAGGAAGAAGGTCCGTATTATACTGTCCACCAGGGAATTCAGAAATAGAACCTTTGAAATCCACAGGTCCCTCATAAGGATCCTGATAAGAAATATAAGGAAGTTCATACTCCACGAATTCTTCCATATTGAAATACTCAGAAGCCATTACTCCATAGTAGAATGCGTCTACACCCTCAAGCTTTGCTGAAATCTGAATATCGTTCCATGCAAAAAGTTCAGGTTCTACACTTACACCAACCGCTTTAAACTCCTTGGATACGATATCACAGCCTTCGAGAACATAATAATAGTTCCAGTTTTCATCCATCTCCTCTGCAACCGGTGCTGCCCAGAAGACATATTCCTGTCCAGGAACAAGTTCTTTTCCATAAATCTCCTCAAGAGAAAGATTCTCCCAAACACCCCACTCGGCCATAATACATCCTTCCGGCATCTCACCTGTACCTTCAAACATACCTTTCACGGCAGATGCGATAGTATCTGCATCGTAATCAGCTGCTGACGTTACACCATAAATTGTGTAGCCATTAAAAGACATATGAGGTTCTGCAGAAACTGTAGCTTCCAAAACATTAATAGATACATTATATGCCTTCGTAGTCAAATGGAGCTTCGCTGAAACAGCCTTTCCTCCTGGCATGACGCCTATCACCTTCACATATCCCTCTTCAACTGCAGCTCCGGACTGGATTGCCTCGGCTGTAGGAACAGTGATCTGGGCATAGGTTCCGCCATAATTGTCAGCAAGCATTACAATGCCCCATCCCTCAGGCGTCTCGATAAGATAATCATCGGTAGATGTATAAAAAGCTGGAGATGTATTTTCTTTGGTAACTGTTCCCGGACGATAATAGATATCAGAGTTTGAGAACTGGAATTCTGAGGTAAGATAACCTTCGAATGTTACAGTGAACTGATAGCCGTCTACAAGGGTGAAGATACCATATACAGGAATCGCCTCACCATAGTAGTCCTCTGTGATGACCTCAAAATCAGAAACAAGACTTGTATTTGTACAAGTGCATCCAGGAGCCTCGCTTTCTACTGGCTCATAACCTGTGATTATCCAGCTGTTTCCTTTGTCGAAAGAAACTGAAATGACACCGTCCTCTGTCTTGAACTGAGGTACGATCTGCTCAGGAACTTCTGGAATCTCAGGCATCTTTACAGAAACAGGTACCTTATTGCCTTCTGCGTCAAGTACAGGCTCAGCCTTGCCGTTTACATACATTGCCCAATACTTGACTCCATCAACTTCTGTCACTGTAATGAGGTTTGCAGGAATCTCAGGAATCTCAGGGATGACCACCTTCTCAGCCTCTGGATAAACAGTGAATGACTTGTCATTGCTGAGAGTAATCTTCCAATTCTCACCTTCCTGCACAGCTGACTTGATAAGAAGGGAACCTTCAAGCATTCCCTGAAGGCTTGAGAAATCATTTTCCAATGTTGTAACCCTACCCTTGAGAGCCTCGATCTCAGACTTCAGGGCAGAATCATCGTAAGGAGCGTGCCACTCCTCCTGCGCACAACCGCACAATAATGCAGTAGCCGCAAACAATAATCCGAATAAACGTTTCATAAGTAGATTATTTAAAATTAGTAATTAAAAATGGTCTTAGAATGATGTAGTAACGGTCAGATTCGCACCAGTATATGCTGGTATCCTCCTGCATACTCCACCGGAACAGATATAACCGTCCTTGTAGCGACCGTAGCCCAAAGCCACCCTCGTACGTGACTTGGAATAACTGACTCCAAAATTATAATAATGAGTGCCTGAGCTTCCATGATTATACATATCACTTGCAAACACACTCCAATGAGGAGCAAAGTTCACCTCAACCAGAGCTGCCATCCAGTCCTTTTCATCCTGCTTGGTGGAAAGATACTGAAGTTCCAGACGGGTAGACAATTTGTTTGTGAACTTATAAAGCAGGTCGGCCACAAAAATATTCTGAAGGCGTACGTTACCGTATTTCTGATATGAATACATCAGCAACATCTTGAACTTCTTTGTCCACTGACGTTCCACATCAAAACTGAAATCCCTGAAGAGCATTTCACCTGTCTTCATTGTATACTCCTTGGCAATACCGTAATATGTGGAGAAATTGGCATGTATCTTCATGCCCCTCTTGCCTCCGATGGCTGTGCCCCTGCGAAAATTATAGAACGCATCAAACTGGAAACCCATCTCGCCGCTTGTACGGTTGTCTGCTGAAAGAATGGACGGAGAAAATGCAGTATAAGGATGAAGATTGGTAAGCATGTAGGTATACTGGGTACACAATGCAGGAATATAGTTGAGAGTATTACCCACAAGACCTCTGAGATCTCCATTATCAGGATCTGCAAAGATATGCGAACTCATGTATTCAAGGCGTCTTGCCGTCAAGGTCACACCCAGGCCCCTGCCGTTATATCCCAGATCCACAAGGGCTGCATTTCCTTTCTTTCCGGTATACTTGTTTGAATTGCTGTCCAACCAGTCATAATCCGGATTACCGAAATATTTCCAGCCCGCATCCACAAATTCTCCTTTAAGGAAAAAACCGGAATATTCAAGATTTGCTCTTGCAGACCATCCTAAGGTCGACTCCTGAGCTCCTTCCTTCTTGAGGGCTTCATTGGCGATTGGTTCGAAACGGCTGAGAGCTGATCCTTCAATAGCAAGATAGAGATTATTCCAACCTAAGAGATCCGAAACAGAGAAACTCACATCACCACCTCTGATCTGGGTAGCGGTATTGGCAAATTCCCTGTCTGATGACGTAAAGAGTCCCATTCCGAAACGCGGAAGTCCCCACAGAGCCTTGAGCGACAGTATATTCTTGTAAGTATATGTGACTCTTGCACCCAGAACGGCATTATTGATTCCAAGAGCCCTATCCTCCCAACTGCGGAAAAGAAGTCCGCTGCCGAACTGGTCATAGAATGTTCCGGCTGTGACTGAGAAGGAATCATCCTTCCAAGAAGCATAGAAATTGCTCAGGTCAAATCCTGAAAGAACGGAAGGATATGCTTCGGTATTATATCCGATAATCGCCGGAAGATACCCTTCCATCTGCATGCCGGCCGAGAAGTTTCCATTGTAATAATCCAGCTTCAGATAATCATTTGATGCAAAACGGTCGCCATCCACAGAGGTACCAACCGCATTGTCATCCATATAGTAATGATTATTGGTCTCCAGACTACCTGTAAGATAACCTTTATTTTCCTGGGCATCTGCAAAAGCAGCCATGGCAACAGATGCCGATAAAATCAAGAACAGTCTTTTCATATTAAATTACAGAATTTTCCGTCTACTTTCCGCAGACCTTCTTTATCGCTTCGAAAAGTTCGACCTCATTACCAGGGACATAGGAAGTGTGAGAATATACAATCTTTCCTTTGCCGTCAGTAACAAATACATGAGGTACGACAGAAACATTCATAGCTCTCATGAAATCCTGATTCTTGTCAAAGAGAAGAAGAAAATCTTCACCCCAGCCACGGCCCTCGGCAAATGACTTTGCCTTAGCCATAAGACGGCTGTCATCAGTCGACACGGCTACAACCCTGAAATCTACTTCCTCTTTCCAGTCCGGCAGTGCATCATAAACCGCATCCAGTTCTCTGATACAAGGTTTGCATGAGGTAGACCAGAATGAAATTATCATAGGAGTACCCTCCTCCAGAAGGGATTTGGTCTGATAGGATTCGCCTTTGATATTTTCCACAACTACAGAAGGTATCTGGGCAGAAGCGATGGCAGACACCAGCAAAGAAATCATTAGAATAATACGTTTCATACGTAATTACAATTTTTAACAATATACAAAGTTAAAAATTATTTTCTAATAATATCTTTTTTTCAACGAAAGTCGGATTCAAACAGACAAACTGTTTCTAAAGCAGTTTGGTATAAAGATTTACGGTCTGAACTGCCTCCTTGACATCATGTACCCTTAGTATCGAGGCTCCTTCCTGCAAAGCCTTCAGATGAAGTACCTGGGTTGCAGAAAGAACATCATCCTGAGTAAGACCTAAATATTTGTATATCATACTCTTACGAGAAACGCCCACCAGAACGTCACGTCCTTTCATTACAAACTGCTTCAGATTCTTAAGCAGTTCGTAATTCTGGTCTATCGTCTTCGCAAAACCAAAGCCGGGATCAAGAATCCAGTCCTTCACTCCACACTCTGAAGCCCTTATTGCAAAGGAGTCAAAATACGCGGAGACTTCCGACACGACATCCGAATAGCCGCACATAGACTGCATGGTCTTCGGAATTCCACGACTATGCATGGCCACGTAACCCAGGCCCAAGGATCCGACAACCGGCAACATATCCTCATCACCTTCACCAGCAGTTATGTCATTGACAATGAAGCTGCCAAGCTGGTCATAAGCCTTTTTCACAATTCCGGACCGGAATGTATCTATCGAAACCTCTATGTCAGGATATGACCTGCGAAATGCAGACAATATCGGAGACAAACGTTCCCATTCCACATCTTCGGAAACGAGTTCTGCTCCCGGACGTGTCGAGCAGGCACCTATATCAATGATAGAAGCTCCTTGCCCGATCATCTGGTCAACACGTCTGAATGCATTATCAACAGTAGATGCTGAGGAGGCACCCAGACACCGGCTTTCTGAGAAATAGGAATCATCTGTAAGATTCACTATTCCCATGACTCTTATATTGTATCTTTTATCCATCGTGACAAAGATAGCCAATTTGATTCTTTTTATTATTTTTGTAAGATAAATTAATCGTCAATCATGCTTATTGTCCTTGAAGGTCTGGATGGTGCCGGAAAATCCACCCAGGTAAAGAAACTCAGAAAACACCTTGAGAGCCTATTCGGCGAAATCACATATATCCACTTCCCAAGATATGATGCTCCTGTATACGGAGACCTGATAAGCCGCTTCCTCAGAGGCGACTTCGGAAACAACGAAACCGTCCATCCTCAGCTTGTAGCATTACTTTTCGCAGAGGACAGACATGGAGCCGCACCGCAGATACAGGAAATACTTGACAATGGCGGAGTCGTGCTTCTTGACAGGTATGTCTATTCCAACATCGCATACCAGTGTGCCAAACTGAAAGACAGCAATGAAGCCAGAAAGCTTAGGGACTGGATCTTCAATACGGAATACGGGGACTTCTCACTGCCCAAGCCCGACCTGAACATTTTCCTTGATGTCCCTATCGGATTCGTAGAAAAGAAGTTATCATCACAAAGGGCCGGCAACGACAGGGATTATCTGGAAGGGGCACAGGACATACATGAGGCCGACATTGAATTCCAGAAGGCCGTACGTGCCATATATAAGGAACAGTGCCAGCTTGACCCTGATTTCATCCGCATCGACTGTTCTGACGATTACGGAGAGATGCTGCCTCCTGAGGAAATAGCATCCAAAGTCAGGAACACTATAAACGAAAAACTCAAGTAGAAGACATGAGATACTTTATTGTCCGCCTCAGAAGATTCTGCGGCTTTTCCATTGGTTTCGTATTCTTCATTTCAGGAATTCTAAAGGTGATAGACCCTGTAGGAGCAGGACTGGTAATCAAGGAGTATCTTGACTTTCTTCACTTGGACTTTCTGGAGGGCATAGCCAAACCAGCCGGCAGTCTGCTCGCACTTGGAGAATGTGTCATCGGAACAGCCCTGATTACTGGTGTATGGCGAAAAGCCACCGCCATGACTGTTCTTGCAGTACAGAGTTTCTTTACCCTTCTGACCATCTTCCTTGTCATCTTCAATCCGGAAATGGATTGCGGCTGTTTCGGAGAAGCCGTTCACCTCACCCACAAGGAGACATTGATAAAGAACATCATAATACTGACAATACTTCTTCTGGGATTTGTTCCACTCAAGGGACTCGGTACTCCTAAGAAAAGAAAATATGTCTCCTTTGCTATCGTGACTGTCTCTGTAGCCGCATTATCCGTTTATTCGTGGATGTACCTCCCTATAATGGATTTTACTGATTACAAGCCATCTGTCGGTCTTCAGGCAGGCAACGCTTTCCAGAGTTCCGAAGATGAGATATACGAGTCAGTATTCATTTACGAAAAGGATGGAAAGCAGGAAAGATTCGGCATAGACGAACTGCCGGACTCCACCTGGACATTCATTACAGCTGAAACAATAATGAAGGGAGAGACAGAAGATGAGACCGTACCGCTTTCCTTCTTCGATGACAAGGGAACGTATCATGACACTCTTGCATGCACAGGAAAAGTCATTGTCATCAGTGTATACGACATCAATATCAAGCCAATGAAATGGGAAAGACTGGCTTCTTTCATAGATAATGCTGAAAGAGAAGGATTCAGAGTCCTGCTTCTGACATCTTCATCGCAGGAAGACCTGAGGACATCTCTGCAAGGACTTGATCTGGACATGACAGAAGGCCTCATGAGCAAGGCATATACTTCAGACTACAAGACCCTCATCACACTTAACCGTTCAAACGCAGGAGCAACTTACATAAGCGAAGGATATATCATCCAGAAATGGGCCTACAGACTCATTCCGGACCAGAAGGAGCTTTCTGCCGTGAAAAGCGGCGATGACACAGAAGTTGCAATCGAAGACTCAACTCACAAGAGCCTGTCATTCCAGGCCTTCCTCCTTTATGTATTCGCAGTCATGCTGCTGATGTAGAGAAACGGAGCCCTGACACAAGACAAGCCCTGCCCACAATGGTGAGCAGGGCTTGTTCATATGCTGAGATTCTGTTCTCTAGTCAACGTAGCCGAACTGAACTTCTCCATTTATAGGACATTCAACGGCATTTGTAATGATAGCCACCGGATTGTCTGTGGTTGCAGCACCATCCTTCATAGGAACTGAAGCAAAGACAACGATGCGGCAGTTATCAAGATTCGGCTTGAGACATGTCTTATACATAGGACTTGTTCCTATCTTCTTGTTCCATGTCATCACAGGAGCCTCAGGATTCTCATCAAGATTCCAGACAAAGACATATTCTGATGTATCGCCGGAATTGATGACTCCTAACGGATGACCCAGATAATTTGTAGATGTCACCTTACTGTCAGCGATTCTCACACAGTTGTTATGAGTCTCGCTATAGTAATCATCACCTCCGTTCCTATACCTGTGCTGGTCATAGACAAGACCATCTTCAAGAAGCCATGCACCGATTCTGAACTCAGTGGTAACTGCTGCCTTGACACAAGCCTTGATTACAATCGTATTTCCATCTCTTACAGACTTCACGGAAATACCTGCCTTCACAGGGAACTTATGATATTCATCGATATGTGCAGCTATCGTCTGGGCTGTAACACCTATACTTGACAAATTACCGAAACTGTTGCCGAAATCAAGATTCGTATACAGCTTTGGAGCACTGCCTGAGCCCGGTATCTTCTCATCAATAAAGGTCGGGTCATCGGAATTGAACGTATGACACGCAGCAAGTATAGATCTTGATGAATACTTTTCCTGAGAATACACCTGCTGAAGGGACTCGATCATAAGAGGACAGTAACCGCACTCGTTACCTGTAATCTGAATCTGGAGAACCTTATGGTCAAATGCTGTACTTGACGGTTTCGGATCAACAGGAGTAACAGGAACATCGACATTTACTGATCTTATGACCACATTTTCAGAACTCAAAGTCGCATAGGCTGCCCAGAACACATACTCTCCGACTTGTGTTGTTGTAAATCTGGAATCCGTGAGTGCAACCTCCTGCATCTGGTCATCGTACAAGGTAACTCCTTCCGTGATCTTCTGACCATCAAGAAGGAATGTGAAAGTTGCAGCATCCGTTCCATCTGCACGTATGACCTTCTTGTCCAAAACGACCTCAAGCTTATCGCCTGAAGGCAAGTTTGGAGTATCAGGAGTGTCCGGATTATCAGGCTTGTCCGGCTGTTCGGTATCCGGCTTATTGCCATTTGCCAGCGGGTCCTCTATTTCTCCGCAAGAAGCAAATGTCATAACCGCAACTGTGCAGGACAAGAGTATTTTAGCTATCTTCATATCAAATCAGTATTAAGATTAATATCTTTCTGCAAGTTCCCTCATTCTTTCCTGAACATATTCAGCCGTCGGCATCTTATGCTCGACCTTCTTATACTCAATCGCCTTGACCGGCTTGAGAGGTGTCATCACACTTGTCCGCACAGGTGAAGAGAAGACAGACACGCTTCCATCAAGATTTCTGGCTGAAGCTGTTCTGCTGACCGCAGAAGAAGCTGATCCCGCTGCGTAACCAGACTTCGTCTTTGTCGTTCCTCTTGTAAGGACTATATCGGAAACGACATAGGAACGTGCAGAAGGCTCGCCATATTTGTAATACATCGGAGTAGGATAGTAGTTCTGTCCATTGCTTACCACAGGCTTGATCGTAATTGTATTGCCATCAGGAGAGATTTCCACAGGAATATGTCCGTCCAAAGAACCGTCACTGCTTACAGAGCCGATTGCAATATTGGTTTCCCTTGAATATGGAAGGAGATTGTACATATATCCTCTATCCCAATTATTGAATGGGGCCATTCTTACTGTATTATATGGAATGACAACCTTATCAAACTCATAATTCTCATCACCGATCATCTCAAGGAACCACTTAGGTCCGAAATCATAGAAGATACCGGAAACATCATATCCCACGTAATCCTCCGACACGAAGAGATCCCATGGAGAAGCCTTCTTCATTCCAGGATCATGATCGATGAATCCTATGCAGAGAAGTCTGTTCTGATACTGGAGCTGACGTTGATTAAATACAGCAGCAAGGTCACAGAACTCCCTGTACAGGGCATCCACCTCTTCCTTCGGTTCATCCTTATATATGTCGTACACTTCCGAAGGCATTGGAGAAGGATAGTCGATTTCCTTGCAGATGGTGATGTCTGCAGTCTTGACAAAAGTAAACTTCTTGTACTCACCAGTCTCATTATCATACTCCGCAAGACCATTTTCATCATAGTAGGATTCAATGGTAGCTGTAGCGGTCCACTCACCTGGAAGCGTATTATAATAATCGGTAGTAATGACAGGTTTACGTGGAAGCTGAGCAGTAGAGCAGTCGGCTACATCCTTAGGCTCTATCACATTGCTTCTTTCTTCTGAATTATAAGCAAGGACAGCAAGTCTTGTCACCTCTCCTGGCACGGATGAGATTGTGATCGTATATCCCTCATCTGAATTGATCTGAGCAACTTCCTCTGTTGTGAACCTGTTTCCTCCTTCCACAATCTGGTTATATGTATTACCCGCATTAAGCATCATCTCGAAGTCCCTGACATAGTTTGCGGCATATACGGCTGTCTTCACATCCTTGTTCGGAGCCTTAATATTGAATGACACAAAATAAGGACTTGAATTGCTGTCAATCGGCCTTATCTGGATCTCAGGAAGGGCAAGCTGATAGTCAGTAGTCTTAATGTCAAATGTCTTGAAGAACTGAGTTGTTCCCTCCTCATCACCCATGGCAGTCACAAATACCCTGTACTCTGTATTTGCAGAGGCATACATCACATCAGACAGGTGAAGGTCAGTCGGTCCGAAAAGCGAAGTAGACAGACCGGCCCAGAATGCATAATAACTTGTAACGAACCACTGGAAATAATCAGGATTCTTATCGATCAGGTTCAATGCAAGGTTATAGTTTGTCTCGTCAAGTATAGCGACACAGTACTGAACCACATTATCCGAAGGAGTAAAACGAAGGGTTGCGTCAATAGCACCGCATTCAATCACTTCCATAGACACATCACCATCAAATGCAACAGGAGGATTGCAGACTACAAGTTCCTTCTGGAATGCACCGGTCCAATAGGAGTCTGATGCAGAAGCCTTCTCCCATGGCGAAGCAAGAACGCTGACCTGAGGCGGTTCATTTACAAAATACCTCAATGAATCGAAAAGAGGCTGATAGTATCCGATTCCCCATCCATACTGGCTTTCTTCCTCGGAGAACTCACCTGCCAATAACACAATAGGTTCACCCGGAGCAAACTTATTATGAAGCTGTATATCTACTCCTGCTTCAAACTCATTCTCGGGAACAGGATTTCCCTCCTCGTCAACATACTGATTATCATCATTATATATAATCGTCAAATCTTCCCTTGTATGCTGCTGTCCGTTTTCTTCAAGAGAATTGAAATCATTGAAATACGGGTCTTCTCTCTTCTGCAGATATAAAGGCAGCGTCGATACCGTATAACGGATAGCCCTTGACTCATCCTCCTTCACAGACGCAGGAACCGTAATACGGGCACGGAAACCATCATGATACTTCTCGGTAATCGTCAGAAGCTGAGTGAAGTTATAGTCTATTGTAGTAAAGTCACCGATATATACATCTTCATGGAAGGCATCACCGACGAAAGCCACAACATAAACATAATATTTGACATTCGCATCGAAACCGGAAAGATTGATGACAGTCTTTTCTTCAGTCACATCGACCTTGGTTCCAAGTCTGGAAATGACATTTGCGACAGAATTAGGGACCTCGGTATCCTGAACGACATAAGACACTGCAGAAATTCCCTTTGATGTAATCACAAGATCAGCTGTAGTAACTCCGACATTCTCAACGGCCACAGCAAAAGTCGCTTTGTCGACTGGCTTGCTTACATCTGTTGAATCTTCCGGTGTCACAGGCTTGTCTGTATTCTGCGAATCATCGCCCGGCTCCTCAGTTTCAGGTACACATCCTGCTGCAAAAACGCCGAAGGCGGCAGCCATCAAAAATGACAAAAATTTAATAGAATGATTTTTCATGTATAAAAGTTATAATATTTTTCCGTAAAATCCTGATTCAGGACAACCTGCAAAGTTAAGATAATTATTATTTTATACAAACTTTTTCTATCTTTGCAGGCGGATTAACAATTAAGGGACATGAGCAACAATTCATTAATGGCGGTTTCGCCGATTGACGGAAGATATTCACGTCAGACAGAGCCTCTTAGAGAATATTTCAGTGAATACGCCCTCATACGCTACCGCGTCAGGGTCGAGATCGAATACTTCATAGCACTATGCAGAATTCCTCTTCCTCAGCTTGCTGACTTCGACCAGTCGAAGTTTGAAGCCTTAAGGGACATTTACAGAAACATGACCCCGGAAGATGCTGCAAAGGTCAAGGAAATAGAGAAAGTCACCAACCACGACGTAAAAGCCGTCGAGTACTTCATTAAAGACAGATTCAAGGAAATGGGGATCATCCGATGGGGAGAGTTCGTACACTTCGGCCTCACCTCTCAGGACATCAACAACACTTCAGTTCCTCTATCCCTGAAAGAGGCCTTGGATGAATGTTTCATGCCTCTGCTCAAGGAAGTTCTGGGAACACTCAAGAGCATGGCTGAAGACTGGGCAGATATTCCGATGCTGGCAAAGACACACGGCCAGCCAGCTTCTCCGACACGCGTGGGAAAGGAATTCAATGTATTTGTCGTACGTCTGGAGGAGCAGATCAGACAGTTCGAGCTTCTCACCTATCCTGCAAAGTTCGGTGGTGCGACAGGTAACATGAATGCACACAAGGTTGCATATCCTGAAGTCGACTGGATCGGATTCGGAAATGAATTCGTCAGCTCACTCGGTCTGAAGCGTTCATTCCCGACTACTCAGATCGAACACTACGACAACCTTGCATCTATCTTTGACTGCCTCCGCCGTATCAACACCATCCTGATTGACCTTGCCAGAGACATCTGGACATATATTTCCATGGAGTATTTCCGCCAGAAGGTAAAGGCCGGAGAAGTAGGCTCATCCGCAATGCCTCACAAGGTGAATCCTATCGATTTCGAAAATGCAGAAGGTAACTTCGGTGTAGCAAATGCACTTTACACCCATCTGTCGATGAAGCTTCCGATATCACGTCTTCAGAGAGACCTTACAGACTCGACTGTACTTAGAAACATCGGAATGCCTATCGCCCATTCAATGATATCCCTGAACTCATTGAAGAAAGGACTAGGAAAACTGATCTTGAATGAAGATGCGATAAGAGCTGACCTTGAAAGGAACTGGGCTGTGGTTGCTGAAGCGATTCAGACAATTCTCCGCCGCGAGAACTACCCTAACCCTTATGAGACACTCAAGGCACTCACCCGTACCGGAGCCGGAATCAACCATGAAGTTATAGCTGAATTCATTGAGACACTTGAGGTTTCCGAATCAGTCAAGGAAGAGCTCCGCTGCATTTCACCGATGTCATACACCGGATTCTAAAAGGGAGACATCACTCTTCAATGATATAGACATCTTCGCCAGGGGCAGAAAAACCGAACTGCTCTCTGGCGAATTTTTCTAATGTATCCTTATCTGTCCGCATCATCCTTATTCTGCGGTCCATCTCATTTATTTCTTTTCTATAAGTACGGATCTGCTTTTCCTGTCTGGATTGCTCCAAAGCTGCTCCAGCCCAATGGATCAAGGTATTCCCCGGTCCGACAAGCCACAAGATGAGAAATGTTGACGTCAGTACAACGACAAACCATGCAAATTTCCTATGCTCGCCTCTGAATATATCTTTAATCTTTCCCAATTTTTGCTCTTTTTATGAGATGTATCGACAAAAATAATTAAATTTGAAAGATTTTACGCAATCGCACATAATTTTAATAACAATAAAATCATTAAACATGAAACCTACACTTCTAGTACTAGCAGCAGGAATGGGAAGCCGCTACGGAGGACTTAAGCAGATGGACGGACTTGGCCCAGACGGAGAAACCATCATTGATTATTCTATCTATGATGCCGTTCAGGCTGGATTCGGCAAAGTTGTATACATCGTACGTGAATATTTCAAAGAGCAGATGGAGAAGAACGTAAGAGAAAGATACAGTCACGTGACCTGCATTGACGGTGAACCTCTGGAGTTTCAGTTCGTAACCCAGGAACTGAACAAGATTCCTGCTCAGTTCACATTGAATCCGGACAGAGAGAAGCCTTGGGGTACAGCTCACGCAGTACTTATGGCAAAAGATGTCATCAAAGAACCGTTTGCAGTGATCAATGGTGACGACTACTACGGAAAGGACTCATTCAGGATTCTCGGTGACTGGCTGAGAGCACACGAAGGAAAGACCGGAGAATATGCTCTTGTAGGATTCGAACTCGATAACACTCTTTCTGAATCAGGTGGAGTATCCCGTGGTATCGGTGTTGCAGACAGCACCGGTTTCCTGACCGACGTCGAAGAACATCATAAGATTGCAAGAGCGGAAGATGGCAAAATATATGGTGAAAACGGCAAGGGTGAAAAAGTGGAGCTTGCAGCAAAATCACTCTGCTCGATGAATATGTGGGGATTCACACCTGACTATTTTGAAAAGACAGAAGACATCTTCACTTCATTCCTTGAAAAGAACATCAACGAGCTCAAGGCAGAATTCTATATCCCGTTTGCAATCGACAGTCTCATCAAGAACGGTACAGGAAGATGCGAACTCCTTTCAACCACTTCACGCTGGTTCGGAGTCACCTTCAAGGAAGACAGACCTGGCGTAGTCGCTAAGTTCCAGGAATTTGCAGATCAGGGAATCTACCCTAGACCTCTTTACAGCAAATAAAAAATGACAGACATCATCCATAACGACAGTGAAAAGAGATCCGAGGGTCTCTTTTCCTGTTATTCACACTATCTGCCCGGCTTCAAGGGAATGTTTGCGGTTCTTATAATGTTCCTCATCGGAAATCTTCTGAGCATGACGGTCCTCCTTGGCTTGAAGACATTGATACCGGAGATGAATGACAGCATAGGAACATTGGTTTCCTATCCATTGTTGTTTATCCCGGCAATGATTTACGCATGGTTTGAGAGCAGAAAAAACAAAAGAGGAAATTTACCGGCCATATCGGTCGACAGGTTTGAAGGCAGGAAACTAGGCTTGACAGGTACCTCGCTGACCGTAGTTGCTGCAACAATTGCAGCTGCTGTCGTGACAGAACCGATAGCACTTCTTCTTCCACCTATGCCTGAAGCTATCGAGCAGGCGATGAAGAGTCTGACAGAAGGGCCGTTTCTGATCAACTTCATATCAGTATCGGTTTTTGCCCCCTTCTTTGAAGAGTGGTTATGCAGAGGCGTCGTGTTAAGAGGACTTCTGAGCAAGACCAGCCCCGTAAATGCCATACTGACATCAGCAGTTTTCTTCGCAGTGATACACATGAATCCATGGCAGGCACTGCCGGCCTTCATAATGGGTGTTCTTTTCGGTTATGTATATTACAAGACCGGGTCGTTGAAACTCACCATGCTGATGCATTTTGCCAACAACACGATGTCATTGGCAATCAGCAGGATACCATCGCTAAAAGATGTCGACTATTTCTTCGAAGCAATGAACGGGTGGAGCTACGCCCTGGCTTATGTGGCATGTCTGGCGACAGTAATATGTGCCATCATAATCATACGGACTAATTCCGTGGACCGATCTTCTTGCCAAACGGAACAAGAGCCAGAATAGTCATCTTGAAGTGCTGGACTCCGAATGGGATTCCTACAATAGTAAGACAGCAGAACAAACCGAATGTAACATGAATGGCTGCTATCTCAATACCTCCGACGAGTATCCATACTATGTTCATGAGGATAGAGAGGCAGCCTCCGTCATTTGTATCTGACTGTGCCTCGTTGCCGAAAGGCCAGAGGGCGAACTGTCCCATTTTAATCAGCTGCAGACCAAAAGGAATGCCTATGATGGTGATGCAGAACAGGAGTCCTACAATAAAATAATAAAGGCTGACCAGGAGGCCGCCAAGCACGAGCCACAAGATGTTACCGATGAATTTCATAAAAGATCTATCATTTATTACATATAATGCTATCATATTTCTCCATCCGCTTCGCCAGCTTGATATGACAGCTGTTTTTCACGACTGGCGGCAGAATTCTTCTGCAGCAGCAAGGGTGTCAAGTTTACCTACATCTATAAGATTCAGATTTTCAATCTTTACACCAAATATATCATAAAGGCAGCATATTTCAAGATAAAAGTCAATGACGGAAAAACGTCTGCCATGTCTCTGTGCATATTCCTCCATCAACGGAAAGACTTTATCCGACATCACATGAATGCCAGAAAACGCCAATGCCACATATTTCTCCGGGGCCAGACCTTCATAAGGCGAACGTACTTCACCTGTAGAGACATTCATCCAGCCGGCTAGCCTCATGGATTCCGGTTCAAAAAGCAGGTATCTTGAAGTCTTCCTGTCACTCACCAGCAAGGTCGCCATGGCGTCAGGTCTGACTGCAGCGACAAAACCGGCCACGTCCAGATCCGAGAGAATGTCTACATTATGGATCAGAAACTCACCGTGACCGTCCAGATAAGGTCTTGCATTAAGAACAGCCCCTCCGGTTTCCAGCAGACATTCCCTTTCGTCCGAGATAGAGACTGATGGTCTGTTTTGCGAGAGCCATTCCTCCAGCATATCTGCGAAATGATGTACATTCACGACAAGACCGTCTATCCCGGCCGACTCAAGTTTCTCAATCACATGAGAGATCAGCGGCTTCCCACACACCGGCACCAATGCTTTGGGCATTGTATCCGTCATAGGCTTCAAGCGAGTACCCAGACCGGCTGCGAAGATCATTGCTTTCATAACCTGCTCATATATTTATCGACTCCCTGCTCACGATGAACAAGACGCACTTCTATACCGGAATACTTTTCAATCAGGTGCTTTGCCAGATGTTCAGCACAATAGACTGACCTATGTTGTCCTCCCGTGCACCCGAAACTAACCATAAGACTATCAAAACCTCTGGCCATGAACGTTTCCACATGGGGATCCACAACTCCATATACATGGGAAAGAAAGCCTGTAATTTCCCCATCATCTTCCAGGAAGCGTATCACCGGATCGTCCATCCCTGTCAATTTCTTATACATCTCATATCTTCCCGGATTATGGATGGACCTGCAGTCAAAGACATATCCTCCTCCGTTTCCTGAAGGATCCTCCGGTATGCCTTTCTTATAAGAAAAACTGGTTACAGTCACCTTGAGCCGCCCGTCAGTACTGTCTCGAGGAGCCAGCACCGGACGTTCAAGCATCTTCAGCAGAACTTCATTCAGATACGGATAATCCGAGAGGGGCTGAGAAAGGAAATCCCTCAGGAAAGAA
Organism: Bacteroidales bacterium; assembly: GCA_017625725.1. Lineage (GTDB taxonomy): Bacteria > Bacteroidota > Bacteroidia > Bacteroidales > UBA932 > Cryptobacteroides. Next base: position 85,207 of record JAGAKH010000002.1, on the reverse strand, counting down.
GCGGCGGCAGAAATCGAGGTTACAAAATTAGCCTTATGTTCCATCCATCCGCGGAAGCCATATGCTCCCAGAACCTGAAGGGTCCTGAACAGGATAAACATCCGTAACTTTTCCCTGAAACTTTCATAGCAAATGCGGAGATACCCGGATGCTGCATCCAGATATGCCTTCAGCATCTTCTCTCTGAGCCATTCAGGGAATGCCGATCTGGAATGATATACAAAGGACGCCACATCATAGTACAGCGGCCCCCTTCTTCCTCCTTGAAAATCAATAAAATACGGCACTCCATCCTTGACCATCACATTACGGGACTGGAAGTCCCTGTACATAAAGGAGTCAGAATCTTCAGACAACAGAGCATCTGCAAACCTTTCAAAGTCATCCTGCAATGCTATCTCATTGAATTCTGTCCCGGTAGCTTTCAGGAAGCAATACTTGAAATAGTTCAGATCGAACATCACCATCCTCCGGTTAAACGAAGGCTCCGGATAGCATCTTTCGAAATCAAGCCCCTTAGCACCGTCAAACTGTATTCTGGCAAGTTCCTTCATGACTGTACAGAGGATTCCTTCGATTCTCTTCCATGAATCATCCCCTCCTCCTGATGCCTTACCGGCTTCTGCGACCATATCATAAAGATGTACGGAGCCTAAATCCTCCTGAATATAGCACATTGAATCTTCGCTGTAGAGAAAGACTTCCGGAACATCTATTCCTCTGCCCCGAAAATGCCTTGAAAGATATATGAACGCCCTGTTCTCATCGGGATCGGTACCATACACTCCGATGCATGAATCCCCGGCATACGTCATCCTGAAATAGTTTCTGTTGCTTCCCGAACCTGTGATCGGGACCATACTTTCCGGAAGATGTCCGAAATATGACAGGAAGAGCGATTCCAATTGAGATTTGATCTCCATACGACCTTACAGTTATACCAAATAATTCTGCGAATTTACAAAAACTTAAGTACATTTGCATATCAATAAACTTTTACCTAATCATTATGTTCAATATCGCTTACTGTTCTGACAAGTACCAGTATACCATGGGAAAGTCATTCTACGATAGCGGCATGAAGGATCAGATTGCCGTATTCAACCTTTTCTACCGAAAAGCTCCTGAGAACAACAACTGGGCTGTAGTCAGCGGCACGGATGAGGTGATTGAAATGATTGGGAACCTGGGCAACATGGATCCTGAGTTCTTTGAGAAATTCCTCCCTGGAGCCGAGTATGCTGAATACAGGGAATACCTTTCTTCCATGAAGTTTACAGGCAATGTGTATGCAATGAGGGAAGGGGAAATAGCCTTTCCTAACGAGCCGATAATAATAGTGGAAGGTCCTCTGATCGAGGCACAGGTTCTCGAGACCCCGATGCTCTGCATAATGAACCATCAGATGGCTGTTGCTACCAAGGCGTCCAGGGTATGCAGGGCGACCAACCGTCCTGTAAGCGAATTCGGTTCGAGAAGGGCTCACGGTCCATGGGCTGCCGTATACGGAGCAAAGGCGGCGATCATCGCTGGCTGCAGTGCCACCTCGAACATCATGACTGGGGCGATGTATGACTACGGTTCGACAGGAACCATGGCTCATAGTTATGTCACCGCATTCGGAAGCTCGGTCGATGGAGAATACAAGGCCTTCGACACATACATAAAGACCCATAGAGGAGAGCCGCTTATCCTGCTCATCGACACCTACGACACACTCAAATGCGGAGTTCTCAATGCCATCAGGTCATATAGGGAAAACGGAATCGGCAATGACTATGAACCCGGATTCGGCGTAAGGCTCGACAGCGGTGACCTTGCCTATCTTTCAATGGAGTGCAGAAGGATACTCGACGAAAACGGATTCACACAGTGCAAGATATTCGCAACCAATTCACTTGACGAATATCTTATTACCGACCTTGAAAGACAGGGAGCATGCATCGATTCATACGGTGTAGGTGATGCAATTGCGACCAGCAAGGCAGCTCCATGTTTCGGCAATGTCTATAAGCTGGTACAGATCGACGGTGAAGCAGTACTGAAAAGATCCGAAGACAAGATCAAGCTGATAAACCCGGGATTCCAGATCACATACAGAATCATGATTACAGACCCTCAGAAGGGAGAAATCTACAAAGTAGACGTAACCTGTCTGAAAGGTGACGAACTCAGTCGTAAGATCGAGGCAGGAGACACCTTTACAGTATGTGACGAACAGGACAGATACAAGAACAAGACATTTGAAGCGGGAAGCTATACCGTACTGAAACTTCAGCATAAAGTGATCGAGAACGGCAGCAGATGCGTCCCTGTTCATACACTGGCAGAGAAAAAAGCCTATTTCAACGACACTCTGATGCATTTCAGTCCTAGCGAGAGACGTCTGATCAACCCACATTATTACAAGGTGGACATCTCGGATGACCTCTACAACCTTAAGATGGGAATCATCAACCGAATCGTTCAGGAAATCAGAAATTTCTCAATCTAGACCAGCTCCAGACACATAAGACAGCTAAGTTACGGCAGGCCAAAGGTCTGCCGTTTGCATTTTCCTCAGATTATTTGTACCTTTGCCGTCTTGTATGAAGGATTTTTTAGGAAAAATATGGCTCCCTCTGCTGATTGTTGCCATCGCAGCCGTCCAGTCTTTCGGTATTGAAGCCGGCAGGCTGGCAAGACTCAGACATTCTGCTGATTCGATTCAAATCAACAGAATGGAGGATTCTTCATTCATGATCCCTGCTGATACGATGGTATCTCCAGACAGCAGCTTCATCTACGACAGCACAAAAACAGACAGTCTCAGTTTCGCGGACACATCAGCTGTAGCTGACACTGTAGATGCGAACGACACTTCTGCCGTTGCCGACACCATAATCATTGAAGCAAGGGACACTATCAGGATTCCTGACTCTCTGGAATTTACCGATCCTTTCAAGTTCAAGTACTATATAGCGATCAAGGATTCGACAACCAGGTTCATAGTCCGCGATTCTCTGCTTCAGGCAGGAGACACCCTTGAACTTCAGAAACTGGACTCATTATATATAAAGGACTCCACTGAAGTTGCTCAGGCAAAGTTTCAGGCCTGGTACAATTCCCTCACGAAAAAGGAACGCAAGAAATATGACTACGAGCAGGCTCTCCCCGGAAAGATTGCAGAGCAGATGAGAAAACTTGAGGTCAAGGACAGCATAAAGGCATACAAGGATAGTGTTCGTGAATCGATACCGCGTATCCTCCAGACATTTGCAATCCCAGACTCTCTGCATTACAAGAGGATTGTCACATGGAAGCACGACAGATACTTCCACAACTTGATTGACGTCCGCGACCAGTCTCCTGACTCTTCATACAACCATAATTTCCACGACTATCCTTTCTACAACCAGGATGTCAACGCCTCATGGCTGGGAGTAGCCGGTTCTCCTGTCCAGCTATACGATTATTTCAAGCGTGAAAGCGAAGACAACGAAATCTTCTACGCTCCTTACCGTATCTACAGTTTCACTCCGGAAAACCTTCCGCAATATAACACGAAGACCCCATACACAGAATTGTGCTACTGGGGAAATCTCTTGTCAAGCAAGGTAAAGGAAGAGACAAACATCAAGATTCTGACCACACAGAACATTCTTCCAGGACTGAATCTTACCCTTGGATATCACAAATTCGGCGGTAAAGGTATGCTCCGAAGAGAGGATACCGACAACAGAAATGCAGTAATAGCCACAAACTACGTCGGAGAGAGATATATGATGCATGCAGGCTTCATCTACAATAAGGTTGAGAGAAGCGAAAACGGTGGCATCATTGACAACTTCTGGATCAGAGATACTACAGTGGACTCCCGTGAGATTGAAGTATATCTAAGGGATGCAAGCAACAAGCTGAAGAAAAACACTTTGTTCCTCGACCAGTCATATAGAATCCCTTTCACATTCCTCAAGGACCTCAAGGGTCTCAAGGAAAGAAAGATGCAGGAAGCGGTCAGGGACAGCATCATGGCTACCGGTGACTCCTTGGCCATCCAGAGATACGAAGAAGAACAAGCATTGCTCCTTTCAGCAGAAGTATCTGATTCTTCAGCAGTTGACACCCTGGATACCAGAGTTACCACAGCATTCATAGGTCATAGCACCGAATATTCAGTTGCAAGAAAAACATACGAAGACAACATTACAGATCAGTCAGAGAGAGACTTTTTCAACGACAGGTTCTACATCAACCCAAAGACGAGCAAGGACTCCCTTAGGGTAATGAAGTTAGAGAACAGGGTATTCATGAGACTGCAGCCATGGTCTGATGACGCCATCGTATCGAAACTGGATGTCGGCGTAGGTGACAAGCTTGCCAATTATTACGCCTTCAGTCCGATTGACTATCTCAAGGGCCCGCAGAACATCGTTCAGAATTCGATGTACGCATATGCCGGAGCAAACGGACAATACAAAAAATATCTGATATGGAATGCCTTTGGAAAGTATAACTTCCTGGGACATGAAATCAATGATTTCAGCATCGAAGCCAATGCATCCATCATGGCATATCCGTTCAGAAGAGACAGGAAGAGTCCTATGAAACTGGACCTTCACTTTGAAACATCGCTGACTGAGCCTGACTATTACCAGCAGCACATGTTTACAAACCATTACAGATGGGACAATGATTTCAGCAAGATATCATCAACAAAGGCAGAGGCAAAACTATCCATACCAAGATGGAAGATGGACGCATCTGTCGGATATGCACTGCTGAATAACAATATATATTATGACACTCTTGGAATAGCTCGTCAGAACACAGAGCCTATGAGTGTACTTACGGCTTCTCTAAGGAAGGACTTCCAGGTCTGGAAGCTACATTTTGACCATAAGGCGACTTTCCAGTTATCCTCCAATGAGGATGTACTGCCGTTGCCTATGCTGGCATTGAATTTAAGATACTATCTTGAATTCGACGTTGTAAAGAACGTCATGCAGATGCAGATTGGAGCTCATGGGCTCTATACCACAAATTGGTATGCACCAGCATATAACCCGGTGGTCGGTGTCTTCCATAACCAGAAAAAGGAGAAATATGGAAACTGCCCATACCTTGACCTCTTCGTCAACATGCAGTGGAAAAGGGTAAGTGTTTTCATAAAGGTAATAAACGTCAACATGGGTTGGCCTAAAGAATCCAAGGACTATTTTACCGCAGCAGGATATATCGCACCTGAAAGAACGATCAAGGTCGGTATCACCTGGCCTTTCTACACCCTTCCTGGGAAAAAAGGAACAACAGGCACATCTGCAAATTCCGCGAGAGGCGGCTCAAATGCAGGACTACCTCAAGGCATGAGAAGGTAGCGGTGCCATAAATTATTAGTGGATGAAATTTACAGAGAAACGAAAAAGAAGACTAAGAAATGTGGTGATTGCATTGACGGTTATATGCGTGACACCACTATGCGAAAAAGGAAGAATGCTGAGCGGTGCCAGCTCAAGCGAAGTATTCGCAGGAAAGGAGATTACCTGTGTCATTGATTTAGGGAACGGTTTTTATGGCCAGAATGGTCTTGAGACCGGATTCCATTACGAATTACTCAAGAGATTTGCTGAAGACAACAGCTGTAACATCAAAATCAAGGCTGCAAACAAAGACGAGGACTATGCTGACTCACTCAGGAATGGAAGCATAGACATCCTTATAACACATGAGAACGATTCCATACAGGACCTGTTCCTGTCCAGAAGGATAAGCGGCAGTTCGGTGTGGGCCGTATCCGGATCATCTGACGCAGAACTCAGACAAATCAACAATTGGATAAGCTGTGAGACATCTTCACCGGATTTTGAATCCGTCCTATCCGTTTACAAAGACACATACAGTCCTCTAAGAAGAGCAGAGAAGGGACTGAAAAGCAAGACCCTCAGTCCATACGATGAAATAATCAGGAAATATGCTGCAAAACTCGGATGGGACTGGAGACTTCTCGCATCTGTCATCTATCAGGAGTCAAAGTTTGCCATCAATTCGCAATCATATCGTGGAGCTCAGGGACTGATGCAGATGATGCCTAATACAGCTAACTATTATGGAGTAACTGATCTTCTTGATCCCGAATGCAGCATCAAGGCCGGCACAGCACACTTGATAAGGCTGCAGAACATATTCAGAAAGATAGGAATCAAGGACGAAGAGCTGATAAAATTCACTCTGGCAGCATACAATGCAGGAGAAGGACGTATAATCGATTGCTATAACCTTGCGAACAAGCTTCAGGTCGATAAGGGTAAGTGGGAGGAGATAGTTGGAATCATTCCCCTCATGAGAGAGGATTCAATCCTTGAAGAACCCTCTGTCAAGCTTGGGAAATTCCAAGGCTACGAGACAATTGATTACGTAGAGAAGATCATGTCGCTCTACAATGCATTCGTCGCAATCAACAGTGTGTCATGACATATTACCAGCACTGGTCAGCGTACTCTTACAGTCTCTGACGGATCAACTCTGGAAATGAACAGACACGGAATGAGAAGCAGAAGCATTATCACCGTGAAAGCAACCAGATCAGCTGCCAGAATCAAGCCCATATCAAGGTGAACCGGAACAAACGACACGAAATAATTTTCTGGGTCAAGTTTGAGAATATGGGTTGTCCCCTGAATCAGGCAGAACGCAAAGGCCGTAAGATTACCTATGAACATTCCTTTCAACATCAGCACTGCTGAACTTGAAAGGAATGTTTTTGCTATACCACGGTCCGTCATACCTAAAGACTTGAGAAGGCCTATCGTTGAAATGTTCTCAAAGAGCATTATCAACAGACCTGAAATCATATTGAATCCTGCAACAAGAGTCATCAGGATGAGTATAAACACGACATTGAAGTCAATAAGATCCAGCCAATCAAACAGCTGCCTATATCTGGACACCGCAGAATACGCAACAACAGGGCGATCACTGTCCTCTGAATAGACCGAAGCCATAAAACCGATTTCTGACGTGATTTCACGCAGCCTGTCTTCGTCTCTGCAATCGGATGACACAATAACCTCCAGGGCTGATACATCATCCTCATTCCATCCTTCAAGACGCTGAAGATCAGACATATCTGCATAAACCATCATACGATTATCAGCTTCCAGCAATTCATCGTAGACTGACACGACATTGAACTGTCTGAGTCTGACCTTCTCTCCTATGAAATATGTCAACATTTTATCTCCGGTCTTCAGTCCCGACAATTCAGCGAGACGTGACGGGATAGCCACAGCCAGCAAAGTCGAGTCATCCTTCGACATGTAAGTAATGTCCTCACGAGGTAATCCTTTGAACAGCACCCCATGAATCTGAGAGTCCTCCTTGACTATTCCGGCTTTATATACGGCAGGGATCACCGACTCAACCCCTTCAAGTTCCATGACTTCACCCAGATAAGAAGGATTCCCATCTATTGGAGAAGATTTCAGGACATTCAGGTCAGGTGAGGTCAACTGCACATCACCATTCAAGGTAGATATCCCCTTTCTCACCTCATTCCTGAATCCGGAAGACACAGCGACTGCTATGATCATCACCAGAAAGCTGATGGAGATCGCAGCAGTAATGATCTTGCCTTTGAATCTGAGGCGCGAAGCTATGAAAAAAGACACATCCATCAATTCATCGCATTAAGTCTGGCTTCTGCTGTCATACGATCTTTATCAGATCCATATTTAATCATCATGTTCAGGAATTTCTTCTCTTTCTTATGATTCTTCTCCACCATTGCCATCCTCAGCGAGTTCTGAATGGCAACCATATTGCCTGGCTGCTTCTTCAAAACCTTATCATAATACTTGCCTGCTGTCTTGAAATCTTTTTTTACAAGATAGTATGACCCTAGATTATTGACAAAATCAAGGTTTTCCGGATAGTATTTGAGCATCCTCTCCGAAAGCATGCGGAAAGCCTCACGTGAAGAGTCCGTTCCCAAAAGGAAGAATGTATAACAATACTCCTGAATATATTCTGCAAATAGTTCATCACTTATTATATCCCCATCATAAGTCCATTCCCCTTTGTTATTCTGAAACTCTACGATCAGGGCGATAAGGTAGGATAGGGCCATATCAGGGCTCTCCTTTTCATAGGCAATATATGCATTGGCCTTGACGAAGCGATGCTCCAACTTTTCCGGATGATATTGCTGCGCCTTGTCGATGAACTTCATGGCCTTAGCATATAGCTCGTCATCATAATGAGTTACCTGAAAATAATTGACGTCTGCTCCGAGACTGTCCTTCAATGTCAGAACCGGTTCATTACCCAGATACTTCTTCTGGCCAGGCCTTGCCTCAACAGCAACTGTAGCGGACTTCTCAAGCCAGAAACGGAATTTTGCCAGCAGCATATCAGAATCTGCAGAATCCGCCTGTTCCCAATTATCCAGAGCCGTCTCAACACCTACCCCGGCATATCCGAATTGCGATACGAGCAGTTCGTACCTCTGTTTATACTTATCAGTCTGTGCTGTTGCTGCAAATGATGCAAGAATCAGCGTCAAAGATATTGCAAAACGTTTCATATAAGAATTTATCTACTTATTGTTCCAACGTCCATCCTTATCCTGCGATGCTGAGGATGGAGACTGTTGCATCTGTTCCCCAGATTCTTGACAAAGCCCAAAGGGACGCCTTTATAGGAGATGAGCACAAATCCCTTAGGATGGTCTGGGAGACATATCGGATCCTTATGCAGATAGGCCAAAGCCAGATCCGACGACACTTCGGCTACCTCATAAAAGTCTTTCCTGAAAGCTATGCACAATGCCAGATCTGCATCAGGGACAAAATCCTTCCCTTTGAAAGTTCCCGTCGCACATCCCGCCGACAAGACATGCAGATGCCTTTCCAGGATCTCTACATCCGGCAATATATTCACAGGAACAGCAGTGATCAGATCACCTTTCTGCCGGAATGCCATCTCAACGGTAAACATATCCCGCAGGAGATCAGGCTGTAACCGGGCAACAGGTTTACCATGTCTTGCAGACTGCATGGAACAACTGCCGGCACACTCCACAACCTTACGGACTGCACTGCAATACTGTCCTTCTCCTTCTACAAAACCAGGCACCAGACTATATCCATACTCCGTCTTCAACACACCTTTGCTGGCGGAAATGATATCGTCTTTCAAAACAGGAGCAGCCCCAAGCTCATCAATCATCCAAGACAGATTTCCGTCATTCTCATATCGATTGAATGTACATGTCGAATAGATGAACAAGCCTCCTGTCTTCAATGCATGCCACACATCTGCCACAATCCTCTTTTGCCTGGCTTCACAAAGAGACACATTTTCTACAGACCACTGTCTCTGAGCCTCTTCATCCTTTCTGAACATACCTTCTCCGGAACATGGCACATCAGCCACTATCACATCAAAAAAACTTTCCAGCTGCGCAAAAGCACGAGGGTCATCAGAGGTCACGACCACATTAGGATCCCCCCATAGAGCGGCATTATCAGCAAGAACCGCTGCCCTCTGCTTCATCACCTCATTGGAGACCAAAACGAACCTGTCGCCGAACATCTCCCTGAGAGATGCAGCAAGATCAGTTGTCTTGCCTCCAGGTGCAGCACACAGGTCAAGGACGCGGACAGGTCTTTCATTTCCTAAATCAGCGACAGCAGACTTCACAAGCTGCCTGAACACATGTCCGACAAACATCGAAGAGGAATCCTGGACATAGTAGGCCCCTCCATGAAATGACGGATCCAGGGTAAAGACAGGCCTTTGGGCCAGGATACGGCCATGGCGATTCCACGGCACTTCCCTACCTTCCGGCACCGGACCGGATTTGAAAGGATTGACCCTTACGGAAGATGAGGCCGGTCTCTCAAAAGCAGAAAAAGCGACAAGGGAATTATCCTTCCCTATCGCCTCTTCCAAATAATCTTTGAAAACTTCGTTCAGTACCATCGGAAAAACACCGGCATTACAGTTTGGACGGATCAAAGCCCTCCGGATACATCGAAGGATCTATACCTTCCGGCATTCTTCCTTCAGACAAAGCCACGAGAGAATCTACCACCTTATCAAGTGCCGACTGCAGTTTTGAACCCAACAAAGTCTTCATCATGAAATTAAGGTCAGCCGAAAGCTTTATCTGAAAATCGGTCTTATATGGGTCAGAAGACGGATCGAAATGCATGAACAATCTGAACTGGAACGGAGCTCCGTCATCTGCAAACTCAATCCTTGAATACGGCACACGTTCGGCAACCTTGACTCCGATATTGAAGCCCTGGACTACGGCATGTATGGAATCGTAATCCGCAGTGACATCCGCCTTCTTGTCTTCAGGAAGAAACTGGACGAAATTACGCATATCCACAAAGGCCATATAAAGCTGATATGGAGCCTTTGAAACTGTTGCTCTCTTGCTATTGATCTCTACTGCCATGTGTTCCTATCTTCCCCATGTTGAAGGAGAGAATCTCCAGTTCTTCAGGACTTCGATATCCTCTTCCTTTATATAGCCTACCTCATGAGCAGTTTCAATGAGTGCATCATAGTTGGAAAGGGTGGTAAGTTCTACATTGGCATCCTCAAAAGCCTTTCTTGACTGAGGGAAGTTATATGAGAAAATCGCGACCATTCCCATAATGTCCGCACCTGCATTCACAAGAGCATTCTTTGCAGCAAGGCTGCTCATACCTGTAGAAATCAGGTCTTCAACAACAACTACCTTCGCTCCTTTTTCAAGAATTCCCTCGATCTGAGAGCCTGTACCATGATCCTTTGGCTTAGGACGTACATAACAGAAAGGCTTTCCAAGAAGATGAGCCACAAGATATCCATGGGCAATGGCCCCTGTCGCCACGCCTGCTATCACTTCCACATCAGGATACCTGTTTCTGATTATTTCCGCCATCCAGCCGCAAACATTTTCGCGTATCTGAGGATATGAAAGAATTCTGCGATTATCGCAATAAATTGGAGACAGCCAACCTGAAGCCCATGTAAACGGCTTCTCTGGACTTAGCAAAACCGCCTTGATGTCCAGAAGGGACTTGGCAACTGTTTTCTCTACTGATTCCATATATTATTAAATTTGTTAGTTATCAAGATCTGCCTATATTTGCAGACAAAACCGAGTCTAAAAGACACATATCGTGCAAATATAACCAAAACAAATCAGATTATCTTCATTTTCAGCCAAGAAACAACATGTTTTCAGTCAAAGAAAAATCACAAATCCGCAGAATCTACATCGAAGACAGATGTCTTTGTATCTGCAAAGACAATGACCCGGCATTGGCTGACCCCAATGCAATAAGGCTGGAAACCGGAGACACAGCTGACCTGCACTCTATCGTTGCCCTGATGGAAGTATCGCCGGCACTTCACAGGATTTTCATTCCGACTTCAGACATTGACATCACATATCAAAAGGTCTGCAAGGAATTCAAGGAAGTAAATGCAGGAGGAGGACTGGTATCAAACAGAAGAGGAGATGTTCTGATGATAAGAAGGAACGGGATGTGGGATCTGCCTAAAGGCCACCAGGACCCGGGCGAACATATTGAAGTTACCGCCCTTAGAGAAGTTCAGGAAGAAACAGGTCTGAAAGACATCATATTAAAGAACCTCATCTGCATTACCGACCATTGCTATCTGCGTGACGGAATCTGGCATCTCAAGCACACATGGTGGTACGACATGCTATACACTTCTCCATGTGAACTTACGCCTCAGACAGAGGAAGATATCTCCAAGGCAGCATGGATTCCAAGGTCCGGAATTCAGGATTATCTGCTCTACACCTACCCTTCGATCTGCGAAGTCTTCAGGTCATTGGAATAGACGTTTCGACTTCCTTCAGTCGCCATACACAACTGGAGATATCGACCGGGATGACAGGAATATCGCTATTTTTTACATATTTATTCATATCGATGAAACAAAATCCGAAAATAATCGTATAATATTATGATTTTGCATTTTGAGGTAATAAACAACGATTATGAAACTCTCACAATTCCAATTCAATCTGCCGGCAGACAAGATAGCTTCAGAACCTCCAAGATGGAGGGATGAATGCAAACTTATGGTGCTTCACAAATCGACCGGAGAAATAGAACACAAACTATTCAAGGACATCGTAAACTATTTCGGCAAGGGGGACACATTTGTACTTAATGACACAAAGGTTTTCCCTGCACGCCTTTACGGAAACAAGGAAAAGACCGGTGCGGACATAGAAGTATTCCTCTTGAGGGAGTTGAACAGGGAGCAGAGACTTTGGGATGTCATAGTAGACCCTGCAAGGAAGATCAGAATAGGCAACAAGCTATATTTCGGCGAGGATGAAAGCCTTGTAGCCGAAGTAATCGACAACACCACTTCCAGAGGAAGAACCCTGCGTTTCCTGTATGACGGAAGCTACGAAGACTTCAAGGAGACTCTTTTCGGACTCGGACAGACGCCTATTCCTGACTGGGTAAAGAAAGAAGTGACGCCTGAAGACCAGGAGAATTTCCAGACTATTTTCGCCAAGCATGAAGGTGCTGTATCAGCTCCAGCAGCCGGACTCCACTTCAGCAGGGAACTATTCAACAGAATGATCCTCAAGGACATAAACAAGGCCTTCATTACTCTGCACATGGGTATCGGCCACTTCAGAGAAGTTGATGTAGAGGACCTTTCAAAACACAAGATGGACTCCGAGAGACTGATCATAAGCGAAGAAGCAGCCGAAATCATAAACAAGACAAAAAGAGAAAAGCATAAGGTTCTTGCAGTGGGCATCACAGTCATAAGAGGACTCGAGACTTATGTAACCACGACAGACGAGGTGAATGCATATGACGGATGGACCAACAAGTTCATTTTCCCACCTCACAGATTCGCCATACCTGATGCAATCGTATCCAATTTCCATCGCCCGGGCTCTACCATGCTGATGTCCGTTGCCGCATTCGGTGGATATGACAATGTCATGAAGGCATATGAAACCGCTCTGAAGGAAGACTACAAATTCGGTCCTTATGGCGACGCACTCCTGATTATCTGACGAAAATTTTATATTGAGTCATAAAAAAAGTGACATAATCTTCAAAAAAAGAAAAACATCACTGTCGACTTGTATCAAACCGGTTTGAGAACAACGGATCTCAAGCCGGTTTTGTTTTATTTTGCAGCATGATGAACATTGAAGACAATGCATATATCTGTGCCCTGAACAGGATTTTCGGCTTCAAGCCCAAAATAGGCCTGACCCTGATCTCCCAGCTCGGTTCTGCACAGGAGATTTTCAGACTCAGCCACAAGGAAAAGGCTGAGGTTCTTGGCACACACTCGCGATTTGTAACGGAAATATGCATGAAAAGGGTAGAAGAAGCTGCGGAAGAACTACACGCACTTGAACGGCAGGGCATAACCTTTCTGGGTTACACTGATGAAAACTACCCAAGGCTTCTGCAAGATTGCGACGATCCTCCTATAGGCTTGTATATCAGATCCGTATCACCTCATAAGGACATATTCAACCGCTCACGCCCCATTTCTGTAATCGGAACACGAGACATTTCACCATATGGAAAGGAGTGGTGCGAAAGGATTGTCGCAGGTCTGGCTGCATGCAAAGAAAAACCATGCATAATAAGCGGGCTGGCACTTGGAACAGACATTTGTGCCCACCGGTCGGCACTGGAGAACGGTCTGCCGACCATTGCAGTCATGGCAACAGGCCCGGAAGACATATATCCCTACCGGCACAGAAGTTATGCTGAAAGGATTGCCGCCACTCCAGGATGTGCATTGATCACAGATTATCCCCCGGGAACTCCAGCCCTTCCGGTACATTTTCTCAGACGCAACCGGATAATCGCCGGACTGTCGGAAGCCACCTTGCTAATCGAATCAAAGATAAAGGGAGGTGGTATGATGACCGCCAGGCTTGCCTTTTCCTACAACAGGGATGTTTATGCCCTTCCTGGCAGGATTGACGATACGATGTCACAAGGATGCAATCTGCTTATCAGGGAAAAGAAGGCTGAAGCACTGACCGACATGAGCAGTTTCATCAATAATCTGAGACTTTCTCCAGAGAGACAGTTCCCCGGAAATGGTGCTTCCCACATGGAACTTACATCGTTATACGGCAGCAGACTTCCGGACGACAGGATAGTGCAGATGTCTGAAATACTGATTACAATCCGAAAGAACAGAGGAATCATGCTGGAAGATCTTGCCTGCAGTATCAAGACAGATTACAGAAGGGTTGCCGAACTGGCCGGCATTCTGGAAAGCGACGGACTTATTGAAATGGACCTGCTGCAGCGTTGCTTCATCAGTCACAAAAGATGAGTTAATTCAAGATTTATCCAAAACTGTTCGTATATTTGTAGGATATGCATATAGGTTATGGAATTTATTGACACGCATTCCCACATTTATGACGAAGCATTCGCTGCAGAAGAAGACCTTGCTGTGGACAGAGCATCAGCCGCCCATGTCAACAGGATCGTCCTCCCTGACATCGACTCGACATCAAGAGAGTCAATGTTCGCTCTTGCACGACGCCACCCCGGCAAATTGTTCCCATGTCTGGGTCTTCATCCAACCTCTGTCGGCCCCGGATGGAAAGAAGAACTTGACGCCGTCTTCGCCCATGCTAAAGAAGGCATTTACGCCATCGGCGAGATAGGCATGGACTGCTACTGGTCCCGTGATTTTGTCAAAGAACAGGAAGAAGTATTCCGTGCCCAGCTGGAACTTGCCCACTCCATGGACCTGCCTGTCATCATCCACTCCAGGGAATCCACAGAACTGATAATCAACATCTTGAAAGACTGCAAAGGTCTGAATTTACGAGGAGTATTCCATGCCTACAGCGGCAGTATCGAGACATTCAGGGAAATAAGCAGACTTGGTGACTGGTACATCGGCATAGGCGGTGTTCTTACGTACAAGAAGGCCTCGATAGCTGAAACCGTGAAGCAGATTCCTCTGGATAGGATTGTGCTGGAAACAGACTCGCCTTACCTCACCCCGGTTCCATACAGAGGCAAAAGAAACGAAAGCAGTTACATTCCACACATAGCAGCAAAGCTGGCAGAACTCAAAGAAACAGACATGGCAGAGATCGCAGAAGTCACTACTGCCAACGCCATAAAAATCTTCAATATATGAACAGAATGAACATATCAGACAGGGCCGCCATACTTCTGATATACACAGGAGGCACAATAGGAATGAAGGTCGACCAGAAGGAACAGACCCTCAAGCCATTCAACTTCAGTCAGATATTGGAAGAAGTACCGGAGTTGGGCAAATTCGCATACAGAATAGATTCCTACACATTCAATCCGCTGATAGACTCCTCGGACATAGAGCCGTCACATTGGGTCAGAATGGCAGAAGTGATAGAAGATAAATACGACGAATACGACGGATTCGTCATCCTTCACGGAACCGACACTATGGCCTATTCTGCATCCGCTCTCAGCTTCATGATTGAAGGCCAGACCAAACCTGTCATATTCACCGGAAGCCAGCTCCCGATAGGCACTCCACGTACAGACGGTAAGGAGAACCTGATTTCTGCCGTTGAGATTGCTGCAGCCAAGGACAGTCAGGGCCATGCGGTTGTCCCGGAAGTCTGCATATGTTTCGACAACATACTCATGAGAGGAAACAGGGCATCCAAGGTCAACTCCGACAACTTCAGGGCTTTCAGAAGCGAGAACTATCCCCCTTTGGCCGAAGCCGGCATCAACATAAGATACAATACCGGCATCATCAGAAAACCATCGGACTGGAATCAGAAGCCGATATTCCACAAGACACTCGACACACGTGTATCAATCCTCAAACTTCACCCGGGAATTACACCTCAGACAGTGAGTGACATCCTCTGCGGAAAAGAAACCAAGGCTGTAATAATCGAAACATACGGTTCAGGAAACGCACCGTCAAAAGAATGGTTCCTTTCTCTGGTTCGAGATGCTGCCGAAATGGGCAAGATTCTTCTCAATGTCACCCAATGCAGGGCAGGAGGGGTGAACATGGACATCTATGCAACCGGAAAAAGCCTGAAGACAGCTGGCGTCACGAACGGATATGACAGCACCACCGAAAGTGCCCTGGCTAAGTTATTCTACCTGCTCGGACAGTTTCCAGACATTGAAGAAGTAAGAAAGTATCTTGACCTGGACCTACGCGGCGAAATATCGAAATAAATTATTGCTGATTGAAAATTATTTGCTAAATTGCACCGGATTTTGGGTAGGTTATGCCCATTTCTGTAAGAAATCGAATATTAACAGAAACAATATCAATAACTTTAATTAATTAAACACACAAAAACAATTATGAAAAAATTTTTCATGTTTTTGGCAGTAATGGGCGTTATGGCCTTTTCTGCACAGAATGCAGCAGCTCAGGACGAGCAGGCAGCTGAACCCGCAGCAACTGAAATGGTTACTGAGGCAACTGAGACACTTGACGGACCTGAGGAAGTTCCTATGCACCAGGCTCTCAAGACAAAATTCATTGAAGGTGGTGCTGGCTTCATGGCCCTCGTTATTGCCTGCCTTATCCTCGGTCTTGCTCTTTGTATCGAGCGTATCCTCTATCTTGGATTCTCAAAGACAAACACAAAGAAGCTTCTTGCTAACGTTGAAGCAGCTCTTGCAAACGGTGGTGTAGAAGCAGCTAAGGAAGTATGCGTAAAGACTCGCGGTCCTGTTGCATCAATCTTCGCTCAGGCACTCATCCGCCTTGCTGACGGTCAGAGCCTTGAAGAAGTTGAGAAATCTGTTGTTTCTTACGGTGGCGTTGAGGCAAGCAAGATGGAGCAGAACCTTTCATGGATTTCTCTCTTCATCGCTATCGCTCCTTCACTCGGATTCTTGGGAACCGTTATCGGTATGATCCAGGCATTCGACGCTATCCAGGTTGCAGGTGACATGTCGCCTAACGTTGTTGCAGGTGGTATGAAGGTCGCTTTGATCACTACAGTGGGTGGTTTGATCGTTGCCGTTATCCTTCAGATCTTCTTCAACTACATTCTTTCACAGGTTGAATCTCTTACGATTGAAATGGAAGATGCTTCTATCTCATTGATGGACATCCTCGTTAAGTATCAGGAAAACAAATAATCGATCCTACAAGATGAAATACGATAAAATAATCAAATGGGTTCTTGTAGCTCTGTTCGTCGTGGGTGCAGTCCTCAGTTTCTACGGATTCATCGTAGGATTTGAGTCAAACGGTAATGCTCCCGTTGACAACATGCTCTACTGTGCCTATGCATTTGTGGGAATCGCTCTCCTCGCAGTTCTGCTTGGAGTCGCAGTGATTGGCGGCATCAATAATCCGAAATCTCTCCTGAAGCTCGGATTAGGTTGCGTCGTGATTGCAGCGGTTATCGCAGTGGCATATGTTCTTGCACCAGGAACTCCTGCCGTAGGATACCTCGGCGAGCCAGTGTCAGACCAGACACTCAAACTGACAGATACAATTCTGAATCTTACTTATCTCCTCTGTGGAGCCACTCTTGCATCACTTATCGTAGCATGGGTTGTTTCCGCAATACGTAAATAACTGATACCATGGCAAGAAAAACACCAGAAATCAACTCAAGTTCGACGGCGGATATCGCTTTCCTCTTGCTCTGCTACTTCCTGATGACCACTACAATGAATCAGGATATGGGTCTGCAGCGTCGTCTGCCACCTATGCCTGACAAGAATCAGAAAGTGGAAGACCAGAAAGTCAATCGTCGCAACATCATCGTTGTGAAGATAAACTCAGCCGACAGACTTCTTGCTGGTACTGAGCCAATACATGTCAGCCAATTGAAAGATAAGATCAAGGAATTCCTCACAAACCCTGCAAACAATCCTGATCTTCCTGAAAAATCAGAGATCGAAATCGAAGGATATGGTCCATGCATGGTTTCAAAGGGCGTTATCTCACTCCAGAACGACCGTGGTACCAGCTACCAGGCATATATCGCAGTTCAGAACGAGCTTGTAAAGGCTATCAATGAACTACGTGATGAATGGTCAATGGTCAACTACGGCAAGCTTTACGCTAATCTGGACGAAGATAAACAGACTATCGTAAGAAAGGCCGTTCCTCAGAACATTTCTGAGGCAGAACCTAAGGATGTCTCTAAAAAATAAAGGAGTATAACATTATGTCAAAATTTAAAAATAAAGGTAAAAGAGAAGTGCCACAGCCTTCATCAGGTTCACTCTCTGATATCGTGTTCATGTTGTTGTTCTTCTTTATGGTGACAACCACCATGCGTGAAACAGAGAACAAGGTTGTGGTAAAGCTTCCAGAAGCAACTGAGGTTGCAAAACTTGAAAGAAAGGACTTGACTTCATACATCAACATCGGATCCCCTGTAAGACACTTGCAGAACCAGTATGGTAATGATTCACGTATCCAGCTCAACGACTCTTTCAAGACTGTGGATGAAATCCGTGACTTTATCGCTGCAGAGCGTGACGCGATGAGTGAGGCTGACAGACAGTTCATGACAGTAGCAATCAGAGCAGACGAGAATACCCGTATGGGTATCGTGACAGACGTTAAGCAGGAGCTTCGTCGTTGCTCGGCACTTAAGATCATGTACTCAGCAAGAAAGACAGCAGAATAATCTGCTCTAAATATCAGAAAGAAACTGACAGACTAGTCCTGAGACTAAGATGTCAGTTTCTTTTTTTGTAACTTTGCACCTGGTAAAACATCAACATACAATGAAAAGAAAACTATTGGTTTGGGCACAGATCATCGCAGGTGCAACTCTTCTAGGACTTGTGATCGGTGGATTCATGAATAATCTGCCCCAGAAAAAGGAAAAGGCAAAGTATATATTCCTGTTTATCGGTGACGGAATGGGAGAAAGTCACGTCAGCATGACAGAATCGTACCTTTCATACAAGAAAGGCAAAAGGGGCGGAGAACAGCTGACATTTACACGCTTTCCATACTCAGCAACGGCCTCAACGTATTCCGCTGACAGAGAGATTACCTGCTCAGCAGCTGCAGGAACAGCTATAGCCTGTGGAGAAAAGACAAACAACACATACCTGGGAGTGGACTCGAAAGGCAATCCTATAGAAAGTGTTGCTGTAGATCTGAAAAAAGACGGCTATAACATCGGTATCATAAGTTCTGTCCCTATCAACCATGCTACTCCAAGTGCATTCTATGCTCATTCCACCAGCAGATATGCGTACTACCCTATCATGAAAAGCATACCAGAAACAGGGTTCGAATTCATGGCTGGCTCCGGATTCATAAATTATTTCGGTAAGGATGACAAAGAGACAGGTGCAGAAGAATATCTCGAGAGCAAGGGATATTCCGTATGTTTCGGGATGGAAGAATATGAGCAGGAGGGGAAAGGCAAGGATAAGGTCATCCTATGCCAGGAATACAACAAAGGAAAGAACGCAGGAGACTATATAGCAGGAGAAAAAAAGCCTGAAAATGAAATCTGTCTCTCAACAATGCTCGAATGCTGCCTGGAAAACATCGGAAGCAAGGACCCGTTCTTCATCATGTGTGAAGGTGGTGCAATTGATTGGGCTGCACACATGAACAAGACAATGCCCATGATATCAATGATCATGGAGTTTGATGAAGCTGTAGCTAAAGCGTATGAATTCTATCTGAAACATCCTGACGAAACCCTCATAATCGTCACTGCAGACCACGCAACCGGTGGTCCGACTATGGGATATGGAAGAGAATGGAAAGATGACAGGATCGACTGGAGAATTCTGGATTCTGCATGGACCGCAGCGGGAGAATGCAATACATTGAACTATGAAGAGAATGAGGCTCTGAATCAAAGGGCATTTATCGGATGGACATCTTCGAATCACACTGGTGAAAATGTTCCGGTGTATGCCATCGGCAAAGGTGCAGAAAACTTCAAGGGAAGAATTGATAACACCGAATTCAAAGTCAAAATATTGGCAGAATAAGCATAAAAAGTTATCTTTGCAAAGTTTGTAAAATCACTAGATTAGATATAATGGAAACAGTTATCAGAACCAAGATTAAGGACCTGCTGGTTAGTGAAGCAGGAAAGGAAGTACTTGCCAAAGGATGGGTAAGGACTAAAAGAGGAAACAAGAACGTGGCATTCATTGCACTTAATGACGGTTCTACCATCAATAATATACAGATAGTAGTAGACAAGACCCCAGAGAACGAGTCTGTTCTGGCAAAGATAACTACCGGTGCATGCATCGCAGTCAAAGGAATGCTTGTAGAATCCATGGGAGGCGGACAGGCAACTGAGATCCAGGCATCTGAGATTGAAGTATACGGTGAATGTGATCCTATGAAATATCCTCTTCAGAAAAAGGATACTTCATTTGAATTCCTCAGGACAGTGGCTCACCTGCGTCCAAGAACAAATACATTCGGAGCGATCTATCGTGTAAGAAGCAAGATGGCTTATGCCATCCATCAGTTCTTCAATGAGAAGGGATTCGTATATGTTCATACTCCACTTATCACAGCATCAGACTGCGAAGGAGCCGGACAGATGTTCCGCGTAACCACTCTTGACATGGACAACCTGCCACGTAACAAGAAAGGCGGTATTGACTACACCAAGGACTTCTTTGGAAAAGAGACAAGCCTCACAGTGAGCGGACAGCTTGAAGGAGAGCTCGGAGCTATGGCCCTCGGTGAAATATACACTTTCGGACCGACATTCCGTGCTGAAAACTCAAACACTCCACGCCACCTTGCAGAGTTCTGGATGATCGAGCCGGAAATGGCATTCTACGACATCAAGGACAATATGGACCTTGCGGAAGAGTTCATCAAATATCTCGTAAAATATGCATTGGACAACTGCCGCGACGACATCCAGTTCCTTAATGACAGATATGACAACGAACTGATCGAGCGTCTTGAAGGTGTTGCCGACACAGAGTTCGTACGACTTACCTATACTGAGGGTGTCAAGATTCTCGAAGAATCAGGCATGGAATGGGAATACCCTGTAAGCTGGGGTACAGACCTTCAGAGCGAGCATGAAAGATACCTTGTAGAGAAACACTTCAAGAAGCCTGTTATTCTCACAGACTATCCTAAGGATATCAAGGCATTCTATATGAAGCAGAACGAAGACGGAAAGACTGTCAGAGCCATGGACGTACTCTTCCCTAAGATCGGAGAAATCATCGGCGGCTCTGAGCGTGAGGCTTCTCTTCAGAAACTTGAAGCACGTATCGAAGAGACAGGCATGAGTCGTAAGGGTCTTGAATGGTACCTCGACACAAGGCGTTTCGGTTCTGCACCGCATAGCGGATTTGGCCTTGGATTCGAGAGACTCCTTCTCTTCGTGACAGGAATGAGCAATATCAGAGATGTGATCCCATTCCCACGTACTCCAAAGAACGCAGAATATTAAAATACATAAGATGCTGATCATAGGAATTGCCGGAGGATCTGGTTCCGGAAAGACAACAGTCGTAAAAGCAATAACAGAACAACTTAAGGAAAATGTAGTAGTCATCCCTCAGGATGCCTACTACAAAGACCTTAGTCACTGCACTGCACAGGAAAAAAGAGACCATAACTTCGATCATCCTGATTCAATCGACTTTGAGTTTCTCTGCGAACAGCTTAAGGACCTTAAGGAGGGTAAGAGCATTGAGCAGCCTGTATATTCCTATATAACATGCTCAAGATCGCAGGAAGAGACTGTAAAAGTCAGACCTGCCGACGTCATAATTGTCGAAGGGATTCTGATATTCACATGTTCGAAACTCCGCGAACAGCTGGATATCAAACTATTTGTAGATGCAGACGATGATGACAGGCTCATGAGAGTGATGTCACGAGACATCCTTGAAAGAGGCAAGACTGTGGACTGGGTAATCGAAAGGTACTCAAAGACCGTCAAGCCAATGTATCTTCAGTTCATTGAGCCAAGCAAGAGATATGCAGACATGATCATCCCTCAGGGTGGACATAATAAGGTAGCTATCGACGTCATTTCAGCCACTATCGAGAAATCTCTTGCTGAATGTAAGAAGTGAGCAGACCATTCAAAAATAAAGAAGACCGTGCCGGTCTATATCTCACCGTGATATTTCATCTCACGGTGATAATTGTCTTACTCGCATACCAGATCGATTCAAATATAAGGCGTGAAGAAAGCTTCGTTCTGGACTTCTCTAAACAGGAAGAAATAGAAAAGAAGCAGAAGGAAGTCGCATTCAAGGAAGACATAAGCAAGAAGCTGGACGAACTGATTGCTGCTGCACAGGTATCAGGGTCCCAGATAAGGAATATCGCTGTCGATGCAGGAAGCACACTGAAAGATGACCGCGGTACTGATGCCGATCAGTTATACAAAGATGCAGAACGCCTCGCAAAAGAGCTCAAGAACGGGCAGAAGGACGGTATCGAGGAGGATGCAAGGGATGAAACCGTAGAGATGCAGCATCAGAAGAAAACCGACAATAAAGGCAAAGCTTACAGCGGTCCATCCGTAGTATCGTACACATTGGACGGAAGGAAGGCGAGTCATCTGAAGATTCCAGCATACCGCTGCTACGGAGCAGGAGATGTGACTGTAATCATCACCGTCAATAACGCAGGAGCAGTAGTGGCTGCAAAAGTCATGGATGAGATTTCAGCTGATGATAAATGTCTGCGTGACTTTGCCGTCAGAGCAGCCCGTCTTTCCCGTTTTTCTGCATCACAGACGGCTCCATCAAATCAGAAAGGAGAAATCCTCTACCGGTTTATAGCACAGTAGAGGAAGATTTCTTATCAGCCAGGACAGCCTGAATCACATCATCGATCGGAAGATAGAATCTATGGAAGGCTTCTTCTTCAAGCTTCGAGTAACGTCCGGTAAGACCCAGAATCTGAGGCATCATATACTCCTTCGACTTTTCCCACTCCCCGGGACCAGGCTTTATTCCATCTGTCTTTTCAGCGTATTCCAGGAACTGCCGTTCCAGATCAAGACTTCCCAGATAAGTGCACAGGCTTCTGAAATCAGAGATTTGTGAAAGTGAACTGCGATATTTGTCAAACATTGCGGATGCAAATCTCACAGTAGTTGCCTTCTTGTTGCACTTGATATAGAAAGAGGTCGCTTTTGTGGTATCCATAGGGACAAATACATCAGGGACAATGCCTCCACCTCCATACACTCGACGTCCCTTGACAGTATAATAAACAGATGTCGTGTCAATCTTCATGCTATCAGCAGAAGTCATTTCTCCGTGGACATATCTTTCATATATGTCATACGCATAGTCCTTGTCATAAGGTTTCTGAATACAACGACCGGATGGTGTGTGGAAACGTGCAACAGTCAGACGCAGTCCGGACCCGTCAGTGAAGTTGATCGGTTCCTGAACAAGGCCCTTACCAAAAGACCTGCGGCCATAGATAACACCTCTGTCATTGTCCTGAACAGCACCTGAGAATATTTCACTTGAGGACGCAGAACCTTCATCGATGAGCACAGACAGCCTGACATCCTTAAGACTTCCGCGGCCGTCGGCATCATATTCCTGACGTGGCCTGTGCAAGCCCTCCATATATACAATCTGATCACCGTTCTCAAGGAACTCGTTCGCCAGAAGAAGGGACTGATCGAAATAGCCGCCCGAATTGTTTCTCAAGTCAAAGAGGAGATGCTGCATTCCTGCATCCAGAAGTTTTTGAGTGGCCTCCTTGAACTCCTTATAAGTGGTTCTGGTGAATTTGGATAGTTTCACATAGCCTGTCGTCTCATCAATCATAAAGGCGGCATCGATTGAATTAACTGGAATCTTGTCTCTGGTGATGTCAAAAGGAATAAGTACACCGTCACGGCTTACCGTGATCTTGACTTTTGTCCCTTTAGGGCCCTTCATCAGGCGTACCATGCTGTCCTGGGGCATCTTCACACCTGCGACACTCCTCTCATTCACCTTCACTATCCTGTCCCCCTGACGCAAGCCGGCCTTTTCCGAAGGTCCGCCCGGTACGGGATTAAGAACGATAGCAGTGTCATTCGGAACATTGAAAGTGATTCCGATACCCTCAAAGTTTCCGGAAAGTTCAGACTCCGATTCCGTAAGTTCAACTGGAGGAAGATATACCGAATGAGGATCCAGTTTGGCCAATGCAGCTGCCACGGCAGCATCTGTCATAGCAGCCATATCTATGGTATCCACATAATTTGCCTGTACCTCCTGGAGTATGAGATTCAGCTTACGCCACCTGTTGTAATCCCCATCGAACTTCCTTTCCGATGAAACGACCTTGACAACCAGTAAAGTCAGAAGCACTCCCAGGATTACACCAAGGAGTGCCGTAATATAAGTTGTGTTTCTTTTCAACATACCAAGATTAATCGACCTGTTCAACTTCAATTCCAGCAACCCTCAGAAGGTCTATGCCGTCTGTAAGACGATAGGCGTCACGATAAACCACACGTCGTATACCGGCCTGGATGATAAGTTTGGCACACTCCATACATGGGGCAGCAGTCACATAAAGAGTTGCATCCTTGCTGCTGTTACCTGATTTGGCAACCTTGGTGATGGCATTTGCCTCTGCATGAAGGACATAAGGTTTTGTAACCCCGTTTTCATCCTCACATATATTCTCAAATCCGGAAGGAGTACCGTTATACCCGTCAGAAATTATCATTCTGTCCTTGACAAGCAGGGCACCGACCTGGCGACGCTTGCAATAGGAGTTCTGCGCCCAGACCCCCGCCATCTCTATGTAACTATGGTCGAATTTCTTCATTATGATAAAAATTATGATCTCTGATAGAGATACCTCTTTATGCTCTTCTTCGGAGTTCTTTCAAAATCCTCCGACATCACCTTGATCTTCTTGAGACGGGCATAGTTAGGAAGTTCCTTATTGAGCTCAGGAAGCATACCCTCTATGAACCTTACGAATGCATCCTGATTCATTCCATCCCTCGCTCCCTGCTGGAAGTCCGGATAAATCAATGCAGTCAGACCACCATCCTCCTCGACAACAAGAGAATCTACGACGTAAGGCTGACTGTTCAGGACAGTCTCTACCTCCTCAGGATATATATTCTGACCGCTTGGTCCAAGAATCATACATTTCGAACGTCCCTTGATGAAGAGTGAACCATCAGCATCAAGAATACCCATATCACCGGTACGGAACCATCCGTCATCGGTAAAGACTCCTCTGGTTGCATCCTCATTCTTATAATATCCGAGGAAAACGTTATCACCCTTGATCAGAATCTCACCTGGAACAGTCTGAGGAGAATCGGAATCAATCCTTATCTCCATATTAGGTGCTGCCTTACCGCAAGAATAAAGCTTTTCTACAGACCAGTCATCATACGAGATAATAGGGGCACACTCCGTCATTCCATAACCCACTGTGAACGGGAAGTTGATTTTCTTGAAGAATGCTTCAACTTCCTTGTTGAATGCTGCACCACCAATGATCACTTCATAGAACTCACCTCCGAATGCATTCACAAGCTCTGCACGTATCTTATTCATCACCACCTGATTAAGCACAGGGAGCTTCATAAGGAAACGGATTCCTTCCTTCTCAAGCACCGGTTTCACCTTGCTCTTGTATATCTTCTCGATCACAAGAGGAACCGCAATCACTACGTATGGCTTCACTTCAGCCATCGCCTGCATGATGATCTTAGGGCTAGGAACTCTTGAGAGGAAATGGACATGGGCACCGACACTGAGTTCATAAAGAAGTTCGAACATCAGACCATACATATGAGCAGACGGCAGCATTGAGACTACGCTCTTCGTACAGTCGAGGCCTGGAAGCACCTTTTCTGCAAACTGAAGGTTCGAAAGTATCGCCCTATACGGTATCATAACTCCCTTAGAAAATCCTGAAGTGCCAGATGTGTAATTAATGACTGCCAGTTCTTCTGCAGAATCCTCATAATAGTTTATTGAATCCGGTGTGAATGACATCGGATACTTTCTACCGAAGAGTTCATTAAGATGTTCTCTTGCTTCGACGATCTTTTCCTCAGAGGCATACAGGAGCTTGAACGTATTGACGTGAATGATAGCATGAAGTTCAGGCATCTCAGTCTCAGTAAGTCCTTCCCAGATAACATCATCCACAAAAAGTATCTTGGCTTCAGAATGATTTACCAGATGGTGTATATTGCTGGATTTGAATTCATGAAGAAGTGGTACAGGAACTGCACCATAAGTCATTGCCGAAAGAAAGGCAACAGCCCAATTTGCCTGATTCCTTGAACAGATCGCAACCTTATCTCCTTTCTGAAGTCCACACTCCTCAAACATTATATGCATTTTCTCAATCCTGCGTGCCACATCCCTGTAATGGAGGGTGACACCCTGGTAATTGGAAATGGCTGGCCTGTCCCAATACTTCCTGAAGGCCTCCTGATAAAGTTTGTTAACTGATCTAAATTCCATAATTCATTAAGTTAAAGTACATTTTCAATTCATTTCAATTTGATGGTGCGGACCTTTCCATCATAACATTCCGCACTTACCGACATTCCGTCCAAGACCGTGATCCTGCTATCCGGCCTAATCATCTCTCCCTGCTCAAATACAGTGAGAGGTTCACCGCCATAGAAAGGGAATATAAGGGTCTGAAGGGATGTCCGTACAACCCAGAAGGAACTGCCTCCGACAACAATACGTTCTGGAAGAGTCTTTATCACATCTGCTGAGGTGATTGACTTCCAAGACGCTGGCTTCTGTCCCTTGAGATTATACATATCTATTGTATTGTCATCGTGAAGAACCATGACATTATATTTCCTCGCACCATTGAAGTCATACACATCAGGTCCCAATCTTACTTTACGCATCAGGTCTATCGGAAATCCTTTGACAAAACGTCCCAATCTGTCTATCAGATGGATCTTCGTTCCGGCCGCGAAAATGATCTGCAGCTTGCCGTTTGCGAAATTATCGATTGTCGTGGCACGGCCACAAAGAGGCTCATCAAAAGGTACATTCCATAGTTCGGTTCCGTCCTCTTCCTGAAGACAGAGGGACATCTCCTTGTTCTGGCAGAAGATATTCATCTTTCCTGTGCCGGAATTCTTTACTCGGAAAGGCCCCTCCGGAACAACAACAGTATTGTCCTGACCTGATGCAGACGCACTGGACTTATGCATATGGGCACTAGCCATTTCCACCTTCAGTTCAGCACATTTTCCCTCATTCCTTATAGTAAGAACCGATGGGATATGGTCACAAGATGAACTGTATTTCTTCAGAATCGAAGAAACACGCTTCGCAAACACCGATGAAGGAAGCGCATCAAGACCGGAAAGAGACATATACGCAAGCAACGAAGATGACGAGGACATCATACGCTCCATACCCGAATCCCCAAGATATTCATTCAGAGTATAATCCAATATATGTCCGTCCACATATCCACTTACGGCCATCTCGCTTCCGGAAATGACCCAGCCATTGATGAAAACGAAAGATGTCTCATCCTCCAGACTGAAGACATCTCCGAAAACAGAAGCCAGGAAAGAGCCATACCTGAAAGGTCTTACTGTCACATTCTGGTCTTTGTCAGCCTTTTCACTGCCGATTAAAGCCTTAAACCCTCTATTGCCTATACGGATGAGATTGACTCTCTCAATGCTTCCTCCCATACGGAAAGAAGCTGTGGCAACTTCCTTGACATCAAAAACTTTAAGATAGTCATCCGGATCCATGCCTGTCTGTGACTTCAGGCCGGCCTTTATGTTTTCCGCCATACTCTGCTTTCGGCAGGATGCCAGATAAAGATCATATGATTCAATATAAGATTCATAGCTGCCGGAAGGGAAAGACATGGCAAAACACGTTACCGAAGGAAGAACATCAGCCATCTCGCTCTTGCCGGAAGAGGCCGAAGCAAAGACATTCATGAAATTTGACGCAGACCTGTCATAGTCTATCTTACCGTCAAACCTCACATATTCACCCACCTTCGACTCTATTTCAAAAGAAGCCCAATCCGTCAGGTCTGCAAAGAAAGAAGAATATGATAAAAACCTCTTGTTCATCAATGCTCCTGCCAGATGAGAGGACTGCCTGCAATTAACCAACACATAATCTCTTGCTGAAACGTTACCCAGAGATTCCATGAAGCCTTCCGCATCGAGGATGGAAACCTCCTTATCCATATGTCTTACTGAAGATGCAATCAGGGACTCAGACGCAGAAGCAAGAACAAGACAGTGAGAAAAACGTTCGATACATTCTGTCTTGAGGCCTTTCTCCTTTGCCGCCTGGATGAGCATCTTCACATATGCATCGGAGGACGCTCCTGCCTGGCCGGCATCAAAAACATACAATGAAGACAGGTTTCCGGCATAATGCAAAGAAACAGCCATTCTTTCCTGAAGTTCAACCTCGAATACATCTCCTGCATCCGAAACGCAGGCTACCAATGCTGCATCAGATGGAATTGCACGCAGAAGCACTTCAGAGGAAGAACTCCTTACTGACTTTCTTCCGCCAAAGGTCTGTCCGGTTCCAGAGTATAAGATTGCCACTGC
The DNA here is from genome assembly GCA_017625725.1 of Bacteroidales bacterium. Taxonomy (GTDB): domain Bacteria; phylum Bacteroidota; class Bacteroidia; order Bacteroidales; family UBA932; genus Cryptobacteroides. Next base: position 56,643 of record JAGAKH010000002.1, on the reverse strand, counting down.
AACACCGATTCCTAAAATCATCACTGCAATGGCTATCAAACAGATTATGATTGTCTTTCTGTTCATTTATTTCACCGCAATCGCCTCAATCTCAACCTTCACACCAAGCGGAAGGGCAGCTGCCTGATAGCAGGCTCTTGCCGGCTTGTCTCCGGTAAAATACTCAGCATACACCTCATTCACAGCCTTGAAGTCTGCTATATCAGCAAGCAGGACAGTAGTCTTGACCACATTATCATAAGTCATTCCCGCTTCCTTAAGAATGGCTCCGATATTCTTAAGTGATTGATGAGCAGCAGCCACGATATCGTCCTGCACCTTTCCGTCAGCTGGGTTGACCGGAATCTGTCCGGAAATATAAAGTGTTCCGTTTACTTCAATAGCCTGTGAATATGGTCCCACTGCCTTGGGTGCATCAGGAGTTGCAATTACTCTTTTCATAATCATTCATTTATTAGTTGTTATTACGTCTACATGTTAACATGCAAATATAGCAATTATACTCAGATTTGACAACACAAAAGGAGCCTGACTGAAAAGTCAGGCTCCTTTGTAGCCCCGAGCAGAATCGAACTTTTATGCCGATTACTGTAAGCTCCTGAAATTCATTGAATATTGGGAGCAGAACGGTATCTGCTTATAGTGTTGCATAGATGCAATTACATCAGTCCAAGTCTTCTACCAGATGATGGGCAATTACGTGATTATTTCCTAAATATCTGACCAGAAAGACAATCTGTCCATCTTGTTCATGAATACTATAGAATACATACCAAGTGGTATGCTTATTTGCGGAAAATGATGAATAAAACAAATCATTTCCATATCGCTTGAAATAAGACGGAGCATCCTTCTTTACCTTCAACGGCAAATTTGTCTGAATATCTCTGAATAATCGTTCAGAATACTCAATCGCCACCTCCTTAAATCCCAAATACCCTTTCTGATACAAGACTTCTGCAACTTCAAGAAACTGGTCAACTACCTCAGGTAGAAACAAAACTTTTTTCATGCTATATTGTGGCCCTCCTTGCGCTCAAACATCTCATTCAACCCCTCACGCACCCGAGCAAGGACATCATCCACAGTAATTGCACGATTCAAATCTTCTTCCGCCGCAGTATTCTGTGCAACGAGAACAAATGTCTCATTCCTACCTCTCTGGATCACAACTTTTTCATTTTTGGCAATATCCAGATACTTCTTCATATTATTGCGTAACTCCGCAGAACTGATAATAACCATAAAGTATGTAAATTTATGTACATTATAATGTACAAATATAATGCATTTACGAGAATATCCAAAGAATCCCCCAAAAAACAAAACTCGCAAACCACTGCTAAGCGATTTGCGAGTTTGTAGCCCCGAGCAGAATCGAACTGCTATCTAAAGTTTAGGAAACTTCCATTCTATCCGTTGAACTACAGGGCCAAGTAAGAAAACTGATTACTCAGCCTTCTTCTCGATGATCTGACGGCCTCTATAGTAGCCGCACTCAGGACATACTCTGTGGAACATGATAGTTGCTCCGCAGTTTGAACATGTAGCAAGTGTTGGAACTACAGCCACGTCGTGTGTTCTTCTTTTGTCACGTCTCTGCTTAGAGACCTTGTGTTTTGGATGTGCCATGGTTTTATATTTTTAAATTATTAATAATCAAATAAAAGAGTTTCTTCGCAGGTTACTTGAACATATCTTTCAAGGCTGAGAAGGGATTGCTGTCACACTTCTCCGCTCCCTCATCGCATCCTACAGGAGAGCAGAAATACTTCATCGCCTCAGGATTGCATGATCCTTCAGGATGAACTCTCTGCATCGGAAGAGAGAGACAGACATAATCATATATTATCTGACTCATGTCAAGTTCCGCATCAGTTTCAGGGATAAAGACTATCTCCCGATCACTTGACTGCTCCTCCGAACTGTCCTCGCTGCCATATTTGACACTGAGACGTATCTCAACATCAACCGGCATATCAAGCTCATCAAGACACCTGTCACACTCTACCACAACCGCCCCCGTTACATCACAATCTACTCCGATGTAGCGGCCTGATTTCTCGACTCTCACATCTGCATCCAGATGTGCATCAAGGATTTCCGAGTTTTCAAAACTATCGAAGAACTCTTTGCCTGCCTTCCAGAAAAACAGATTCTCTCCGGCAGCCAATCCATTTAAAGGTATGATAAATCTTTCATTCATACTGACCCGTAAACAGATTTGAGCCCGCAAAGTTAACAAAAACTTTTTGATTATCAATCCAAATCATTGTTTTTTCTCTTCCTTTCAAGCTCATTGAGAATTATCTTCCTGAGTCTCATAGACTTAGGTGTAACCTCAACAAGTTCATCCTCCTGGATGTATTCAAGAGCTTCTTCAAGGGAGAAAACAACCGGTGGAGGAAGCATGACCTTATCATCACTTCCGGAAGCTCGCATATTGGTCAGTTTCTTGGTCTTGCAGATATTTATATTAAGATCCCTGTCACGGGTATGTTCTCCTACCACCTGACCTTCATATATATCCACGCCCGGCTCAATGAAGAAGCGTCCTCTATCCTGAAGCTTATCCATTGAATAGGCAACAGACAGGCCTGTCTCCAGAGACACAAGAGAACCATTCGTCCTACGTTCGATATCACCTTTATACGGTTCATATCCCTTGAGACGATGTGCAACCACAGCCTCTCCCTGAGTAGCCGTGAGCAGGTTGCTCCTCAGACCCATGAGACCGCGTGAAGGTATATCAAACTCAAGATGAGTCCTGTCTCCCCTGCCTTCCATCTGGATCAGAGCACCTTTTCTCCTGGTCACCATCTCGATAGCCTTTCCCACGAACTCTTCAGGAAGGTCAATGGTCAGCATTTCTATAGGCTCGCATCTCTGTCCGCCGATAACCTTGTCAAGGACCTTAGGCTGTCCGACCTGGAGTTCAAATCCCTCCCTACGCATTGTCTCGATAAGAACAGACAGATGAAGGACACCTCGTCCATACACGATGAAAGAATCCGCATTAGGGCCCGGCTTCACCCTAAGGGCAAGATTTTTCTCAAGCTCCTTTTCCAGACGCTCCTTAAGATGCCTTGATGTGACAAACTTACCCTCCCGTCCGAAGAAAGGGGAATTGTTGATGCAGAACAACATGCTCATGGTCGGCTCATCTACCTCGATAGGTGGCAATGCTTCCGGATTTTCAAAATCTGCAACCGTGTCTCCGATTTCAAATCCCTCAAGTCCTACCACAGCACAGATGTCTCCGCACTCCACTGTTTCCACCTTGGATTTTCCGAGACCGTCAAAGATCATAAGTTCCTTGATCTTCTGCTTCTGCTGAATATCATACCGCTTGCATAGAGTTATATTCATTCCTGCCTTAAGCAGTCCCCTTGTTACCCTTCCAACCGCAATACGACCTACATAAGGCGAGTATTCGAGGGAAGAAATCAGCATCTGAGGCGTTCCCTCAACGATCTCAGGAGCTGGAATCACTTCAAGAATCGTATCAAGAAGGGCTGTTATATCATTAGTCGGCTGCTTCCAATCATGTGACATCCATCCCTGCTTTGCACTGCCATAGACTGTACGGAAATCGAGCTGATCCTCAGTAGCTCCGAGAGAAAACATCAGATCGAATACTTCTTCCTGTACCTCATCAGGACGGCAATTCAGTTTATCTACCTTATTGATTACGAGGACCGGTTTCTTACCCATTTCGATGGCCTTCTGAAGAACGAACCTTGTCTGTGGCATACATCCTTCAAAAGCGTCAACAAGCAGGATCACTCCATCAGCCATATTGAGGACACGCTCTACCTCTCCACCGAAATCACTATGGCCAGGAGTATCTATCACATTAATCTTCACTCCCTTATATACAACAGAAACATTCTTGGCCAGAATCGTGATACCTCTCTCCCTTTCAAGATCATTATTATCAAGGATAAGTTCTCCAAGCTTTTCCTGCTCACGTGCCTGACGTGCCTGATAAATCATCCTGTCAACCAATGTAGTCTTTCCATGGTCCACATGGGCGATGATCGCAATATTTCTGATTTCCTGCATAATTACCTAACAATTAATCATTTGAAAGCATAAAGCCATATGACCGGCCATACCGGTCAAAAAAGATTTGCAAAATTAGATATTTTTGTAAAATATTTAAAACACTTTTTCTATTTTTGCGGCTTAATTCTGACAACAATACAACACGAACAATATGAAACAGGACATGATTGTAATTCTTGACCTTGGAAGCCATGAAAACACCGTGGTAGCCAGGGCAATCCGCGCATTGGGTGTATACAGTGAAATATACCCGCACGACATTACTGCTGCCGAGCTCAAGGCACTTCCCAATGTAAAAGGTATCATCATAAACGGTGGTCCTAACAATGTCATTGACGGAGCTGCAATCGACGTACTTCCGGAAATCTACGAATCCGGTTTTCCTGTCATGGCAGCCGGACACGACAAAGCCCTTTGCGAGGTAAAGCTTCCCGAATTCACAAATGATGAGGAAGCCATCAAAGTTGCTGTAAAGGGATTCGTATTCGAGACCTGCAAAGCTGAAGCCAACTGGAACATGAAGAATTTCGTTGCTGACCAGGTAGAACTTGTCCGCAAGCAGGTTGGAGACAAAAAGGTTCTTCTCGCCCTTTCTGGCGGTGTAGACAGTTCTGTTGTTGCAGCACTGCTTCTCAAGGCCATCGGCGACAACCTTGTATGTGTTCACGTGAACCATGGTCTGATGCGTAAAGGTGAGTCGGAAAATGTAATTGAAGTCTTCCGCAACCAGCTCTCCGCCAACCTCATTTACGTTGATGCAACAGACCGTTTCCTCGGACTTCTCGAAGGAGTGGAAGACCCTGAAGCAAAGAGAAAGATCATCGGTGGAGAATTCATCCGCGTATTTGAAGAAGAAGCCCGCAAGCTTGACGGAATTGATTTCCTCGGACAGGGTACAATATATCCGGACATTGTAGAAAGCGGAACCAAGACTGCCAAGATGGTAAAATCCCATCATAACGTAGGAGGTCTTCCAGAAGACCTGCAGTTCGAGCTGGTCGAGCCTCTTAAGCAGCTTTTCAAGGATGAGGTACGTGCATGCGGTGTCGAGCTTGGTCTTCCTTACGAAATGGTATACCGCCAGCCGTTCCCAGGCCCAGGTCTCGGAGTCCGCTGCCTCGGAGCCATAACACGCGACCGTCTCGAGGCTCTGCGTGAGGCTGACGCTATTCTCCGTGAGGAATTTGCGATTGCAGGTCTTGACAAGAAGGTATGGCAATATTTCACTGTCGTTCCTGATTTCAAGTCAGTAGGAGTACGCAACAATGCACGCTCTTATGACTGGCCGGTAATCATACGTGCAGTCAACACCATAGACGCTATGACTGCCAGCATCGAACAGATCGAGTGGCCTATCCTCCTCAAGATTACAGACAGAATCCTCGCAGAGGTTCCGAATGTCAATCGCGTATGCTACGATCTTTCTCCAAAGCCATCTGCAACAATAGAGTGGGAATAATTCCGCTAAGACATACACAACAAGAGAGAGCAGCTCCATCGGAACTGCTCTCTTTTTTCATATACAGGATTGTTAACGCACTCTGATTCTACGACCTATGCGAAGCGTGGTCGTGCGGGTGATACCGTTGAGCCTGCAAAGTTCGCTGATAGTGGTACCGTTGTTGATTGCTATCCTGCCAAGCGTATCTCCTGACTTAATCGTATACCAACGCATTGCAGCACGTTCTGCATCCTCTTTCCTATCCTCCTCTTCATTCTTCCACTCATCCTCGAAATCCTGCTCGTAATTGCTGTAGATATTGAAATACCTCTTCTTGAGCAAGAAGAGACGGTGGCGGAGCTCTCCTGTCTTGAAATCTATAAGCCATTGAGGGTCAAAAGCAAAACCATTATATCTGGTCTCGAAATGTAAGTGAGGACCTGTCGATCTTCCTGTCGATCCTCCAAGACCTATGACATCTCCGGCGTTGACCCAATCCCCTTCCTCTACATTCCTTTTGGAAAGATGAGCATAAAAGGTTTCAAGACCATTCTCATGGCGTATGATTATCAGATTACCGAATCCACCCATATACCTGGACATCCTCACCTTACCTGTAAAGGTTGCATATATAGGATCTCCTGTCTTGAGCGGCAGGTCTACACCCTGATGACGACGGCCGCGTCTAGGACCGAATTTGCCACGAGGGTGGACATCCCCCTGAAAAGGACAATGATACTGATCCAGACTATCTACAAGCCACACTGCCCATGAATATGGCAGATCCTCCTGAGACATCTTATATGGATTTGACACGGATGCATCCCAATGTTTGTTAAAGATATCCCTTGCCTGCATGAACTCAGGGGTCTTGTAATACTGCCAGGTATTATCGGCATAAAGTATTACCTTTATATATTCATTTGCCGTATCGAGAGTATCTATCGGATCCGTATCGGAAACAATCAGAGATTTCAATGGCTGCATCCCCGGTCGAGGAATGACAAGACGTGTCCTGACTGTGTCTATCCTTACAGTATTACGGGCTTCAATTACCGGCGGGAGCAACATAAGGACAAGCAATAGCAATCTACCTCCAATCTTCATATCCTATCTTCCTCCAAATTGTGTTTCGATTATTCTTCTCACTTGTGCGACCTTCTCTTCGAGAAGATCCAGGCTGGTAGCCTCACATAAAAATCTAAGATAAGGTTCTGTGTTTGAAGGTCTTATATTGAACCACCAATCCGAAAACTCAACACGATAGCCATCAAAATCCATATATGCAACCGGTTTTTCCTGCTCCACGAAATAGTCACGGACTGCATCCATTGCCCCTTTCTTGTCCTCTACACGGAAATTGATTTCCCCCGAATTATGATATTTCTCTATCTTTCCTATAAGCTGGCTGAGACTGATTCCCCTGGTCTTCATCTTTGCCACCACATTGAGAATCAGAATTGCAGCAAGGAGTCCGCTGTCGGAATAGAAGAAATCACGGAAATAATAATGACCTGCAAGTTCTCCACCGAATACTCCGTTGATCTCACGAAGTTTATGGGCTGCATATGCACGCCCCACCCTCCATGTATTCATCACTCCACCCATAGGGGCAAGATACTCACCTACTGCCTTGGAACTTCTGATATCCTGATGGACATATCCAGACTCACCTCTCTCTTCAAGGAAATAATGTCCAAGAACTGCAATCATAAGGTCAGGTGAGACGAATCTTCCGTTCTCATCCACGAACATGACCCTGTCCGCATCTCCGTCAAAAATGACTCCTATATCAGAACCTGTCGCAACTACAAGCTTCTTCAGATCCTCGACATTCTTCTGGACCAGAGGATTCGGTTCGTGATTCGGAAACCTTCCGTCCATCTCTTCATATATGTACGAAGGAGTGTCGCCGAAAATATCACGGACAAACAGAGATGCCATTCCATTTGAAACATCCATGGCTATCTTCAGTCCTGACCAGTCACCTTTGTACTTGAGGAGAAATGCAAGATAATCCTTTCGGATATCCATTTCATGGACCCTACCTCTTACAGAAGCAGGAACACACTCACGTCCTTGCTCTATCCAGTCACGGATCTGGCCCAGACCGGTATCAAGGCCAACAGGAAGGGCATTTTCACGGGAGACCTTCATTCCGTTATATTCTGCAGGATTATGTGAGGCCGTAATCTGTACTGAAGCCTTGAACCCATAGTTTGCAGTACCGAAGTACACCATAGGAGTCGTACTGAGACCTATATCATAGACATCCGCCCCTGCATCTGTCAAACCTTTCAGAAGGTATTCATGTATTTCATCCGAAGACACCCTTGCGTCTCTGCCGACCAGGACCTTGCCGGCAGAAAGGAGTTCGGGGAGAAAAAAACCGACCTTATAGGCCACATCCTTATCGAAGTCTACTCCATAGACTCCTCTGATATCGTAGGCATGAAATGCTCCCATTGCTATCTCTTGGATTTATAACGTGTCTGGACTGCACCCTTAGAAATTGCCTGAAGCTTACGTGCAATCATCTTCTTGCGTATGGTCGACACATTATCGACGAATAGATTTCCCTCCAGGTGAGAGAGTTCATGCTGCACCATTCTGCATGCGAATCCTTCGAAGACCTCTGACTTCTTCTCAAAGTTCTCGTCATAATACTCGACCTTGATCACAGAAGGACGCCTTACCTCGGCATAAATTCCTGGCACACTGAGACAACCTTCGGAAAATTCGCAGGTTTCTTCGCTCTCCTCGACCACAACCGGATTGATCATTACCCTGAAGAAATCCTTGAGTTCACTGTAAGTCTCTGTCAAGTCGCGGCCATCGACTATCACAACCTTCTGGTTTACACCGACCTGCGGAGCTGCTAGACCACATCCGTCCGCCACCTTCAGTGTTTCCTTCATATCCTCGACCAGTTTGAGGATCGACTCCTTATCATTCAGATCGGCTTCGGTGTTCTCCCTTCTGAGCACATCCGAGCCATAGAGATAAATTGGTAATATCATGATTATTATGTTATCTTCTTTTCTTACGTGTCACATTTCTTGACATTGAATCAGGCACAAGAGAAGGGTCGACTGCAAATTTCGCACCTCCTGACTGTCTATCCATAAAGCCCTGCAATATTATTGTCGCACTTATCTTATCGACAGACTCCTTGTCACGTCTGGCACTGGCCTTCATTCCCCCGTCGATCATTGCACGATGAGCGAGAACCGAGGTAAATCTCTCATCTTCAAGACTTATCGGAATATCCGGAAAGGCCTTGCCTAACTGTTTCAGAAATACGTCAACGTCCTTTGCCGCTTCTGATGGAGCTCCATTCATATTGACCGGATAGCCGACAACAAAACGTACGACAGTCTCCTTTTGAGCGTAATTTCTGAGATATTCTATTATCTTTGCAGATTGGACTGTATCCAATGCTGAAGCAAAGATTCCAAGAGGGTCACTCACAGCGACGCCCACACGCTTACGTCCGTAGTCTATGCCTATTATTCTGTCCATCAAGGGGCAAAGTTAGCAAAAAGCTACGGAATAAGAAAATGGGAAGGAGGAGGGTGGCTAACTTTGCCCTGCGGGCCTTTGATCCAGACCCTCTCCAAACCTCTCCCCCTGGGAGAGGCTTAAGGTTAGCAAAAAGCTACGGAAATATAAAATGGGGAGAAGGAGGATGGCTAACTTTGCCCTACGGGCCTTTAAGCCAGACCCTCTCCAAACCTCTCCCCCCGGGAGAGGCTTAAGGTTAGCAAAAACCTACGGAAATATAAAATGGGAAGGCTTAAGGTTAGCAAAATGAGAGACAGGTAACATAATTATAAGACAGACGATGGCAGACACTCAGAACAGCAATAGAGAAAAGAAGATTAAGCATTTCAGACTGGCCCTGATTGACGACAGGACACACAAGCAGCTTTGGACGGGGCATTTTACCAGGACAAGACTGGTCTTGGTAGCCTTCAGTTTTACGGTTGTATTATGTGCGGTCATTTATTCTACAATCGCATTCACGCCTATCAGAACATTCATACCCGGATATCCTGACGCCAGATCGAAACGTGCAGCTATACAGAATGCTATCAGAGTAGACTCTCTGGAGAACGTGATACTTCGCTGGGAACTCTACTCAGAAAATCTGAAAAGAGTAATGGAGGGAGACCGGACCATCAACCTTGACAGCATCATAAACATCAGGAAACTCCCTGTAGAACAGGATAGAGATCTATCAGAAATCAACAGACAGGACTCTCTGCTCAGGCAGCATGTAAAAGAGGAAGAACAGTTTGATATTTCTGCAAGGGAAAGAAGAGACCTACCCATAGAAGGGCTGCTTTTCTTCACGCCTTTAAAAGGAGTCATATCACAAGGTTATGACCCTATCGTGCATCCATACATAGACATCACCGCCGCATCAGGCTCTGTAGTAAAGGCAATTCTTGACGGCACAGTCATCTTCGATGCCTGGAACGACGACACTGGCTATACGATTCAGATACAGCATGAAGGTGACATCGTTTCAATATACAAGCACAACGAAAAACTTCTAAAAAAGACCGGAGACAAGGTGACAGCCGGGGCCCCTATAGCCTTGATAGGCGACACCGGAAAGATCTCCACCGGCGATCACCTGCATTTTGAGCTGTGGTATAAAGGCGAGACTGTCGATCCTACAAAACACATCAACTTCTGACAGATATGGAGAAAAGACATATAGCCATTCTCGGATCCACCGGGTCTATAGGAAGACAAGCACTGGACGTAATCAGACAGCACAGAGATCTATTTGAGGTAGAACTGCTTACAGCAAATAACAGCAGCGAGCTTCTGATAAGCCAGGCTATTGAATTCGAAGCCAATTCCGTTGTCATATGCAATGAGGAGAAATATCAGGAAGTCTCTGAAGCCCTTAAGCCACATTATATAAAGGTGTTCGCCGGAATGCAATCGGTGTGCGACCTGGCAGCATCAGACAATATAGATATAGTCCTGACATCAATGGTCGGATTCAGCGGGCTTTCATCAACAATTTCGGCCGTCAAGGCAGGAAAGACAATTGCATTGGCAAACAAGGAAACGCTTGTTGCCGCAGGAAGCATCGTAATGAAACTTGCAGAGAGACACGGTGCCAGAATCCTGCCGGTCGATTCAGAACACTCGGCTATCTTTCAGTGCCTTATGGGATCAGCCGGAGCGGAAATAGAGAAGATACACCTGACTGCCTCTGGAGGACCATTCCGAACTTGGAAAAAGGAAGATATTGCAAAGGCTACCAGAGCCCAAGCACTGAATCATCCTAACTGGAGCATGGGTAGCAAGATTACGATCGACTCTGCAACCATGATGAACAAAGGATTGGAAATAATAGAGGCAAGGTGGCTGTTCAACACCCCTGGCGACAAGATCGAAGTCGTGGTTCATCCGGAATCAATAATCCACTCCATGATTGAATATGCGGATGGCTCGGTAATCGCCCAGATGGGACATCCTGACATGAGGGAAGCCATCCAGTTTGCATTCAGTTTTCCATTCAGACTGCCTCTTGACAACAGGAAGCTTAATTTTGCAGAGCTAGGACAACTGTCATTTTCAGCACCTGACGTAGAACGTTTCCCTGCCTTGGGACTTGCGTACTCAGCCTTGGCCAAGGGAGGAAACATGGCATGCGTCATGAATGCAGCCAATGAAGCTGCAGTAAATGCATTCCTGCAGGAAAGGATCGGCTTCTACGACATCACTGACATTGTCGCAGAGTGCATGGCTGGTGCGGATTTTGTAGCAGATCCCGACCTCGATGCTATTTTCGAAACCAATGAAAAAACTCTTGCATCCGCAGCTGAGCTGATCAGCAAAATCAGTAGATGACAATCCTTAAATAACATTTCAAGATGGTTATACTTATAAAGACGCTACAGGTCATTCTTGCCTTGGCAATATTGATCCTGATACACGAACTTGGACATTTCACATTTGCAAAGATATTCGGCATACGAGTCGACAAATTCTTCCTTTTCTTTGACGCCGGAGGATTCAAGCTTTTCAGCACCAGAGACAAATGGTTTCTCAAGATTTGCCCCAAAGCAGCCCAATGGGAAACCGAGTACGGCATCGGATGGCTGCCTTTAGGAGGATACTGCAAGATTGCCGGCATGATTGACGAGTCCATGGACACCGAACAATTGAGTGGAGAACCTCAGCCTTGGGAGTTCAGGACCAAACCGGCGTGGCAGAGACTTTTCGTAATGGCCGGCGGAGTACTTTTCAACTTCATCCTTGCCATTATAGTATATTCCTGCCTGCTTGCCGGATGGGGAGAAAATTATTTAAGCAACGAAGGCAAACAGGTCTACGTCAATGATCTGGCATACGAGATGGGCTTCAGAAACGGCGACCACATCCTGAGCTACGACGATTACATCCCGGAAGATTTCGCCATGCTTCAGGCCGATCTTGCACGTCGAACCGCTGAAACAGCAAAAGTACTGAGAGGTGAAGACACGCTTACACTATATATAGACCAGAATCTTATAGGGGAAGTACTCCAGACACCCGGAATGTTCGACCTTGCTATACCTTTCAGCATCAGACAGTTTCAGGAAAACTCCATCAATAGGGAAAGTGGAATTCGTGAAGGAGACCGCATCATTGAGATTGCCGGTACCAGAACAGAATTTGTACAGGATTCAAGACCGGTTCTCAAGGAAAATGCAGGAAGAACTGTCCCTGTAAAGATTCTCCGGGAGCACGACACCTTGGAGCTGGATATGCAGGTCGACACTACCGGCATGCTTGGCATCATTCTGCAGACACCGGAAATAAGTAAAAAGGAATATACGGCATTGACTGCTATACCTGCTGGATTCAAGAAGACATTCTCTGCCATAGGAGACTACCTGAAAGACCTCAAGCTTGTTTTCACGCCAAGCACGGGAGCATACAAATCTGTAGGAAGTTTCATCGCCATCGGACAGATATTCCCATCAACCTGGGACTGGTACGCATTCCTCAGCATACTTGCCCTGCTTTCCGTAATGCTGGGTGTCATGAACCTTATCCCGATACCGGCTCTTGACGGTGGCCACATCCTTTTTACAATTTATGAAATCATCACCGGGAAAAAGCCAAGCGACAAGTTCCTGTATATAACTCAGATCATAGGAATGATACTTATATTCGGACTTATGTTCCTGGCCTTCGGCAATGATATTGCAAGATTATTCAGATAAACAGATATAACATGAAAAGAGTTTTAAAATCCATCATTACTGTTGCCTTGCTCATCATGGCATGTTCATGTAATGAAAATTCGCGCAAGAAGGCTCTCCTTCCCAACATCAGCGGCAAAGCCGGTGAAGTCATAGTAGTGATTGACAAGGCCGATTGGGAAGGCCAGATAGGCAGCGTCATAAGAGATACCCTGGCAGCAGATTGTCCGTACCTCCCACAGAGAGAACCGCTGTATTCTCTTGTAGACATCATACCCAGCGGCTTTTCCAATATGTTCCAGATACACCGTAACATTCTGATTGTCAATATCAGCAAAAGCGTCACAGAGCCCGGAATCGTCATCAAGAAAGATGTGTGGGCAACTCCGCAGTGTGTGATTTACCTCAATGCAATTGACAACGAATCCGCATCCCAGCTGTTCAAGGACAACAGCCAGAGGATCATAGCCACACTGGAGCAGGCCGAGAGAGACCGAGTTATTGCCAATGCCAGAAAGTATGAAGAAAGAAGCCTCGCCCCTGTCGTCGAAGATATGATAGGAGGAAGCGTCAACTTCCCTTCAGGCTACAAACTCAAGATGAAGACATCAGACTTCCTGTGGATAACATACACACCTCAATACACACAGCAGAGTGTCCTTATCTTCAGATACCCTGTTCAGGAAGGCCAGGACATGATGAGCAAGACAAGTCTTGTTGAGAATATCAACGCCATGCTCCAGAAAAATGTTCCCGGAATGTTTGACAACACATACATGACAATCGCACCTGGAATTTCCCCGGCTGTAAAATATATGAATTACAAAGGGCATGAATTTGCTGAAATAAGAGGTCTGTGGGACGTTCATAACGACTACATGGGTGGACCTTTCGTGGCACATGCATTCTACAGTCAGGACGGCCAGGAAATTATCGTCATGCTCTCATTCGTCTATGCACCTAAATATGACAAAAGACACTACCTCAGGCAGGTTGAATCACTGTTATACTCATTCAAATGGAAAAAACCTGAAAACGAAGAAACAAAAATGTAAAAATATTTTGTGTTTTCAGATTTAATTCATACCTTTGCACTCCCATTTACAGAAAATGGTCAGTTTGGTCGGTTCGTCTATCGGTTAGGACTCAAGATTTTCATTCTTGCAAGAGGGGTTCGATTCCCCTACCGACTACTAGAAAATATAAAAAATAGAAATAATGGCAAATCACGCTTCAGCAGACAAGCGCTATCGCCAGAGCGAAAGGCGCAGATTGCATAATAAGTATTATGCAAAGACTACAAGGAACGCAATCCGTGCGTTGAGAAACACATCCGACAAGGCAGCCGCAGAGGCAAATGCTCCTAAGGTTTACGCGATGATTGACAAGCTTGCTAAGATCGGAGTAATTCACAAGAACAAGGCTGCAAACCTCAAGAGCGGTATAGCAGTTTACATCAACAAGCTTTCTTAAGATCCTTTAAGGGTTTTCTTATAGCTGTAAAGCGATGATCATAATGGTCATCGCTTTTATTTTTGTGCCAACAGAGACACCTGGAATCAGGTTTTGCAGGTGAGCGGGAAACACGGGGAAAGTGCTCGCGGTACCACAGTTCTGGTGGGGACTGCGGGCGGAAACACGGGGAAAGCGCTCGCGGTACCATCGTTGGGTGCCATCAACCATGTATGTGCATTACCGACGCCAGATGGAGTGGACAAAAAAAACAGCCTGCCTCCGGTCGGAGACAGGCCTCTATGAATATCATTCAGGTAAGACTTAGAAATTCATTGCAAGTGTAAAGCCTGCAGTAGGCTGAACGCCGTTTGGCTGGCGGACGTAATTAACTGAAGGATATAGATTCAATGAATAGTTCATCTTTCTAAGATCCTGCTCATACATATTCTTTACCTTTGCCACTTTGACTGCGTCAACGATTGCACAGATATCGACAGTAAGAATACCTATCGAAGCAAACAGGCTCAATATGGAACCTGCCACTATTGTCTCCTCATCATCGGCATTGACAGAAGAAAGACCGGCTCCGATACCAGCAAGGACAGAGCATCCCATCATTCCTACAAAATAGCCTATACCACGTCCGACTTCACCGCTGATCGCCTGACCAAGTCCAGGAACGATCCAAGAACATACTCCCATAAGAGCAGGATTGTAACGGTCACCGAATCCAGAGATGTACTGCGAAGGATGGTAGTAGTGCTTCAACTCCTTGTACTTCATTCCCAGTCTGAGGTTTTCGATAGGTTCCCTGTCATTTCCATAGCCATAAAATGGAGTCGAGGCTGTATTGAACACTTCGTTTCTTCCTGACTGATAACGTATCATAAGGATATCTGACTTGCGAAGCGTATAGGTAACCCCGTCTGGCTCATCAAAGAGCTTATACTTCACATTAGAGTTATCAACCTCCATCACCTTTGCCTTGATATCCTCACCATTCTTCTTAGTAATTATATCCTGAGCCATTACAGATGCTGCACTGATAAGCAGGGCAGACAAAATCACAAGAATTCTTTTCATAATCGATTAAGTTTTTAAAATATTTATAATCATTTCTTTATTCCAAAAGCAAGATCTCCGGCATCGCCAAGCCCCGGTACGATATAAGACTTTCCGGTTAGTTCTTCGTCAATTGCCGCCACCCATAAGGTAACCTTGTCTGCAGGAAGGTGCTTCTTCAGAAACTCTACAGCATAAGTACTTGCAATCGGACATACAAGGTGGGTATGCAATGGTTCACCCTCCTCACAAAGTCTCCTGTATGTAATCTCCAATGAAGCTCCTGTTGCAAGCATTGTGTCTGCGAGAATCAGGATCTTGCCCTCGAGACCAGGAGAACTTGCGTATTCAATGTTTATATGGAAATCCTCTCCCTTGTCATACTTGCGATATGCAGCGACAAAGGCATTCTGGGCATCATCAAAATAGTTGAGAATACCCTGATGAAGCGGCAATCCTGCCCGAAGAATTGTAGCGACGACAAGCTTGTCATCATAAAGACGCATATCCGCAATTCCCAACGGAGTCTGAACCGGCTTCTCAGAATAATTAAAGGTCTGGCTTATCTCGTATGCGAAAATCTCACCCAGACGTTCAAGATTTCTTCGAAAACGCATGCTATCCTTCTGGACCTTGCTGTCACGCATCTGTGCAACGAACTTGTTCAGCACAGAATTCTTCTCGCCTAAATTGATTACCCTCATGGTTTTATACAGATTACAATCAGCAAATATAACCATTTTTTCATACTAACAAACCATTTTATGGCAATATAAGAACAATCGGCACTATTCTGTCTTAACAAGACCGGGTGGCATATCAACAAGTTCCTCGTCCGCAAAACTATAATAACTGGCTGGAGACAGAATCACATGATCTAGGAGAGAAATATCACAAGAAGACAGCACCTTACGGAGATTCTGCGTCTGGACGATATCGGCTTTGCTTGGGAGAGGGTTGCCGGAAGGATGATTATGGACTATGATCACGGCCGAAGCCCTCCTGTCCAAGGCACGTCGCAAGACTGCCTTGCTGTCAATGACTGTCGCCTCCTCTCCTCCGCTGGTCATCCTGTCTCTTGCAACCATTAGATTGGAATGGTTCAGATATATGGCCCAACATTCCTCGTGATCCAAAGTCCTCAACAAAGGAGCCATCATCGAATAAACTACCTTTGGAGATGACACGGGTGTCCGGTCAGAATTGAAAGCCTCTTGAGAAAGCCTTTTGCCAAGTTCGAAAGCAGCCGCCAGCGAGACTGCCTTGCCAGGTCCAATACCATCTACATGACACAGGCGGTCTATTGTCATCCGGGCCACCTCCCATAGTCTTCCATCTGCCTCCTTAAGAAGTTCTCTGGCAAGATCCAGAACATTCTTCCTTGCTGTCCCCGTCCTCAGGATTATCGCCAGAAGCTCCGCATTTGTCAGGGAATCAGTTCCCCTTTCCATCATTTTTTCCCTCGGTCTTTCATCGAGACCCAACTCCTTCAGTTTCATTTTTATTTTGAAGTTAGAACAAAAAAAAGACACCGGGATTGTTTCATCCGGTGTCACTGCAACTTTTTATCTTTTTTAAGATTTTTTACTTTTTTTATAGTCCGCAGAATGTCTAAAGCTCTTTTCTGAGTCTCGCCTTCGGTATTCCCAGCTGATCGCGATACTTAGCTATCGTCCTTCTTGCTACCTTATACCCTTTCTCCGTCATTTTTTCAACCAGTTCATCGTCAGTCAAAGGCTTTCTTTTGTCTTCGGTGTCTACACATTCCTGAAGAGCCATCTTCAATTCCCTGGTAGACACTTCTTCACCATCCTGATTTTCCAATCCCTCGGAAAAGAAATACTTGAGGGAATAAATACCGAAGTGGGTCTCGATATATTTGCTGTTAACGACACGGGAAATCGTCGATATATCAAAGCCAGTCTTCTCAGCAATATCCTTAAGCACCATAGGCTTGAGATTGGTCTCATCCCCATCTATAAAATACTCACGCTGATAGTCAAGTATCGCCTGCATCGTGCTGTACAATGTATTATGACGCTGCTTGACTGCTTCAACAAACCATTTTGCAGAATCCAGCTTTTTCTTTACAAAAGCCGCAGCTTCCTTCTTTTCTCTCTCCGAAGAATTTGCAGCCTCGATGAGGATGTCTGCATACTTGCGATTCACCCTGAGTTCCGGGACCGAAAAGCGAGGCATGGAAAGTTTCATCTCGCCATCTTTATACTCCAAGAGAAAATCCGGGACTATCTGTTGAGCCTGGTCATTATACGAATCATCAATCTGGCCACCTGGTGAAGGATTCAACTTAAGGATTTTTGCTATAGCAGCCTTCAATTCTGTTTCCGTAAGATTCATCCTGGTCATTATCTTCTGATAATGCTTGCTGGTGAATTCATGGAAATGGTTCTTAAGTATCTTCGTGGCATTCTCCATTTCAGGAGATTTCCTGCAGTTCCTGATCTGAAGAAGCAGACATTCACGCAAATCCCTGGCACCGACACCCGACGGTTCAAATTCCTGAATCACCTGGAGCATCTGGGCAACCTCCTCCTCATCAGTCTCGACATTAGCCCTGAAAGACAGATCATCCACAATGCTGTCAAGACTTCTTCTAAGATAACCGTCATCATCCAGACTACCTATTATAAAGGATGCTACAGCATACTGATGTTCGCTCAGATTGCGGTATCCGAGCTGCTCCTGCAGGCTCTGGGTAAAACTTTCCTTTACAGAAAAAGTGCTGTACTGAGGCCTTTCCTCCTTTGAATTATAGTTATCAGACCTGAGACGATAACTTGGGATAGAATCATCTTCCTTGTACTCAGACAATGACACTTCCCTAGGAGCTGCATCCTCATCATTATCGCCGGGAAGATCCTCATCAAGCACCGGATTTTCTTCCAGTTCCTTGCGGATTCTCTGTTCAAGCTCCTGAACCGGAAGCTCGATCAGCTTTATGGTCTGGATCTGCAGCGGAGATAATTTCTGAGTCTGCTTTAGTTCTAATCCTTGCTTTAACATAACCACTAACTGTTTGACTAATCTACCATACTTGTCTCTTGAGGTACAAGGACCTTCAAGGTATCTATGACATAAGGTTTAGCCTTATCTACGACAGGATAATTGACAGATTCCTTCACTACGAAAGCAGATGGAAATTCCCTTCTGATCCGTGTAAGCATTTCCATTGCTTCTGACTTGGTACGGAAATCACCGACAGTCACCTTGAAATAAGGATTTGCGTAGGTTCTGTATGCCGCAATTCCCGGATACAGTACATTGAACTTTTTCAAGGCTTCTTCAGACTCAACACGTGCCGTCTGCTTGTTGTCAAAGAATATACGGACACGATAGCCGCTTATCGTCCTGTTGTTGTTAGCTGAAATATGCGCCTTCAATGATGAAGACACCTCAGCAGACTGATATACATTCACATCTGCTTTATCCCCATTCTGTCTCGAAGGCATAATATGAAGAATATCCTTGCCGCTCAGCTGCGAATCGACCGTCGTAGCAGGTTTGAAGACAATGGAATCCTTATATTGGGACTTACCATCTCCGGATACTTCTTGGGCACCAAGGTCAAGACCGGCATTAAGGACAAAAGCCGAAAAGAATGTAAAGACGTATATTAACTTTTTCATTTCCTGATTGATTTCATGATATGACTCATAGGTATTCCGTCAAATTTCAGATGTCTTGTAAAACCACCGACCTTCACATCAGCCGTGATATCAAAAGTGATTGAATCTTTTGAGACATTCTTTATCATCCCTAAGATTTCAAAAGCCGAGATACCTTTATCCAAGACCAATTCCGCCTCCAGAGTATACTCCTCTGTACTTCTCGCCTTGATAGAAAAAGGATCAACAGCGACCTTACCAATAATCTTGCCAGACTGGAAAACATCTGCAGACAAATTTGAGAGCTTCACTTTTCCAGCAGGATTGCTGATCACAATGACGACATCTGCCGAAACTCCCCGCATGCCCGACATTCTGACAGATTCCATCTTTGCACTTTCAATCTCTATCTGCTTGTATTTAGAGCATGAGGACAGGCATAGCACAACTGCAAAAGTCAGAAGCACAAGCCTTTTAATGGTTTTCATCATCATTTGCACGACATTTATATCATTGCAAAGATAACAAATTAAGTATGTCTGAGATTATATTCATCGAAAAATTATATCTTTGTTATCCGATTCAATACATATATATGAAGAATATCAGACCGATTCAAGATCCTTCCAGACCGAAGGTCTATATAGAGACATACGGCTGCCAGATGAATGTCAATGACAGCGAAGTCATACTTTCAATACTTCAGGATGAGGGTTATGCCCTGACAGAAAACATGGACGAAGCCAATGTCATCCTTGCCAACACATGTTCGATCAGAGACAATGCAGAACAGAGGATCTGGGGCAGGGTCGACCAGTTCAAGCTTCAGAAAAGAAGACGCGACGGTGTAGTCATCGGAATTGTCGGCTGCATGGCGGAAAGGCTCAAGGACAAGCTGCTTGAGGGACATGTCGTTGACCTTGTAGCCGGCCCTGATGCATACAGGAATCTTCCTATGCTCTTGAGAGCCATAACTCCGGAGAATCCTCAGATAGACACTCTCCTCTCCCACGAAGAGACTTATGCCGACATTTCTCCGGTCAGGATGGACAGGAACGGTATTTCGGGATTTGTTTCCATCATGAGAGGATGTAATAACGTATGTTCTTATTGCATAGTACCTTACACAAGAGGTGCGGAAAGAAGCCGCGACCCGTATTCAATCGTAAGAGAGGCTCAGGAACTCTTTGACAACGGATACAAGGAAGTGACCCTTCTGGGGCAGAACGTAGACTCATACCTATGGAAAAGCGAAGACGGAGAACAGGTGAATTTCGCAAGACTTCTTGAAATGGTAGCCGGCATAAGCCCTGATATGAGAGTAAGGTTCTCTACATCACATCCTAAAGACATCAGTGACGAAGTCATCCATACAATGGCCGCATATGACAACATCTGCAACCATATCCATCTCCCAGTACAGTCTGGAAGCAGCATAATGCTTGAGAAGATGAGGAGAAAATACGATAGGGAATGGTACCTTGAAAGAGTTCGCAAGATCAGGTCAGTCATTCCTGACTGCGGCATCACGACAGATGTGATAGCAGGATTCTCCGGCGAAACTGAGCAGGACCACACTGACACCCTGACGCTTATGGAGGAAGTTGTATTCGATTCGGCTTTCATGTTCGCCTATTCGGAACGTCCTGGAACTCTGGCTTCAAAGAAATATCCAGACGACATTCCATACGAGGTCAAGACACAGAGGCTGAACGAGATCATAGCACTTCAGGGAAGGATGAGCCTGAAAAGCAATGAGAGGGAAATCGGACGCAGACTTAAGGTACTGGTCGAGGGTCCTTCAAAGAAAAACCCTGACGAGCTCTGTGGAAGGGCAGGCAGCAACAAGATGTGCGTATTCCCCTCACGCGGAGAAAAGCCGGGAGATTATTGCGAAGTGGAGGTAACCGGAGTGACTTCAGCCACACTTCTTTGCAGCAGAATAGACTAATAACCACATAAGATGAACAGGTACATACTTGCCCTTGACCAGGGAACCAGCAGTTCCAGGGCAATAGTTTTTGACGAGCATGGCCACACAAAGGCCGTGTCACAGAAAGAGTTCACCCAGATATTCCCTAAACCGGGCTGGGTTGAGCACAATCCGATGGAGATCTGGTCATCACAGGCTTCTGTCATAGCTGAGGCAATCACATCCATTGACATCAACGGACTGAACATAGCAGCCATCGGAATCACGAACCAGAGGGAAACCACTATCGTTTGGGATGCAGAGACCGGAGAGCCTGTATACAACGCCATAGTATGGCAGGACAGAAGAACTTCCGAATTCTGCGACCATCTCAAAAGGGACGGACGTACCGACCTGATCCGCAGCAAGACAGGTCTTATAATAGACGCCTACTTCAGTGCGACCAAGATAAGATGGATTCTGGAAAACGTACCCGGTGCAAGGCAGAAGGCAGAGGAAGGACGGCTCAGATTCGGAACTGTGGACACATGGCTGATATGGATGCTTACACGAGGTGAGGTCCATGTGACGGATGTGACCAATGCATCCAGGACAATGCTTTTCAACATCCACAGCCTTGAGTGGGACAAGGAGCTCCTGAGCCTTTTCGACATACCGGAATCCATGATGCCACAAGTGAAGTCTTCAAGCGAGGTATACGGATACACCAAGACCACCCTCTTTGCACATGAAGTGCCTATCGCGGGCATTGCAGGAGACCAGCAGGCAGCCTTGTTCGGACAGATGTGCACGGAACCGGGCTCAGTAAAGAACACATACGGAACAGGATGTTTTCTCCTGATGAACAGCGGTGAAAGGCCTATCATGTCATCCAACAACCTTCTCACTACAATTGCATGGAAAATAGGAGATACAGTGAACTATGCCCTTGAGGGAAGTATCTTCGTGGCAGGATCCGTAGTACAGTGGCTGCGTGACGGACTTGGAATCATCCGTTCATCATCAGAGGTAGAAGAGCTGGCTGCCAGCGTTCCGGACAATGGCGGCGTCTACTTCGTACCCGCCCTTACCGGATTAGGTGCCCCGCACTGGGATCAGTATGCCAAAGGTAGCATCTACGGAATCAGCAGAGGCACAACTGCTGCCCACATTGCAAGGGCTGCACTTGAAGGGATCGCATTCCAGACAATGGATATAGTAAATGCCATGCAGAGGGATGCCGGCTGCACATTGAAGGAGCTGAAGGTTGACGGAGGAGCCTCCAGGAACAATCTTCTGATGCAGTTCCAGGCCGATATTCTCGGGACATCCGTAATCAGACCTACCGTTACGGAAACGACAGCTCTTGGAGCGGCCTACCTGGCAGGACTGGCTGTGGGATATTGGGAAAGCATCGACCACATAAAGAGCCAATGGGGAGTCGAGACCGAATTCAGACCGGAAGCACCGGCAGAAGCGGTAACCACCCTCAAAGAAGGATGGGCAGATGCCATCCGTCGCACTCTGACAGGAAAATGACATATTTATAACAACTGAAACAATATCTAAGCATGGAAATGTTCAATCAGTATTTATTCGAGTTCCTCGGCACAATGGTGCTGATACTCCTTGGAGACGGCGTATGTGCTGCAACAGGCCTTAACAGAAGCAAGGCTCAGGGAGCAGGCTGGATCGTCATCACAATGGGATGGGGATTCGCAGTAATGGTGGGAGTCTTCATTGCGGGCTCAGTTTCCGGTGCCCACCTCAATCCAGCAGTAAGCATCGGATGTGCCATAGCCGGAACCATGGCATGGAGTGCCGTTCCCGGCTATATCATAGCCCAGATGTTGGGAGGATTCATGGGAGCTGTCCTTGTATGGCTGTTCTACAAAGACCATTACGATGCCACAGAAGATCCCGACACAAAACTCGGCACATTCTGTACAATGCCGGCAATCGAGGGACACAAGCTTCGCAACTTCTTCTGCGAGACAGTAGGCACCTGGCTGCTTGTATTTGTGATTCTGGTATTCGGACTCGACGCAAACATTCCTACACTTGATGCCGAAGGAGCACATCTCCACATCGGAATGGGAGAATTGGGAGCAATTCCTGTAACCTGCCTTATCATGGCGATAGGAATGTCGCTCGGAGGAGCTACCGGATATGCGATCAATCCTGCAAGAGACCTTGCACCACGCATCGCACATGCGATTCTTCCTATGAAGGGAAAACGTGACAGCGGATGGGCATACAGCTGGGTTCCGGTTGCCGGCCCTATCGCCGGAGGAGTCCTGGCTGCACTCACCTACCTTCTCTTGTTCTAGATCAGAGTCTTTCAAACAGAACAGCGGCGGCAGATCGTGCCTGGATGGTATCTATCCTTGCACGGCATGCCGCTGCCGCTTTTTCAAAAGCCGGCATATTTTCTTTCTTAAGCGGCTCTGCCGGAGGAGAATCCATCTTAAGAGGATTTATCGGCGTGCCGTTCTTCCATACACGGAAATCCAGATGAGGCCCTGTAGAGCGGCCAGTAGAGCCTACATATCCGATCACTTCACCCTGACGGACCCTCTGACCGACCTTCAGTCCTTTTGCATATCCTGAAAGATGGAGATAAGCTGTCGAATAGACAGAATTGTGTCGGATCCTTACCGTATTTCCGCCTGCCCCTTCATATTTCTTGCTTGTAACCACTCCGTCTCCGATGCTCATCACCGGCGTTCCCTTAGGAGCTGCATAATCCACTCCGGTATGAGGCCTGACCTTACGGGTGACAGGATGTCTACGTGCATATGAAAATCCGG
Source organism: Bacteroidales bacterium (assembly GCA_017625725.1). Taxonomy (GTDB): domain Bacteria; phylum Bacteroidota; class Bacteroidia; order Bacteroidales; family UBA932; genus Cryptobacteroides. The sequence continues at coordinate 33,052 of JAGAKH010000002.1, read as the reverse complement.
AACTGATTCTGGAGTATTTAAGAGGAGCCTTCAGGAAGGCCTTTCTCATGCTCTCCCCCTTTTCATTCCACCAGATATTGCCTCCGTCATGCTGATTGTACATGACCATGGGAAGTTCCTGGCTGTCATGGGTAAAAAGAGCATATCTTACCGTGTCTATTGCGATGACTTCACCGTCGCATATCCTTTCATCATAAAGGACCTTGAATCTGTCCCCCTTCTGAAGTGCGAAGAAATCTACGGTCCATGCATATATATCCGAAAGGTCGACAATCAGGAGTGGAGACACCCCGGCATCAAGCATGTCATTCCAAAGGGAGGTGGTTATGGTCACTTCCGCATAGCGGCTCTCAACTGTTACCGGTTTCTCAAAAAGGCTCACTTCATATGGTGGGATACAGTCAAAGATGATCTGAGATGATCTGTCACGGTCATAGACCACCTTTACAAGCATCTCTGAGCCGGATTCATCTTCATCGTAATACGCCTTATAGGCATTGCCTACACGCAGAGAACGTACGTCGAAAACTGTATCGCATGCTTGGGTCAGGTCGTAAGCCTCCTGGGCAGTCATTCCCAGATCAGTCATCAGGTTAGAAAAGAACTGACCCTTCTTTACCTTTCCCGCCACACAGGTCAAAGAATCAGGACATGCCTCCCCTTGATGCTCCTTTGCTTGACACACCTCATAAGCTGATTCTGACAACCCATCTTCCTGTCCCCTGCCGCATGCAACTACAACAGCGACAGCAATCAATATCATATTTAACCTTCGCATATCTGTACGTTTGCAGGCAAAGTTACTAACTATTTAAGATTTAAAGTATAGTCAAAAGATATAATTGTCTGATATCTTGCTTCCCACATCATTCTGGTTATGACGCGATGACTGACCATCGCTATAAAAAATATCAAGACCTGCAAAACAGCCTACTTTTCCACAAATCCCAAGGGAAGGATGTTGAAAAAATTGTGTAAAAATTTGTAAGAAAGTGGAAGAAAATGGAAAAATATGCCTATTTTTGTACCCATAAGCGTGAAAGAAAGAAGACATAAAAAATGGTTAAGTTTTTTGGCGAATATAATGTTAAGGTTGACGACAAGGGAAGACTGATTTTCCCTGCCGCCTTCAAAAGCATTATGCCCGCCGGCAGCGACATGAGGTTCGTTGTCCACAAGGACAATTTCGCGAAATGCCTCGAGATGTACACTGTCAGCGAGTGGGAACGCCAGTCGGAGGAGGTACGATCAAGACTCAACCCGACTTTCAATGAAAATCACGCTAAATTCTGGAGAGCATACATGCACAATTGTGCAATGGTAGAGCCCGATGCAAGACTCGGCAGAATCTCCATTCCAAAGAAACTTCTGGAAATGATCGGTGTGAACAAGGAAGTCGTTTTCTCCGGCAACGATTACAAGATCGAAATCTGGGCCAAAGAGAATTTTGAGTCCAGCTTCATTTCCAACGAAGAATTCATTTCAATTGCCGGTTCACTGTCTGATCTTAGATAGAAGGAGGGCCGGAAATGTCAGAATATCATACATCAGTACTATTGGACGAGAGTGTGTCCGCTTTGGTAGGTCCTGTTGACGGGGTCTACGCTGATGCCACATTCGGCGGAGGCGGGCACACAGCCGAAATTCTTTCACGCTTATCACAAAATGGCCGTGTGCTCGCTTTTGACCGCGACATGGATGCAATAGGCAACCGCATCGATGACTCTCGCCTTACATTGATACGCAGCGATTTCCGCTGGATACACAACCACGTCCTTCACCAGGGTTTCAAAGACGGGATAGACGGAGTTCTGGCCGATCTGGGAGTATCCTCTCACCAGTTCGACACGGCCGAAAGAGGCTTCTCCTTCAGATATGAAGCTCCTCTGGATATGAGGATGAATCAGGAAGCCGACAGAAATGCTGCAGACATAGTGAACAGCTACGAGCAGGAGGACCTGGAAAGGATACTGAGGATGTACGGAGAAGTAGACAACAGCCGTAAGATTTCAAATCTTATCTGCAAAGCAAGGAATGTCTCCCCTATCCTGACAACCACAGACCTTGGCAAAGCCATTGAAAGCGCCCTTCCGAAATTCGCAGAGCATAAGTTTCTGGCCAAGGTATATCAGGCATTGAGAATTGAAGTGAATCAGGAAATGAGGTCCCTTGAAAAATTCCTTAGCGGAGCTGCTGAAGCTTTGAAGCCGGGAGGAAAGCTGGTCGTCATCACCTATCATTCTCTTGAAGACAGGATGGTCAAGAATTTCATAAAGACCGGAAATATTGACGGCAGAGCCGAGAAGGATTTCTTCGGGAACACGACAGCACCGCTTACTGCAGTAAACCGCAAGCCGATTCTTCCTCAGGAAAGTGAAATAGCTTCCAATACAAGAGCCAGGAGTGCAAAATTGAGAATTGCTCAGAAGGAGGAATAAGATGAAGATAGTGAGTTTTAAGGATATTGATTGGAAAGCAATAATCAAAGCCATAAAGGAAACTGTTCTTTCCATCGGCCGAGGGGACATATTGATGAGGATGCAGGTCCATCGGCTTTTCCCATTCATATTGTATGCCTTTATTCTTGGATGGGTGAGCATATGGCTGAGCTACAAGACGGAACAGGCTATGCTGGCTGTGGAAAGAAACAAATACACAATCGACACCCTGAAGATAAGGCATGCGGAAAAGACCTGTGAAATCGCCAGCATGAACAGGATGAGCACAATAGAGCAGATGTTGATTGAAAGCGGATCTGAATTGATGGCCCCGGAAAAGCCGGCAGACATATTGAAATAAACAGATGAAGAAAAGAACAGACATACAGAATGGAGAGAAACACAGGACCAGCAGGATCCTGTGGTATTTCTACGGTCTGTTCCTTCTGTGTTCTATAGCCATCATCGGCAAGATCATCTACCTTCAGACCGCATGGGAACCAGACTCTGATTGGGAGAGCAAGTTCCGCCCCGGCAAGAGCGAACAAAAGATAAAGCCAGACAAAGGCTCCATCCTTGACCACAAAGGCAGACTACTCGTAACCTCAGTACCGGAATATGACATATACATGGACTGTACGGTGAGGAAAGCCTATTACGCTGGAGACAAAAAGAATGGAGAAAAACTGGAGAAAGAATGGAGAAGAAGTGCTGAAGCCCTGTCAAAAGGACTGGCTGAGCTACTTGGAGAACACGACAAAGACTGGTATTACCGTAATATCATAACCAAGAGGGATAGCAGAGAGAAGAACGATGGAAGAAAGAATTTCTGCATAACAAGAGGTGTTGATTACGACACCATGATGAAGATCAAGGCTCTACCTCTTTTCCGCGAAGGCAGATACAAAGGTGGGCTCAAGGTGACTAAAAACGAGGCCAGGCATTTCCCTTATGAAGATCTTGCAGGACGAGTACTCGGATATATAAGATATAACAGTTCAGACCCGAAAAAGGATAAATATATCGGAATTGAAGGACAGTACAATTACATCCTGCATGGAAAGGAAGGAGTAGAATGGAGAAGGGTAACGGACAAAAGGGGATGGATAAAGGACAACGACAGCACATCCATACCCGTTGAGCATGGAAAGGACATCAGGACAACCCTGGACATTGAAATCCAGGACATTGCCGATAAGGCTATGCGCAGACACATCACAGCAGATGAACGGGTGGAAGGAGCCTGCTGCGTGATAATGGATGTGGAGAGTGGTGCGGTAAGGGCGATGGTGAATCTGTCAAGAAACAGTAAAGGAGAATTCGGTGAATACTACAATATGGCAATTGGAAGACCCGGAGAACCCGGATCGGTATTCAAGACCGCGACCCTCATGACCCTTCTGGATGACACGGATGTAACACTCAATACGATGATTCCTACCTGCGGCGGAGTGATGAAGGACATGGGGCATATAGAAAAGGACCAATATATCATCAATTACGAGAAGAACAATAAAACCGACAGGATTTCAGTCCTCGACGGTTTCAAGATATCTTCCAACTATGTCTTCAGACGTCTTGTAAAGGATAATTACGAAGACGACCCTCATGCTTTCATCAGAAGGCTACACGAGTACAGGCTCGGAGAAGATTTCGAATTTGACATTACAGAAAAGGGAGGAGGCGGTTCCAAGCTGCCAGACATGTCAAGGATAAGCTGGAAGACAGACCTGGTGCAGTCATCCATAGGATATGCAGTAATGGAAACCCCTCTGCAGATCGTAACATTATATAATGCCATCGCCAACGGCGGAAAAATGATGAAGCCGTACCTGATAGAGTCATTTGAAAGCGACGGGAAGGTTGTAGAGAAGTTCGGACCATCCATCCTGAACGCCTCCATCTGTTCTAAAGCGACGGCAGATACAATGACAAGGGCACTGAAGGCTGTGACTGCCGAGGGAACAGGAAGGCAGCTGAAGAATGCGAAATGCAAGGTTGCCGGAAAGACAGGTACCGCACGAGTGGCACTCAGCAAAAAGGAAAGAGGAGGCAGCAAGGATCCGTATATTAACGAAAACAATGAAAGACGCTATCAAGCTACATTCGTCGGATTCTTCCCTGCCGACGAGCCGAAATATACAGCCATAATAACTGCCTACACAACCCTTTCCAAAGGCAGTTTGTACGGAGGAGACTCCCCGGCTAAGGCTTACAGGGAAATCGTGGACAACCTTTGGGCAAGAGATACGGAATGGAGCAGAAAGCTGGAAGAGAGAAATTCAGTGCCTGAAATGAAGAGCGGATTCATTGCCACAGGTAGGAAAGGGAGCGCTCCGGTTCCTGATGTCAAAGGATATGGGCTTATGGACGCACTCTATGCAATAGAGAACAGCGGATACAGATGCCACTACGAAGGAATGGGCCATGTGGTGGAACAGACACCCGAACCAGGGAAAGAATACAAGAAAGGTGAGACAATAAGGATTGTGCTGAAATGAGACTGGAAAAGATATTGACCGGCAGCGGAGATGCTGTAACGAAGGGCAGGACGGACATTGACGTGACCGCAATCTGCAATGACTCCAGGAAGGTGGTTCCGGGAGCGATGTTTGTTGCCGTCAGGGGTTTCGCAATCGACGGACACGAATACATAGGAAAGGCCCTCGAAAACGGTGCATCAGTGATAGTATACGAAGACAGCGATGCCGCTGAAAAGTATATGGGTGATAAGGATACGACATTTGTCAAGGTCGCATCCTCAAGACATGCATTGGCAGTCATGGCTGCAAACTTCTACGACAATCCTTCCAGAAAACTGAAACTCGTAGGAATCACCGGAACGAACGGAAAGACCACGACAGCTACGCTGCTATACCGGATATTCACATCCATGGGTTACAGCTGCGGTCTTCTTTCAACCATAGCGAATTATGTAGGAGAGAAAGGAAGTGAAGCCGTAAACACTACTTCAGACCCGATCACTATCAACTCCCTGCTGTATGAGATGACTCTGGCAGGATGTGAATATTGCTTTATGGAAGTCAGTTCCATAGGAGTCGAGCAGGACAGGGTAGCAGGACTTGACTTCAAGGTAGGAATCTTCTCCAACCTTACCCACGACCATCTGGACTATCACAAGACATTCGCAGAATATCTCAGATGCAAGAAGAAGTTCTTTGATGATCTTTCTGCCGATGCCTATGCCATCACCAACATCGATGACAGAAACGGAATGGTGATGATGCAGAACACAAGAGCCAAGGTTGTGACCTATTCATGCAGAAGCATAGCAGACCATACATGCCGGATAGTAGAGCAAAGCTTTGACGGAATGCTTCTGAGAATTGACAACCGCGAAAGCTGGAGCTGTCTTATCGGAATGCACAATGCCTACAACCTTCTCGCCATCTACACCACTGCAATGGTACTGGGAGCAGACGAAGACGAAGTGCTGATTGCACTGAGCAGGCTTCTTCCTGCACCAGGAAGACTGGAGAACATGAAAGGGCCTCGTGACATCTCTGTGATAATCGACTACGCTCACACTCCGGACGCACTTGAAAACGTGCTCGGTACCCTCAGAAAGATAGCACCGGACAGAGAACTGATATGTCTCTTCGGCTGCGGCGGGGACAGGGACAAGACCAAACGACCTGAAATGGCCGGAATCGCACAGAAACTCGCAGACAGGATAATAGTGACTTCAGATAACAGCAGAAGCGAGAAGACTTCGGACATAATGGCCGACATCAAGTCTGGCATGGACCTGAGCGGAAGGGCAAGATCTCTTTTCATAGAAGACAGAGAAGAAGCGATAAGGACGGCAATAATGATTGCAGGACAAGGGGCGACAATCCTTCTCGCAGGAAAAGGCCATGAGACCTATCAGATAACAGAAAAAGGTAAGATACACTTTGACGAAAAGGAAATCGTCGCAGGAATATTCAACGAACTAACAAAGTAAGAAAATGATATATCATCTGTTTGAATTGCTCAGAGATTATGACATACCGGGACAGGGCCTGTTCAACTACCTGTCCTTCAGAGCTATACTTACATTTACCACTGCCCTGCTGATTTCTATAATTGCAGGCAAGAGAATCATACGATGGATACAGAGGAAACAGATCGGAGAGGAGATCCGGGATCTGGGACTTGAAGGACAGATGCAGAAGAAGGGTACTCCTACAATGGGAGGAATCATCATATTCCTGTCAATCATAGTTCCTGTCCTTCTGTTTGCCAGACTAGACAACATATATATCATCCTGCTGCTGATTTCAACCGTCTGGTTCTTCCTTATCGGCTTCGCGGATGACTACATCAAGGTCTTCAGAAAGAACAAGGAAGGAATGAGTCCCAAGATGAAGCTCATCGCACAGACCTTGCTCGGACTCGCAATCGGACTCACCGTATGCTTCAGCGACCAGATTGTGGTAAGGGAAGAAGTTGCTGTGGAACAGGGTATTGAGAAACATGATATGGTCAAGAGCACAAAGACCACCATACCTTTCATAAAGGATCATGAATTCGACTACAAATGGCTCTCCCCAGTCAAAGGTGCATGGGGATGGTATGCAAAATGGGCCATTTACGTAATGATGATAGTCATCGTCGTCACAGCCTGCTCAAATGGCGTAAACCTTACAGACGGTCTGGACGGACTGGCGACCGGGTCCTCGGCGATAGTTGGAGTCGTCCTGGGCATATTCGCATGGCTTTCAGGCAATGTGGTGAATGCAGAATACCTGAACATCATGTACATACCGGACAGTGGAGAGATCGGAGTCTTCATGGCAGCCTTTGTAGGAGCCCTGATCGGATTCCTATGGTATAATTCATTCCCTGCACAGGTGTTCATGGGAGATACCGGAAGCCTTATGCTCGGAGGCATCATAGGCGTCTGTGCCATCCTGATCAGAAAGGAGCTGCTACTGCCGATTCTTTGCGGAATCTTCTTCGTGGAAAGTCTTTCCGTACTCATGCAGACCGGATATTTCAAATACACGAAAAAGAAATATGGAGAAGGACGCAGGATATTCAAGATGTCCCCGCTTCATCACCATTTCCAGAAGGAAGGCATACCTGCAGTGATAAAGAGTCCGGCAAGGGCCCTGCATGAAGCAAAGATAACGGTCAGATTCTGGATCATAGGAATGATCCTGGCCGTAATTACCATAGCATTATTGAAACTTAGATAAACAACATACTGAACTGATCGAAATGTCAAGAATTGTAGTATTAGGTGGAGGTGAGAGCGGTGTAGGTTCTGCCGTTCTCGCAAAAGTAAAAGGATTTGATGTATTTCTCTCGGATATGGGCAAGATATCCGACGATTATATTGCTACCCTCAAGGAATGGGATATTCCTTACGAAGAAGGCGGACACACAGAATCATTCATCCTGAATGCTGATGAGGTGATCAAAAGCCCGGGCATTCCGGATACCGCCCCTATGGTAAAAGATATCATTGAGAAAGGAATTAACATAATATCCGAAATTGAATTCGCCGGAAGATATGATTCGGCAAAAAAGGTCTGCATCACCGGAAGCAACGGCAAGACTACTACCACTTCCCTTATCTACCACCTGCTGAAGCAGGCCGGTATGAACGTGGGGCTTGGAGGCAACATCGGCAAGAGCTACGCATATCAGGTGGCGACCGAACAGCACGACATCTACGTGCTGGAGCTCAGCAGCTTCCAGCTTGACAATGTCTACGACTTCAAGGCAGACATAGCGATCATCACGAACATCACTCCTGACCATCTTGACAGATATGGTCACAACATGGAGAACTATGTGAAGTCAAAGTTCCGCATCACACGTAACATGGCAAGCGACGACTGCTTTATCTTCTGCTCGGATGACGAGATCACCATCAACCATCTGAACCAGATTGTAATCAAGGCACAGAAGCTTCCTTTCACGCAGAAGACCGAGGTCGAACAGGGAGGATTCGTCCGCGATGACAAGATGATAGTAAGATACAAGGAGCAGGAATGTGACATGTACCTTCAGGAACTTGCCCTGGGAGGAAGACACAATGTATACAACTCCCTTGCTGCAGCCATTGCAGCGAAGGTGATGGACATCGACAACGAATCGATCAGAAACGGTCTTGCTACATTCCAGGCTGTAGAACACAGACTGGAAAAGGTTCTCAGCATCAGGGATGTACTTTACATCAACGACTCTAAGGCCACTAATGTAGATGCCGCATGGTATGCACTCGAATGTCAGACCAGACCTGTAATCTGGATTGTGGGCGGAACCGACAAGGGGAATGACTACAGTTCATTGGTCCCTCTTGCAAAGGAGAAGGTAAAGGCAATGATATGCATGGGTGTCGACAACAGGAAATTCCATGAGTCATTCGAAGGCATAGTACCGAAGATAGCTGACGTGACATCAGCAGAAGAAGCCGTGAAGCTTGCCGACAAGCTCGCAGCATCAGGAGATGTGGTTCTTCTCTCACCTTGTTGTGCAAGTTTCGATCTTTTCAAGAATTATGAAGACAGAGGCCGTAAATTCAAGGAGGCTGTAAGAAACCTTTAACAAGAATATGGACAATTCAGAAAACGGAAACAGAAAAAAAGGGTTCTGGAATTTCATAGACAACATAGAGGGGGATAAGATCGTATGGATCATCGTATTCATGCTGATCATATTCTCCATTCTTGCCATATTCTCTTCAACTCCACTTCTGGCTCTCCAGCAGCATACAGACAGGATCAGCATAATGAAGGAGCAGATCGCCATAGTTGCGGTCGGCCTTGGAGTCATATTTGGCCTATACAGCATAAAGAAGATAGGTATATTCAGAATCTTCTCCCAGCTTGGATTCTTTGTTTCACTGGTACTTCTGATCTTTCTGGTATTCGACATCGACATCAAGGGAGTCGTAGTATCACAAAATTTGAATGAGGCACAACGAACGCTTGAGATATTCAAGTTACAGGTTCATGTGTATGAGGTTGTAAAGGTTGCCATGATAATGTATCTGGCATGGGCACTGCACGCATATAAAAAGGACCTGGAAGCTATGGACCAGGGTCAGGAGAGCGGCACCCTCTGGATTCTCAACAGAATTGGCAGGAACAAGAACTTCGCCTTCCTGAAGCTGCCGCTATGGAAAAGGATATTCTACCTGTACCTGCCAATAGCCATAACTGCAGGAATGATATTGCCGGGAAGTAACTCGAGCATGCTTTTCATATCCGTAATCATGGTCGCCACCCTGCTGTTGGGAGGACTTCCGATGAAGGAAATCATAATAACCGCGGCAATAGGTGCAACCGTTCTGGGAATAGGATTGAGCATTTATTTTGCATCCGACAAGACATTCCTCAAGCCGGTCTTCAGCAGGATTGAAACCGGTGTAACAAGAATGACAATGGAAATCGACCCGAAGATCGCGATGAAAGGACTCACTCCGGACACACCTGCATACGACAAAAAACTAGGTCAGATCAAGCAGCCGAACGCAGCATTGATAGCCATCCACGAAGGAGGACTGACAGGAAAGGGACCGGGAAACAGCACACAGAAATACGCTGTTCCGGTAATGTTCGGAGACTATATATTCAGTTTCCTTGTCGAAGAATATGGTTTATTGGGAGGTATATTCATTATAATATTATATGTAAGTCTCCTTGCCAGGGGATCGACCATTTCCCGCAACTGCGACAATCAGTTCGCCAAGACTGCTGTCGGCGGTCTGTCGCTGCTGATAACCGGACAGGCATTCATGCACATGATGGTCAATGTCGGGATAGGTCCTCTGACCGGACAGACCCTTCCGCTGATAAGCCACGGAAGCAGTTCCTTCCTCATGTTCAGTGTCGCCTTCGGCATCATATTGTCCATCAGCAGGATGGCCAAGAAGAAGATTCAGGAAGAGGAACTCGCGGCAAAACCGATATATGAAAGCGAGAGGGATGATATTCAGGCAGCATTGGATACAATAGAAGAAATAGACAGCTGAAATGGAATATAGAAAATTAAGAGTCATAATAAGCGGAGGAGGAACGGGAGGACACATATTCCCGGCCTTGTCCATTGCCGCTAAGCTCAAGGAACTGAACCCTGAGAGCGAGATCCTTTTCGTCGGAGCAGAAGGTAAGATGGAAATGGAAAAGGTCCCTGCTGCCGGGTATGATATCATAGGACTTCCTGTCGCCGGTCTTCAGAGGAAACTGACACTATCCAACTTCGCCCTCCCTTTCAAGGTGATCAAAAGCATCAGGAAAGCAAGAAAGATACTTAAGGAATTCAAGCCTGACATTGCTGTCGGTGTAGGAGGATTCGCCAGTGCTCCCCTGCTTTGGGCTGCCGGAAGGCTAGGGATACCGACTCTTATCCAGGAACAGAACGGATTTGCAGGGCTCACGAACAAGATAGTGGGAAAGAAGGCAAGAAAAATATGCGTAGCCTATGAAGGAATGGAAAGGTTCTTTCCTGCAGACAGGATCATTCTGACCGGCAACCCTATAAGGAAAGAGATTGTACCGGCAACAGAACAGATGAAACAGGAGGCATTCAGCCAATATGGGCTGGATCCCGAAAAGAAGCATATATTCATAGTCGGAGGCAGTCTGGGAAGCGGAACGCTGAACAATGCGATGAAGAAATGGATAAATGACGGATGTCCCGGAGGTAAAGACATAGAGGTAATCTGGCAGTGTGGAAAATGGTATAAGGCCGCAACGGACACCTTTATGAAAGAAGCTCAGGAAGCCGGTAAACCTGTCAAGGGCATACTTCATTCTGACTTCATATCCAGAATGGATCTTGCCTATGCTGCAGCTGATATAGTAATATCACGCTCCGGAGCCAGTTCGGTGTCGGAACTCTGTGCAGCACACAAAGCCGCCATCCTTGTCCCTTCTCCGAATGTTGCAGAAGACCATCAGACACATAATGCCATGGCACTTGTAAAGAAGGATGCAGGAATCCTCGTCAAGGACGCTGAAGCAGTCGAAAATCTGATGACCCAGGCATGTGCACTTATGAACGATCCGGCAAGGATATCACAGATGGAAAAGAACATAGCCGCTATGGCAAAGCCCGAAGCAGCAATGAGCATAGCGGAAGAAATCTATAGAATAGTCTGAAAGATGTATACTGATATATATTTCATAGGAATAGGCGGCATCGGCATGAGTGCCATCGCACGCTATTACAATTTCAAGGGACTGAAGGTGTCCGGCTATGACAAGACACCCTCGGATCTGACACATGCCCTGGAAGCGGAAGGCATCGAAGTCCACTACGAAGACAATATCGACTTTGTACCTAAGGACATAGAGCACACTCTTGTAGTCTATACTCCTGCTATTCCGAAGGATATGGGTGAACTGGTATATGTCCAGGAGAAGGGTTACAGAGTAATCAAAAGGTCAAGAATGCTTGGAGAGATTGCAGAAGGACAGTCATGCCTGGCTGTGGCCGGAACCCATGGAAAGACGACTACGAGCACAATGCTTGCCCATCTGTTCCAGGACAGCGGAGAGGGATGCTCTGCATTTCTCGGCGGAATCTCCAAGAATTATGACACCAACCTGCTCGTGAGCAGGAATCCCGTAATAGTTGCTGAAGCAGATGAATTCGACCGTTCGTTCCTTCAGCTCTTTCCTGAAATTGCAGTGATAACCTCCATGGATGCAGACCATCTCGACATCTACGGAGACGAAAGCCATATAAGGGAGGCATTCAAAGCATTCGCCTCACAGGTAAAAGGAACTGTCATCATCAAATACGGGCTCGACATCAGCCAAGATGACACAGAGGCAGATATCCTGAGATACTCATTCGACAACACCGAGGCTGACTTCCACGCAGAAAACCTTAGTCAGGATAAGTGCGGTTATTTCACCTTCGACCTGCACTATCCCGGCGGAGTGATTGAAGGCTGCAGGACAGGCATACCAGGATGGGTAAACGTCGAGAATGGAATAGCAGCATCCGCAATCGCACTGACATATGGGCTTGATCCGGAAAAGGTCAAGAAGGGTCTTGCATCATTCCAGGGAGTCAAGAGGCGTTTCGACATCCATGTCAACACCCCTGAATGTTCCTATATAGACGACTACGCACACCATCCGAAGGAAATAGCCGCTGCGGTCAGCTCAATGAGGAATATATTTCAGGGAAGAAAGCTGACAGCCGTATTCCAGCCGCATCTCTACACCAGGACAAGGGATTTTGCGGATGAATTCGCAGAAGCCCTCAGCAAGGTAGACAAACTGATACTTCTTGACATCTATCCCGCAAGGGAAGAACCGATTCCGGGAGTCACATCTGAAATCATCTTCAATAAAGTAAAGGGGCCGGAAAAAGTGCTTCTTACTAAAGAAGAACTTATGGACTACCTCCGAAATGAAGAAATAGACACATTGATAACTTTTGGTGCAGGAAATATCGACAGATTCATCAGACCTATCACAGAACTCCTTACAAGAAAATGAAACCTGTAATCAGACATATCATCACGGCATTCTGCGGCCTCCTTGTGGCGGCAGGCATCACTGCAGCATACATTGCCGGAGCCGAAGCTCGCAGGCCACTGAAGTGTGAAGGAATCAGAGTGGTGATCAAAGACAGTCTGACCAACAGTTTTGTAAGTGTCGAGGACATCAAGACCTATCTGGACAAGAGTTATGGAAAATATATGGGAATGCCGCTTGACAGCATGGACCTCACCAGAATGGAAGATGTCATAGACTCCAGAAGTGCCGTAAAGAAAAGCGAAGCATACGTAACAAGAGACGGCTACCTGAACATATCGGTAACCCAAAGAAGGCCTGTGGTCAGATTTCAGAAGACGGACGGCGGTTTCTATGCTGATGCCGAAGGCTGCCTCTTCCCTCTCCAGAACAGCTTCGCCTCCCATGTGCAGGTCGTTGACGGAAACATTCCCCTAAAGGCAAATACAGGACACAAGGGATACATTGAAGACAGGAAGGAAAAGGAATGGTTCGACGGCATCATGGATATAATAAACTTCATGGATGACAGCAGGACATGGAAAGGGAAAATCGTCCAGATACATGTGGATGAGAACAGTAATCTGGTCATGATACCGAGGGAAGGGAATGAAAGATTCATATTCGGGAAACCGGAAAACACGAAAGAAAAATTCGAAAAGATGGAAAGGTACTATACCACTATTCTTCCGGAAAAGGGAAGCGGACATTACAGATGGATAGACCTCAGATTTGACGACCGGATAGTATGCAGACAGAAATAAACAGATAAAGAAGATATACAATATGTTCAACACTGACAGATACATAGTTGCAATAGACCTCGGTTCATACAGAATCGCCCTCACTGTTGCAAAGGTGAATGGAAATGACGTTCAGATCATTTACTACAAGGAGACTCCGTCAGCTGGAATAAGGTACAGCAGCGTATTCAACGGAACCCAGGTGACAGGCCCTCTTGCAAAGGCCATTCAGGATGCTGAAGAAGAACTTGGCATCAAGATCATACAGGCCGTTATTGGAATGCCGAAATATCCTGTGCGTCAGGAATCCAATACAGGAAAGATTGTAGACAGAGGCTTCGACACCGACATAACAGCAGAAGATATAGAGTCATTGAAAAGCTTCGCACAAGACTCCTACCCTCTGGCTGATGCCGACAAGGAAGTCGTATATGGTGCTGTAGCACAGTCATTTTCTGACGGAGAGAACTTCCAGATCATCGAGGAAGACATCGTAGGAATGGCGAGCGATGTCCTGGAAGGCCACTTCAAGATCTTCATAGGCAAGAAGAATGACCTCAACAAGATTGACAATGTGATGAACAAGGTCGGCATACCTGCAATCCGCAAATATTTTACCGCCGACTCCACAGCAAAGGCGGTCCTTACATCATCAGAGATGGAGAATGGAGTAGCCCTGATAGACTTTGGTGCAGGCTGCACATCAGTATCTATCTATCACGGCAACGTGATGAGACACTATGCATCTATTCCATTCGGTGGAAAGAACATCACCGACGACATCAAGACGGAGTGCAGGATTACCGAGAAACTGGCAGAAAACATAAAGCTGGCCTTCGGTGCATGCATGCCTGAGAAGCTTCAGAGTCTCAGCGAAAAGATACTTATAATCCAAGGTAACGGAATCGAGCAGGACAAACAGCTTCCGGTGAAATATCTGTCAGAGATCATCACTGCCAGAGTCGAGGAAATCATGATGGCCATACTCTATGAAATCGAACAGAGCGGATTCGCTGACAGGCTGAGGAGCGGAATCGTGATAACAGGAGGCTGTGCACAACTCCCTAATCTCGGAAATTTCATATATGACATCTCCGGATACAAGACCCGCACGGGATATCCAAAGCACCTGTTCCTGCATCAGGGATGCGACGACATCCTGGAAACTTCAGCTGCAACATCTGTAGGTCTCATTCTCTCGGCCAAAGATGAAGCATGCCTGAACTGTGCAAGCACTGATGGAGCCTTCCCGGGACTGAGCGACACAAAAGACAAACCAGCTAAAGAAGAGGAATACCGCGACACGATCTTCGCGGATGGCGATATAGAAAAAATAGATCCGCAAGCGGATCCTAAGCCGAAACCAAAACCACGGCCAAAGGTAAAATGGACTGAAAAGGTTTCAAGCTTCTTCGGAAGCCTTTATGAAAGCGTTAACGAAAACATTGAAAACGAGGAGGTTTAGACATGGAAAACTTCGACAACATAGACATAACCCCGACCGACTGGGTACCGGTAGATTCTATAATCAAAGTCATAGGTGTAGGTGGTGGAGGCTGCAATGCGGTCAACTACATGTTCAATCAGAAAATCGAAGGTTGTACATTTGTAGTATGCAACACCGACTCACAGGCCCTGAACAAATGCGATGTTCCGGTTAAGATACAGCTGGGTGATGAAGGACTAGGTGCCGGAACCAATCCTACGGAAGGACGAAACGCCGCCCTCAACTCCCAGGACGAGATTGCAGAAAAGGTTCTCGACAACAAGACAGAGATGTTGTTCATCACAGCTGGAATGGGAGGAGGAACAGGTACAGGTGCCGCTCCTGTCATTGCCTCTATGGCGAGAAAGAAGGGCATACTTACAGTAGGAGTCGTAACCATTCCATTCAGGAGCCAGGGCAACGAAACCATGCTGAAGGCCATCGACGGAATCAACGAACTTGAAAAGAACGTAGACAGCCTCCTGATTATCGACAACGAGAAACTTCTTGAGGTCTACGGCGACCTGCTGCTGCACGATGCATTCCCTAAAGCAGATGAAGTGCTTGCCACCGCAGTCAGAGGCATCACGGAAATCATAAAGAAACGCGGATATATAAACGTCGACTTCAAGGACGTCAGGACAATGATGAAGAACAGCGGATTCGCCCTCATGGGATGCGGTTCAGGAACCGGCGAGACCAGAATCGAAGATGCTGTAAGACTCGCTCTGGAATCCCCTCTTCTGAACGATTACGACCTGACCACCGCCAAGAACTTCCTCATAAACATCACAGTAGGAAAGAATGAGCAAGGAGTGACAGCGACTCAGTACGGAATGGTGAACGAACTGATCAAGAAGTACACAGGCAAGGCCAACAATTTCAAAAGCGGACTTGTCTTCGATGAGGATCCCGAATTCGGTGACAAGGTAAACATCACAGTCATCGTCACCGGAATAAAGATGTCCATGCTGCCTCCACAGACCGACATGGGAAACTTCATCACTGTAAACAGCGACTTCGAATACCAGAAAAACAGTCCGGTTACGGAAGACGGCATAGAGCTGCCGGAAGTCAGAGGGGAGAAGATCGGCTACAACAATGCAGCCGTACGCAAGAAAGACCTCTTTAAAGACGGTCAGAAACCATTTCTTCTGACAGCTATCAACGAAGACAGAAGCGAACTGGAGAACATAGCTGCGATACGCAGAAAGACAAACAGACCGCAGAAGAGGGAAGAATAGGATTTTTTACTATTTTTGCGGCCGCAATCAGAATTGAAACAGATTTATCCTTGACAGATATGGAAAGAAAGACAAGAGTGAGATTTGCTCCCTCTCCAACAGGTCCGCTGCATATGGGCGGCGTAAGAACAGCTCTTTACAACTACCTTTTCGCCAAACAGCGCGGCGGAGACTTCATCATCAGAATCGAAGACACCGACTCACAGAGGTTTGTTCCCGGAGCCGAACAATATATCATCGAGGCTCTCAACTGGTGCGGGATAATTCCTGACGAAGGAGTGGACTCGGAAGGAAAAGTCGTAGAGACAGCTTCCGAACGTCATCCGCACGCTCCATACAGGCAGAGTCAGAGAAAGCCTATATACCGCAAGTACGCAGAGCAGCTTGTAGAAGGCGGATTTGCATACTATGCATTTGACACAGCTGAAGAACTCGGTGCCAAGAGGGCCGAGATGGAAGCATCCGGCCAGACTTTCATCTACAACCAGAGCACAAGAATGGAGCTCCGCAACTCTCTGTCAATGCCTGAGGCTGAATGGAAGGAGCTGCTTGAGACGCGAACCGACTGGACAATCCGTTTCAAGATGCCTCAGAACAGGGTCGTGAAGATGGACGACCT
Source organism: Bacteroidales bacterium (assembly GCA_017625725.1). Classification (GTDB taxonomy): domain Bacteria; phylum Bacteroidota; class Bacteroidia; order Bacteroidales; family UBA932; genus Cryptobacteroides. The sequence continues at coordinate 16,032 of JAGAKH010000002.1, read as the reverse complement.
TATCAGAGGACATGTTGAAGTGAACACAGACACCCTCGATGATAAGGTGCTTTGGAAAAGGGCTGATGAGCTCCCTACCTATCACCTTGCAAACATTGTGGACGACCATCTTATGGAGATTACCGAGGTCATCCGCGGTGAAGAATGGCTTCCGTCGCTCCCCCTCCATTACCTGCTATATGAGGCATTCGGATGGACAGAGACACAGCCTCGCTTCGCACACCTTTCCCTCCTTCTCAAGCCGGATGGAAAAGGCAAGCTAAGCAAACGCGACGGTGACCGTCTCGGCTTCCCAGTATTCCCACTGAAATGGACAAATGCTGAAGGAGAGGTTTCAAGAGGATACCGCGAAGACGGCTACTTCCCGGAAGCTTTCGTAAATCTTCTTGCGATGCTTGGATGGAATCCGGGTAACGACCAGGAACTTTTCACACTTGAAGAACTGACTGCAGCATTCTCGCTTGAAAGAGTAATCAAGTCCGGTGCCCGCTTCAATGCAGACAAGGCCAAATGGTTCAACAAGGAGTATCTCAGGATGAAATCCGTCGAGGAACTCACCTCGCTGTACATACCTGTCCTTGAATCCAAAGGTCTGAAAATCGTTGACTGTCCTTGCAACGCCATCACTGCAGGTTCGGAAATGACAGCATCAGGTGCTGATTTTGAAAACAGGATCTTCTCCCGCCAGTATGTAGAAAGAATAGTGTCGTTGATCCAGGAAAGGGCTACATTCGTTGCTGACTTCTGGGACATAGCACCTTATCTCTTCATAGCACCTTCATCATTTGTAGAAAAGGATGCTGCAAAGTTCTGGAAAGAAGAGAACTACACGCTTGCACTTCAGGTAGCTGACTTCATTCTTGACTTCAAGGGCGAATTCACAAAAGAATCCCTCGAAGGACCGCTTGAAGAGTTCATCCGCGGCAATGAGTGGCCGATGGGAAAGGTCATGAACTGTCTCCGTCTTGCCCTTGTCGGCGGTTCAAACGGACTCGGCATCGCAGACATCGTGACGCTTATCGGAAAGAAAGAATTTGCCAAGAGAATCGACTTCATCAAGGCTACACTGAACGCCTGATTCTCATTATATTGAAAAGAATGTGCCCAACACTGTCAGAACTGACAGCATTGGGCACATTCTTTTCAACATTGATTCATGCGCTTAGGGAAATATAGAACTTTCCAGATCATTTGTTTGCCAGCAGTTTTTCTCCCAGCTCCTTCAACTTGAATTTCTGGATCTTTCCGCTACCCGTCATAGGATATTCCTTGACAAAGAATATATGCTTCGGGATCTTGAACCTGGCAATCTTTCCGGTACAGAATTCCTTTACATCCAATTCCGACAGTTCCACTCCTTCATGCGGAATTATGAATGCTCCGACTTCTTCACCATAGCGTTCTGACGGAATACCCACCACCTGGACATCCTTGACACCTTCAAGCCTATAAAGGAATTCCTCTATTTCCCGGGGATAGATATTCTCTCCTCCACGGATTATCATATCCTTTATTCGTCCGGTAATCCTGTAATTGCCGTTCTCATCCTTCACACCGAGGTCGCCAGAATGCAGAAAACCGTTTTCATCTATCACCTCATCGGTAGCCTTCTGATTCTTGTAATACCCTTTCATCGTATTGTAGCCTCGATTGCACATCTCACCCTGGACACCGACCGGACATTCTTCACCTGTTTCCGGATCTATGACCTTGACCTCCGTAAACTCGAATTCACGGCCTACGGTAGTGCAACGTACCTCAAAAGGATCGTCTACACGTGTATGCGTCATTCCTGGTGAAGCTTCTGTCAGACCATATACACTCGTTACCTTCATATACATCTTCTCCTCCACCTGACGCATCAGTTCTATAGGGCACAGGGCTCCGGCCATGATGCCCACGCGAAGGCTGGACATATCGAACATATCGAACATCGGATGATTGAGTTCCGCGATGAACATGGTAGGAACGCCATAGACGGAAGTACACCTCTCCTTATGGATGGAAGCAAGGACCACAAGAGGATCGAAACGCTCCACCATCACCTGGGTACAGCCATGTGTCAGACAGTTCATTGTAGCAAGCACGACACCGAAGCAGTGGAAAAGAGGGACGCAGACGCAAAGCTTGTCCTCTGATGTGAACTTCATATGCTCACCGGTAAGGAAGCCGTTGTTGGCTATGTTGTAATGGGTAAGCATCACACCTTTCGGGAAACCTGTCGTTCCCGAAGTATACTGCATGTTCACCACATCATGACAGCTGACCTTTGCCTTCGCTTCAGAAAGAAGTTCATCATCAACGTTGTTCCCAAGAAGAAGAATTTCTGCCGTATTGTACATTCCACGGTACTTTTCCTGACCAATGTAGACGACATTCTTCATACGAGGGAACCTCTCGCTCTTGAGATATCCCCTCTGGCAGGTTCTCAGTTCAGGCAGCATGGCATAAACCATATTGACGAAATCATCACTGCCACGGTCGCCGTTCACGATGCACAAGGTGTGCATATCCGAATTCTCACAAAGATATTCAAGCTCCGCCTGACGATAATTCGTATTCACCGTCACCGCCACTGCACCTATCTTTGCACAGGCATAAAGAAATGTCAGCCAATCAGGTACGTTTCCTGCCCAGATTCCGACATGGGTTCCCCTTTCCACACCGATGGAAAGCAGTCCCTTCGCCATATTGTCGACACGCTCGTTGAAACGTGACCATGTAAAACGGAGATTCCTGTCTGAATAGACTATATACTCCCTATCCGGAGTGGTCTCGGCCCAGTACTCCAACCAGTCACCGAGTGTCCTTTCGAATAATTCCATATGCAGAAGATTAGATAGGAGTATAGACTACTGCCAATATTTTTGCCGCCTGGCCATTATATCCATGGACATGATGAGGCACGATGGAATCATAATAGATGCTGTCCCCGGCTTCAATCAGATGACTCTTCTTTCCATATGAAATTTCAACAGCACCCTCCATCACAAAGATGAACTCCTCACCTTCATGGGATGACAGTTCATAAGATGTCTCATCGGTTTCTTCTATATCTATGATAAAAGGCTCCATGTGTCTGTCCGACTTGGATGCAGATAGGGAATGATACTGCATGTGGGTCCGGGCATTCATGGCATTATTTGAAAAACTGATGGTCTTGCGGGTAAGTTCCTCTTTTCTGCACACCACTGCACCGACCTCGTCCTGATCATCCAGAAACGTTCCCAGACGCACTCCAAGGGCACGAGCTATCTTGATAAGCGGCGCCAGCGAAGGAATATCTATGTTATTTTCAATACGCTCGATCTGCTCCACAGCAAGGGAGGTATGTTCGGCAAGTTCAGCCACAGTCAGCTGCCTCGATTCGCGAATAGATCTGATCTTTTCGCCTACAATTCCTGTCTTGTCCATATGTTATTTTGTCCGTTTATAAAAAAGAACCCACAAGATTGGAATAAAATGCGAGAAATGCAACTTTAAACATTAAATTTGCAACTTTGAAATTTACAGTTGAACATTTTCACCTATCATAAATGAACTTTACTGGAATAATTACGGGACTGGCTACATTCCTCATCATCGGTCTGTTCCACCCTCTTGTCATAAAGGCAGAATATTACCTCGGCATAAGATGCTGGTGGATTTTTCTGGTGTCCGGAATCATCTTCTGCATATTATCAATCATCGTAGCCAATCTGATTCTTTCAACAATTCTGGGAGTCATAGCCTTCTCCTCATTCTGGAGCATACTCGAACTTGTACATCAGAAGGAACGCGTGAGAAAGGGATGGTTTCCAAAAGGACCGGGACATCATGAATAGACACATCATTCTCTGCCTTGCACTCATCATGCTCGGCATCCAGATTTCCAGCGGACAGACATCGAAGAGATGGGCTGTTGTGGAACTTTCATCCGTCTACATGAGGATCGCCCCTGATTACGAATCGGCACTGGAAACACAGGAGCTCATGGGCACGGTGGTCGAAATTACATCAGAGCAGGGATACTGGAGGGAGATTGTCTCTCCACAGCCCTATAAGGCATGGTGCACGGAAAAGGGACTGACCGAAATGGACGAGGAGCAGATCAAGACATACAATGATGCTCAAAAATGCATATATACCGGTCTTTACGGCCATATCCAGGAAAAGCCATCAATAAAAAGCCGAAGCATCTGTGATCTGGTAGGAGGAGACATATTAAGATATGCAGGCCGCAAAGGAAGATGGACCAAGGTGATGCTGCCATCCGGAAAGACAGGATGGGTACCTTCGGCAGATCTGAAAGCACACAAGGGTTTCCGTTCCATAAAGATGGGTGAAGGAGACAGCAGTTCCATTTCACCGAAGGAAACGGAAAACATAATCGCTGAGGCCGAAAAACTGGTCGGAGTCCCATACCTATGGGGTGGCATGACAGCCAAAGGAGTCGACTGCAGCGGACTTGTCCGCATCTCCTTCCTGATGAACGGCATACTTCTTCCAAGAAATGCCTCCCAGCAGATAAGATGCGGAGATGAAGTCAACATGTCAAGTCTGGATAACCTTGAAAGAGGCGACCTTCTTTTCTTCGGCACCCCAGCCTCCGAGGGCAAGCCACAACGCATCACCCATGTAGGAATCTATCTGGGAGATAACAGATTCATACATTCTTCACACATGGTCAGGATCAACTCCCTGATTCCAGAAGAAAAGGATTATTATGAGAACTCGCACCGCCTCATTGCGGCACGACGTCTATAGAAATTACTTTTTCTGCTTGAAAAGCCACTTCATGAAATCCGGAGTTGAGAATGCCGGATTCCAGCTGCCGTGATTGCAGCCGGGGAACTCTATATACTCGACATCAGCTCCAGCTGCCTTCAAAGCCCTGTATGCCTTGCGTGAACATTCAACAGGCACGACATCATCTGCATCACCATGGAAAATCCTGAACTTCACATCCTTGGCTGCTGCAAGACGGTCAGGATTCACAGTACCGCAGATTGGAACTGCAGCGGCAAACACCTCAGGGAAACGGACAACCATATCAAAAGTACCCATTGCACCCATCGACAGGCCCATTATATATATTCGTGAAGCATCCACATTCGGGTTTGCGATATATGAATCAAGCAACTGCTTCAAGGCCTTGAAAACACGTGAGATCTCCATCTCTGCAGGCATGTCGAGGAAGGATGCAGGACGTCCCTCGTATGCCCAATAACCACTCTGAGGACATTGTGGGAAAAGTACGAAAGCCGGATACTTCTCACGGTTGACAGGATTCAGAAACATCTGGCTGCCATGGATCAGCTGTCTCTCATTCTCATTTCCTCTCTCACCCGCACCATGAAGGAAGAGTACAAGAGGATACTTGCCTTTCTCCTTCATATTCTCCGGAGAAATCATCCTGTAATTGAGACTGTCTCCTTCTGCAGACACAAAAGTCCTGTATTCGAAGGCATCCTGAGCGTTCATATAGAAAAGCGACAGGAAAAAGAGAGAGATAACCGTAAAGATTCTGTGCATGATAGTATGTGTTTAGTCATGCAAATGTAAGTGTTTTGGATGCCATCTGAAAATTATTTTCAAAAAAGACAATATGAGGTTATATTTGCACAACAAATTTCAAATGTCATGAAAATAGGAATATGTAACGATCACGCTGGCGTGGACTACAAGAACAGACTTGTCGAATACCTGTCCGGCAAAGGATACGAAATGGTGAATTTCGGCACGGATACCACAGCAAGCATGGACTACCCTGATGCTGCACACCCGCTTGCAGATGCGGTCGAATGCGGAAAGGTAGACCTCGGCATAGCATTCTGCGGCACTGGAAACGGAATGCAGATGGCTCTGAACAAACATCAGGGCATACGTGCAGGTCTTTGCTGGTCAGTGGAGATCGGAAAGCTCATCAAGCAGCACAACAATGCAAATGTCCTTGTCATGCCGGCACGTTTCATTCCGTTCGAGACCGTAATAGAAATTACAGATGCATGGCTCAATGAAGAATTCGAAGGTGGCCGTCATCAGGGAAGAATCGACAAGATACCTTGTAAATAATACAGTTTGGACGCACTTATTCTCAGACCGGGATCAGGTCCTCTTTCAAAAACCATCGAGGACTATCCCGAAGGGATCATAATCCCTATAGACAAACCATACAGATGGACTTCGGCGGACGTGATCAGAAAGGTCAAGTTCGCCGCTATCCGTCATTTCGGGAAAAAGAATCTTAAGGTCGGTCATGCAGGGACCCTCGATCCCCTTGCGACCGGAGTGCTTCTGGTGTGCATCGGAAAAGCCACTAAACTGGCCGAAGAACTTCAGTCACATGACAAGGAATACGTCGCAGGGATAACATTCGGTGCCACGACTCCATCCTATGACCTTGAAAAGGAAATCGACAGGTTCTTTCCATATGAACACATAAACGAAGAATCCATAAAGTCTGTACTTCCGTCCTTCATAGGAGAACAGGACCAGGTTGCTCCCCTTTTCTCGGCCAAATCGGTTGACGGTGTACGTGCCTACGAACTGGCCCGCAAGCTTCATAAGGAAGGAAAGACACTTGACGAAGCCGCCAAAGAACTGATCCGTACTGCACGCATACGTATCAATGAACTGGAACTGATCAGCTTCGGAGAAAACACTGTTCCTGCTGACAGAACGGATGACTGCTCATCAGCTTCAGGAAGAATAAATGTAACTGACAATTCGGCACTCGGACTGCCCCGTGCCGCAATACGCATGGCCTGCAGCAAGGGTACATATGTGCGTGCGTTTGCCCGTGATCTTGGTGAGAGTCTTCATAGCGGAGCCCACCTCGATTCCCTTCAAAGAAGCCGCAGCGGCGTATTCAAAGTTGAAGAATCCCTTTCAATAGAACAGGCTATATCCGCCCTACAATAAGATCATCCAATGAGCCAGAGCATCAAGAACACCACATATTCATACAGGAACATCTGGAAAGTGGCATACCCTATCCTGATCAGTCTTGTGATGGAGCAGATGATCGGTCTGACCGACACGGCTTTTCTTGGAAGAGTCGGTGAGATCGAACTTGGAGCATCAGCAATCGCCATCATCTATTACATGGTCCTGTTCATGATCGGCTTCGGATTCAGTCTTGGTGCACAGATCATCATAGGAAGGAGAAACGGAGAAGGAGAATACAGGCAGACCGGAAAGGTCTTCTGGAACGGACTCTACTTTGTACTTGGACTTTCCGGAGTGATAATCCTGCTTTCCGAACTGTTTTCACCGGCATTGATGCGTCTGATGGTGTCATCCGACTCCATATACGGGGCAGCTCTGAGCTACGTAAGATGGAGGCTTCCGGGCATGGTCTTCGCCTTCATCACCTCAATGTACAGAGCCTTCTACATTGGAACGACACAGACCAAGACTCTGACACTCAACTCGATAGTGATGGTCATATCCAATGTGGTCTTCAACTGGATCCTCATCTTCGGTAAATTCGGGCTCCCTGCTCTCGGCATCACCGGTGCCGCCATCGGTTCAAGTCTGGCCGAACTTGTGTCACTGATATTCTTCGTGGTCTACACAAGACTGCGTTGCGACAGGGAAAAATACGGGCTGGACAGACCTGCAAAGCTGGACCTTGCCGAATTGAAAGGAATGATGCCAGTATGCTCATGGACGATGATACAGAATGTCATATCCATATCCACCTGGTTCATCTTCTTCCTCTACATAGAGCATCTGGGAGAACGTGCCCTTGCAATATCCAACATTACAAGAAGCGTTTCAGGACTTCTATGGGTCGTACTACAGGCCTTCGCCTCCACCTGCAGCACCCTTGTAAGCAACATAATCGGAGAAGGTCATCAGGACATGGTGCCGTCACTGATCAAGAGAATAATGAAGATGTCATACGGAATCATTTCACTGATGGTAATCATCTTCTGCTGTTTTCCTCATGTGATTGCAAGAATCTACACTGACATACCGGAACTTATCGATGCTTCCATCCCGGCACTGATAGTGATGCTGACATCATATTTCATCAATGTCGGTGCCATGGTGATGTTCCAGGCCGTTTCAGGAACCGGAAGCACGAAGACAGCCTTCTGGCTTGAGCTGGCAGCACTTGTCGTATATATGGTCTACTGCACGGTTCTCATAGGCATAATTAAAGCCGACATAGCTGTCTGCTGGACTGCAGAGCATGTCTATGCCGGCTGTATGTTGATAATCAGCTACTCCTACATAAGGAGCGGAAGATGGAAGAACCGTATGATCTAGCTTCTCTCCGGACGGAGTTTCCTCACAGTCTCTCCTGTACGCCAAAGTTCGCTTTCACGCATTTCCTTCAGTTCCTCATTAAGCTTCTCACGATAATCAGGACGACTGTTCGAATCAATTGAAATCTGAGCCTCATTACCGGTCTTCACACTTTCATAAAGTTCATTGAAGACAGGAAGGGTTGCATCACGGAACTTCTTCCACCAGTCGAGGGCTCCACGCTGGGCAGTGGTTGAACAGTTGGCATACATCCAGTCCATTCCATTCTCGGAAACAAGAGGCATAAGACTCTGGCTGAGTTCCTCTACAGTTTCATTGAATGCCTCTGAAGGAGTGTGTCCGTTCTCCCTCAACACCTGATACTGTGCAGCAAAGATACCCTGGATTGCACCCATGAGTGTTCCACGCTCACCGGTAAGATCAGAGTAAACCTCTCTCTGGAAGGTTGTCTCGAAAAGATATCCGGAGCCGACACCAATACCGAGAGCAATGACCCTGTCATAGGCCTTGCCTGTTGCATCCTGATGGATGGCATATGAGGAATTGATTCCCCTGCCCTGAAGGAAGAGTCTGCGGAGAGATGTTCCGGAGCCCTTAGGAGCCACAAGGATCACGTCCACATCTGCCGGAGGCACGATACCGGTACGCTCCTTATAAGTGATTCCGAAGCCATGAGAGAAATACAGTGCCTTGCCTGTTGTAAGATGTTTCTCTACAGTCGGCCACACAGAGATCTGACCTGCGTCCGAAAGCAGATATTCTATAATCGTACCCCTTTGGCACGCTTCCTCGATTTCAAAAAGAGTCTCACCCGGTACCCAACCGTCCTCGACAGCCTTGTCCCAGCTCTTTGAATCCTTCCTCTGACCCACAATCACATTGAAACCATTGTCTCTGAGATTCAATGACTGACCCGGTCCCTGAACTCCATATCCGATGACAGCGATCACCTCATTTTTCAACACTTCCTTTGCCTTTTCAAGACTGAACTCGGAGCGGGTTACAACATTTTCCTCAACTCCACCAAAATTCATAATAGCCATAATGTTTCGTTTTATATGTTATTTATGTTCATTTTCAACTATCACCTTGTCGAGCCCTTCAATATGTTCCATCTGACCGAGAATCTGTCGGATCGTGTTCTCATGTGAAAGAGCACAGACTTCATAACGGCTTCTGCAGCCGTCCAAAGGCAGGTACTTCAGACTTTCCACATCCACATGTCTCTGCAGGAAAAGCATTGAAACCCTGCTTACAATATCAAGTCTTCCCTCACCTTCCGCAACAACAATAAACTTTCTTATCATAGTTCTGTAAAATCATTATCAATGAATATCTTATCTATTGAAGCTCCTGCCGGTATCATAGGAAATATGTTTTCCTCCGACACAGTACATGCCTCCAGAAGGAAAGATCCTTCTGAGTTCATCATCTGCATAATAGCCTCATCCAGATGCTCAACAGAGTCAATCCTGGCCGAAGGTATGCCATAGCCCTTGGCAACTATTTGAAAATCAGGATTTTCAAGGTGAGTAAAAGAATATCTCTTATCATAGAAGAGTTCCTGCCACTGACGTACCATTCCAAGCCATGAATTATTCATCAGCACAATCTTTACGGCAAGACCTGTCTGAAGCAGAGTTCCCAGTTCCTGAATATTCATCTGAAATCCGCCATCGCCCATAAATGCAATTACCGTCTTATCAGGATTGGCGACCTTCGCACCTATCGCAGCCGGAAGGCCATAGCCCATGGTGCCAAGTCCCCCGGAACAGATCCAGCTTCTTTTGTTGGCAAAATAGGAAAATCTTGCAGCAAACATCTGGTTCTGTCCTACATCAGTAACAACTATCTTGTCATTACCTACAAGCATGGAGATTCTCTGGACAACTGTAGCCATGGTCAGTCCCCTGTTGGATGCCAGCTGGACATTGGTCAGAAGCTTGGCCTCCCTGACCGCCACATCGCGTGCCATATCCCACCAGGATCCTCTCCATACAGACTTTATATCCCTTTCAAGCAGACCTTCGAGAACTGTCCTTGCATCTCCGGCTATAGGAAGATCCACCCTTATCACCTTACCTATTTCCACGGGATCGATGTCCACATGGATTATCCTTGCCTTGGGAGCATAATCGGAAGGTCTGCCTGTGACCCTGTCACTGAATCTCATTCCCACCGCAATGATCAGGTCTGCAGCCTGGGTCATCCTGTTAGGAGCATGAGACCCATGCATACCGACACAACCGATATAATTGGGATGATCGGACGGAATACAGGAAAGGCCGAGCATAGTTGTCGCTACCGGCATGCCTGCCTGCAAAGCCACTTCGCCAAGGGCCCTTTCCGCTCCGGAGATAGTGACGCCATGTCCTGCAATGAGCAAAGGCCTTTGTGAAGTCCTGATCATCTCGGCCATCTTATCCAATTTCTCCGCCAGTTCATCAGTCACCGAAGGTGCTGGATTCTTTTCAACCTCATAAGCGAAGTCCACTTCCTCGGTTTGAGCATTTTTGGTAATACTGACAAGCACAGGACCGGGACGACCGGAACGGGCGATCCTGAATGCCTTGGCCAAAACAGGCCCTATCTCCTGTGCAGTTGTGACCTCATAATTCCACTTTGTTATCGGCAAGGTTATACTTATGATGTCCGCTTCCTGAAATGAAGCAGCTCCGAGGCCCTCTTTCTGAACCTGAGCCGTAATGCATACGACCGGGGTCGAATCCATCATTGCATCTGCAATTCCTGTAACAAGATTGGTAGCTCCCGGACCGGCTGTCGCCACACATACGCCCACTTTTCCGGAACTCCTCGCATAACCTTCCGCAGCATGGACAGCAGCCTGTTCATGTCTGACAAGAATATGGTTGAGCGAACCTGAGTATCTGTACAGTTCATCATAGAACGGCATGATGCCACCGCCTGGATAACCGAATATCGTATCAACACCTTCTGCCGCAAGAGCTTCGATTATCGCCCTGCCACCTTTGATCAAATTGCCCATTTTCAGTCCTCCAACAATCTTACTGCACCTTTATCTGCAGATGAAACCATCGAAGCGTATGCCTTCAATGCCCTGCTTATCTTTCGATCTCTCGACTGAGGCTTCCAAGCCATCCTGCCTCTTGCCTCCATCTCATTTCGTCTGCTCTTGAGTTCATCCTCAGGGACATCAAGTGATATGGTTCTGGAAGGGATGTCGATCATTATCATGTCACCATCCTTGACAAGAGCTATTTCACCTCCCGAAGCAGCCTCAGGAGACACATGTCCTAAAGACAGTCCGGACGTTCCTCCAGAAAAGCGGCCGTCGGTAAGCAACGCACAATCCTTATCAAGCTTCATGCTTTTGAGATAGGAAGTCGGATAAAGCATCTCCTGCATTCCCGGACCGCCCTTAGGTCCTTCATATCTTATCACTACGACGTTGCCTGCCACTACTTTACCGGAAAGGATACCCTCCACAGCCTCCTCCTGAGACTCGAACACGACTGCCGGTCCGACAAAATGCCATATCTTCTCATCCACTCCGGCTGTCTTGACTATACAGCCGTCTTCTGCAAGATTGCCATACAGAACAGCCAGACCTCCGTCACGGAAATATGCATGGTCGACATCACGTATGCATCCGTTCTCCCGGTCCGTATCAAACGATTCATTATACAGATAATTCGAGCCGAGGACCTGATTGAAATGTCCTCCAGGAGCAGCAAGATACTTCCTTACTGCAGATGAACTACTGTCCTTCACGACATCTTCCGATGCGAGAGCCTGGGCAAGATCAGGATAATCCACCCTGAAAGTGCTGACATCAAGAAAGCCGCCACGATGAAGCTCAGCCAGGATTCCCATGACACCACCTGCACGGGCTACATCCTGAATATGGTAACGGCTGTTCGGGGAAACCTTGCACAGCACGGGGATCTTTCTGGAAAGTGAATCTATATCCTTCATGGTGAAGTCCACACCAGCCTCCCGGGCAATCGCAAGAAGATGAAGGACTGTATTTGTAGATCCTCCCATGGCGATATCCAGAGACATTGCATTGAAGAAAGCCTGTCTCGTAGCTATTGAACGAGGAAGAACCGTATCATCGTCTTCCATATAATATGCATTTGCATTGCGGACAATCATATCCGCCGCCCTCATGAACAAGGCATGTCTTTCCTTATGAGTGGCAAGAATGGTTCCGTTGCCGGCTGGAGCAAGCCCGAGAGCCTCACTGAGACAGTTCATCGAATTGGCAGTAAACATGCCCGAGCAACATCCGCAACCCGGACATCCTCCACGCTCGAGAGCATCAAGCTCATCCTTCGACGCACTCGGATCTGCACCTCTTACCATCACGTCGACAAGGTCGTAGTCCTTACCGGCCACATTTCCTGCCTCCATAGGGCCTCCGGATACAAAAACGGCAGGAATATTCAGACGCATCGCCGCCATCAGCATACCTGGAGTTACCTTATCGCAGTTAGAAATGCAGATCATAGCATCGACACAATGTGCATTGCACATATACTCCACACTATCTGCTATTACGTCACGTGATGGCAGGGAGTAAAGCATTCCCTCATGGCCCATGGCTATGCCGTCATCCACGGCTATTGTATTGAATTCAGCAGCAAAACACCCCAGAGACTCTATCCTGGCCTTGATTTCCTGACCGATTTCATGAAGATGGACATGACCGGGAACAAACTGAGTAAACGAATTCACTATAGCTATGACCGGCTTGCCGAACTGTTCCTCCTTCATTCCATCAGCCCTCCACAAGGCCCTGGCTCCAGCCATTTTCGGTCCCTCGATACATCTGCTGCTTCTAAGCTTTTTCATATCCGTTACTGTTTCGCAAATTTTCAGTTCCTTACAAAAAAATAACCGTCTGCATCCTATTCCAAAGGTGTTGCAGACAGCTTGATTATTTCACCAATGGATTTCAGAACTACATGTCAATAATAATGGAAACGACGACCACGCCAAGAATAGCGATTCCTAGCTTGGAAGAAGCAACGTTATTGACAAGTCTGAAATTCATTATATATACCTTTTTCCGGTGCGGCTAAATGTTGCCGGAGACAAATGTAAGAAAAAAAACAATATGGTATCACTTTATAACAACTTTTTTGGCAAAATTTGAAAAAAGTCCATTTAAGCTGACTCAAAGACCATTTTCCCTACTTTCATTTTGCTATCATACGAGCCGATACTGCTTTATCTGTTTTGAAAAGATGTGGTCAAACGGATACCTGGCCCTGGACAAGGCTGCAAGTCTTGCTACTTCCGATGCATTTTCATCACCCTCCTGCATAAGCCTGAGCACATGGTCTGTACACAGATGCTCCAGAAGCAGATGAAAAGCCTGTCCATGGTCGTGATGACGCAGATGACACAGTTCATGAAGCAGGACATAATCCCTCATCAGAGAAGGCAGACGCATGAGATTTAGATTAAGATTGATATTGTTTCTTGCCGAACAGCTGCCCCAATTGGTGGTATTATGCTTTATGGTGACCTTATTATATGAGAATCCATACCTTCCTGCCAACTCACTGAGGCGAAGCGGAAGAAAGTCTTTCGCCTGACGTCTCATTTCCTCGACCTGAACGGAATCCAGCTGCTGAATATCCCTGCAGGCCTCCTTCTGCCTTGCAACTGTCCTGACCACCCAATCACGCTTCAGTATAAAGAACGCATGGGCTGCGGCAAAAGGCACCATATAAGGAACCGACACACTGACACCCTTGACCGGATGGACACGGATACTCAGGCGACGGATCCCTTTCCGTTTACGGAAAATGATGTCACCCAACAGCGGATCTGAATAAGCTTTTTCCATCACAATATCTTTGATATCGCATTTACATAGGCCTCGACCGAAGCGGTGACAATATCTGTGTTAGCAGAGAATCCATAGTAGATATTACCCTTGTTTTCAATCTGTATATGTACTTTTCCGACATCGTCTGTTCCCTTGGTAATAGCCTGAACGAGGTATTCTTCAAGATTTATCTTTCTGTGCACGAGGCTTTTCACCGCCTTGAAGGCTGCATCCACAGGACCGTTTCCACTTGATGTCGCCGTACACTCTTCACCGTCGATCATAAGCTTGACAGTGGCCATCGGTATCGCATTTTTGCCGCACACCACCTGCAGATACTTCAGACGTATCTTCTGAGCATGGTTATCCTGTGTCACACCAGCAATCATATAGAGGTCCGAATCATTGATATATGTCTTGCAGTCTGCAAGCTTGAGGAACTTTACATAAGCCTGATCCAGAAGTTCCTTGGAAAGATTGATACCCAGACGCTGGAAATGATGATTCAGGGCAGTCCTTCCGCTTCTTGCAGTCAGCTCTATTGTCGAATCATCAACTCCCACATCGGACGGTTTTATGATTTCATAGCTTTCCCTGTTCTTCAGCACTCCATCCTGATGGATTCCGGATGAATGTGCAAAGGCATTACGTCCGACTATGGCCTTGTTGGGCTGGACAGGCATCCTCATGAGGGTGGAAACAGAATGTGAGGCCTTATGGAAACAGGTAGTATCTATATCAGTATATACAGGAATATCCTTACGGCTCTTAACCGCCATTACAACCTCCTCCATAGCGGTATTTCCAGCACGTTCGCCTACTCCGTTCATTGTAACCTCCACCTGTCTGGCTCCGTTCAATATACCGGAAATCGTATTGGCTGTCGCCATTCCAAGATCATTGTGGCAATGGGTGGAAATGATAGCCTTGTCAATATTGGGTACATTGTCGACAAGGTATTTTATCTTCGCACCATATTCGTGCGGAAGACAGTAGCCCGTAGTGTCGGGGATGTTCACTACGGTTGCCCCTGCCTTGATTACAGCCTCAACGACTCTCGCAAGGTATTCATTTTCTGTCCTTCCTGCATCCTCCGCATAGAATTCCACATCATCGACAAATCTGCGTGCATACTTCACAGCTGCAACGGCACGCTGAAGGATTTCCTCTCTGTTGGAATTGAACTTATATATTATATGATAGTCTGAAGTTCCTATTCCGGTGTGAATCCTCTTCAGACGTGCAAAATGGAGGGCATCTGCGGCCACCTCGATATCTTTTTCCACCGCACGGGCCAAGGCACAGAGCCTTGATTCGGTCACAATCTTGGAAATCTCGACTATTGACTTGAAATCTCCAGGACTTGATACAGGGAATCCGCACTCAATGATGTCCACCTTCATGTTCTCGAGCATCTTCGCCAGTTCGATCTTCTCAATTGTGTTCAACTGACAGCCGGGGACCTGCTCTCCATCCCTGAGTGTCGTGTCAAAAATGTAAAGTTTCTGTTCCATATAGTTTCCGTTTACCTGTCAGAACAAAAAGCCTCCGGTTGACTCCGGAGGCTGACATATATTGATTCTACAAGCATCTGCTACATCATCAATTCAATCCCGCAGGAGTCAGGCTTCAGGCCGATTCCATAGCAATAGGGACTGTAGTGAATTCTGATACATTTTCATTTCTTTAGGTCGACAAATTTATTGTATTTGATTTTAAATTACAACACTTATTTTAAAAAACCGGGAATAATAAGATTTTCTATAGGATAGCTTTGTAATATCGGAATTTATAACTATCTTTGCGGCCGCAAAATCCACGAAATCATCGTGATGATGCATACGATTAATTATTAACCTCTAATTTTTTCAAAAGATGGCTGAATATTTGGCACCAGAGAAAAAACAGGAGCTTTTCGAGAAGTACGGAAAGTCTAATACTGACACAGGTTC
>JAGAKH010000123.1 GCA_017625725.1 Bacteroidales bacterium | reverse complement strand
GTTCTCCCATCCGAGCTCCTTAGCATACTCCACAGCACCCTCTGTCATGTAACGGAGAAGAGTCTGGTTAGCATACTGACGTGCACCCTTTGAAACCTGAAGGATTACTGGAGACTTAGTCTCAGCTGCAGCTGAGATGATAGCCTGAAGCTGCTCCATGTTGTTGAAGTTGAATGCAGGGATAGCATAACCTCCCTTGATAGCCTTTGCAAACATCTCTCTGGTGTTCACAAGACCGATTTCCTTGTAAGATACCATAATAAAATCTATAATTTGTTTAAAAATCGTTTTATCAAAAGCAAAATCTTGGCAAAAATAACTATTTTTGTCGAATATAAAAATATTGAAATCAAAGATTACTTCTTAATATTCAGAATCTTTACTACCCGCATCTGATTATGAACAAAGTGATAATTTTTTCCGCACCTTCAGGAGCAGGCAAAAGTACTATTGTAAACCATATCCTCAGTAAGCACCCGGAAC
This sequence comes from Bacteroidales bacterium, assembly GCA_017625725.1. Lineage (GTDB taxonomy): Bacteria > Bacteroidota > Bacteroidia > Bacteroidales > UBA932 > Cryptobacteroides. The sequence continues at coordinate 30,776 of JAGAKH010000123.1, read as the reverse complement.
TTGAATTCTCAATTTCAGCCACTTCAAGACAGCCTCGCGGTCAGGAAAGAGATGGAGTAGAATACTACTTCTTCACTGCAGATGAATTCCGTGAGATGATTGCTCAGGACAAGTTTGTGGAGCATGAGGAAGTTTATCCTGGTTCATTCTATGGAACACTTAAATCAGAAGTAGACCGCATCTGGTCAAAAGGCCATGCAATAGTATTCGATATAGATGTTCAGGGTGGAGTCAATCTCAAGAGGATTTTTGGCGATCAGGCCTTCTCAGTATTCATTCAGGCTCCTTCTGTGGAAGTTCTTCGTGAAAGACTTGTAGGAAGGGCTACCGATAGTGCTGAAGCCATTGAAAAAAGAGTGGCAAAGGCTGCTTCTGAGATGGAATTCGCTGCCGGAAAATTCGACTATGTACTGATAAATGACGATCTTCAGACCGCATTCAATGAAGCTGAAGACATTATCAGTCGTTTCCTCATCAGATAGCAGATGAATATTGCAGTATACAGCGGATCGTTCAATCCCCTTCACATCGGCCATCTCGCTATAATGAGACATATGACCGAAGCTGAAGGATTTGACTATATCTATCTGATCGTATCTCCAAAGAATCCGCTGAAGGATAGCATCAGCAGCGACAGCGGAAAGGACAGGTTCAATGATGCATTGAAGGCTGTAAGCCGTCACCCCGGACTCAGAGTAAAAGTTGACGACATCGAGCTGCATATGCCGGAGCCTCACTATACCATCAGGACTCTTGAGGCATTGAAGGAAAGGGAACCTGAAAATGATTTCACTCTTATAATAGGAGCTGACAATCTGGCCGACATAAGGCGTTGGAAAGAATACAGCAGGATACTTATGGAATTCGGAGTCTGCGTCTTCCCGCGTTCAGGATATTGTCCGGATGGAATAAGGCAGGACCTTCTCATGGAAAATCCTGCCTATATGATCAAGCTATCAGATGCTCCCCTTGTAGATGTATCATCGACTCAGATACGCAATGCTGCATCGGAAGGGAAAGATATTTCACATCTGCTCATGTAAGCCATTACTTGGATGCGAGTTCCCTTGCCTTCTCAAGAGCAGGCACAATGTGAGGGAATATGCAGTCCGATCCGATCTCAAGATCGACACCGAATTTGACCAGAGACTGGTGTACTTTTTCTGTCACTCCTGAAAGGATGACGGTCACTCCCCTCTTATGTGTACGTTCACACAGGTTTCTGAGGTTATTGATACCGGTCGAGTCAATGAACGGAACCTTACGCATCCTGATGATTCTCACCTTTGTGCCGGATTTCTTCATCTTCTCCAGCTCTTCGAAGCGGCTTGCAAGACCGAAGAAGAATGGTCCGTCAATTTCATAAACCTCGACTCCCTCAGGTATATCAAGGCGGTCTGTATTTTCCATAGATGCGGCTTCATCATCTTCAGTAGCCGCAAGCTGCTGACCCTCGAGCACTGAAATATGAGAAGTCTGCATAACTCGTCTGACAAAAAGAACAATTGCAAGAACGACTCCTACTTCTATGGCCACAGTAAGGTCCACTATCACCGTAAGGAAGAAAGTGATGAGCAGCACAGCCACATCGGACCGGTCCCCCCTCAACAGATATTTGAACGTCCTCCACTCACTCATATTATATGCCACCTGTACCAGAATTGCTGCAAGGCAAGACAGAGGGATATAGATTGCATACGGCATCAGGAATAGATATATAAGAAGAAGGACAACTGCGTGTATGATTCCTGTGACCGGACTCTTTCCCCCATTGTTTATGCTGGCCATCGTCCTCGCAAGGGCTCCAGTAGCTGGGATTCCGCCGAATAGCGGAGTGACAATATTAGCAATTCCCTGACCGATAAGTTCTGTGTTCGCGTTATGCTGCTTTCCGGTTGCACCATCAGCAACCATAGCTGCAAGCAATGACTCGATTGCACATAATATAGCTATTGTGAAGGCCGGAGAAACGAGACTCTTTATTGTCTCGAAATCAAATTCCGGTGCGACTGGTTTCGGCATAGGGAGTCCATTTGCCAATTCCGGGAATTTTGAACCTATGGTAGCCAGTTCAACTCCTGCAAATCTGTCCAGCAGGAGAGAAACCAAAGTTCCAAGAATAAGGGCTATGAGAGACCCCGGAATCTTCTTGGTCACCTTTCCCCAACTGAAACATATCACCAGACACATGACACTCATGACAAGTTCCACCCAGTTGATGCTTCCGATATTCTGGAAATAGCAGGTCCACTGAGGAATGAAGCCTGCGGGAACCTCAAGATCCAGAGGAAGCCCGAAGAAATCCTTCATCTGAGTAGAAAAAATAGTCAATGCGATACCACTGGTGAAGCCAACTACTATCGGATAAGGAATGAACTTGAATATCACTCCCATTTTGGTAAGTCCCATAAGTACAAGAAAGACACCGGCCATTATCGTAGCGATAATCAGTCCCTGCATGCCATATTGGCCTACAATTCCTGCCACAATTACGATGAATGCTCCGGTCGGTCCTCCGATGAGGAAGTTGGAGCCTCCGAAGAAAGAAATAAGAAAACCTGCGACAATTGCTGTTATCAGACCTTGCTGAGGTGTCACTCCACTGGCAATACCGAATGCAATAGCCAATGGCAGTGCAATGATACCGACGATTATTCCTGCTATAAGATCTGAAGTAAATGTCTTGCTGTCATAACGTCCCTTTTTGAACAGCCCGAACAGCTTAGGCTGAAAAACACCTCTGAAATCCATTCTAATCCGTTTTAATACACTACTTATTTAATCATATAATTTTCAAAGCGCTTCACCGTATTCAGTTCAGCTTCTTTCACAGATGCAGCCACAACACGGGTCCTGACTTTGGAAACCGGCTTTGATATTATCCTTACCATATCATCTGTCCTCTCGACAACCGGAAAATCCTTAACTGAGTATCTAAGGCCAGCTCCTATCGGGAAGGCCACCTGACCTTTCTTTACCGGATGGGTTCCCCATACACTTATATATCCTTCACCTTGAGAGACTTTATTACCTTCGTGCCAGTTCACACCTGACAGGAAAGCAACCTTCTCCCCATTGACTTCAGTTGCAGTCACAACTGCCTCTCTGGACTTGGAATCCACATCAATTCTGATAGAAATGTCAACAAGGCCACCCATATACTCGACTCCATAGGCAATCATCTCAGCATAAGCTCCCTTCTTTGTAGCACCCGCTCGGGCTGTCCTGCCCTTGGTCGCTATGAGTTTGACCTCCTTTTCGCCATCCCACAAAGCTATACCACCTAATCCTACTGTTTTACCGACGATATATGCATCACAGCCCAAACCCAGCATCTCCTGCTGGTCAACAGACGGATACCACCCGTATTGCATAAGTTCCAGTCCTCTTCCGCTCTTGGAATACACATCAATGGCACCGCTGTCATTGAAATAGATTCTCAAGACCATATGGCTGTTTTCGACAGCCGGGCCATGATGTCCGACCTTGTTGTATTGCGAACCAGTCTCTGAAACTATTTCATTTACCTGAAGCGAATCGCTTCGCCAGAACAGACTATAAGCAGTCTGTGCACTTATTTCAGTTAATCCAGCTGCAAGCAGGATAGAAAGAATTAACAGATATTTTCTCATAATTAAGGTTTCTCAAAGAAAGAAAAATGCACATTACCATATTTCTTTTCTTTTATAAAATACGGATGCTCGTGAAAATCATACTCATCGGGATGCTCAAGAATCAGATACGCACCCGGATGAAGTATATCCCGAGCAAAAACCTTGTCAGGTATTCCTGCAAGTCCCTCTATGGCATAAGGCGGATCGGCAAAGACAATATCAAACTTTTCACGGCAGATTTCAAGAAACTCAAAGACATTGTGCCTTACTACCGTAAGATTCTTCATTCCGAACAGCTGGGCCTGAGACTTTATGAAATTGGCATGAAGAGGAAGCATCTCGACGCAGTAAACCATGGACGCTCCCCTCGATGCAAATTCGTATGAAATGGCACCTGTTCCGCCAAAAAGGTCAAGAACCTTGAGGCCTTCCATCTCATACTCATTATTTAGAATATTGAAAAGGCCTTCCTTTGCAAAATCAGTCGTTGGCCTTGCCTTATATCCTTGGGGCGGAACAATTGTCTTGCCCTTTAATCTTCCTCCTATGATTCTCATAATTGTTCCACGCTTCTGAAATAACGATACAACGACATTTCCTGCTCTTGTGTCAGGGGTGTCCTGAAATATATCGTCGACATCTCAGGATTGAGCTGGAGCTTCTTCAATACCATGAAGATAAAATACTCAGCCGTTGTAAAATCCTGAGCTTCAAATGAATTACAAAGCAGTAAAGTACCACCTTGAGCCACTGTCAGATAAAGATACCCGTCCATATATGATGCAAGGATCTTGTTGTAGTCTTCCAATGAAGGAAGCTCCCTCAGCATAAAATACTGCTCGGGTAAAGGTATGGCTCTGTCGCCATCAGTTCTACTGACTGTCTGCGAAATGACCTTCGAAAGAGTTTCACCTATGGTGTTGGAATAGATCAGCACCGCACCATAATGAGGGATATCAATGAAGTCTACTCTATCTCCCTCTGAGACCTCAACCACATCGGACAACATGGATTCGGACAATTCGGGAGAGTGAAAATTAGCCGGAACAAGAGCACACTTGTGAGTAAAGACAGCGAGTTCTACATGATCATAAGTGGTCTGGAATTCCTTCGTTGTAAATATCTGGTCAGCACTCAGCCAGCCAGAAGACTTTTCATATTCTCCGGACCTGACCTTAAAAGAATATCCACTCAAGCCGACTTGAATGGATATTCCTTTGCCTATATTTATGTTTCTTGACATATTTTTAGTGCTAAAAGCACCGAAAAGAGACTACTCCCAGTTTCCGGCGTTATTATTAGGAGCGGTGATGCTTCCCACCTTAAGGCCCTTATAACGGCCCTGATCCTCACGCTCTGCATCAAGATTGATCCTAAGCTGATTGTTAAGGCCTTCAAGAAGAGACTTGAAAGGCATTGAAGCTTCGAACAAAGGAACCTTCACACCAGAAACTGTCTTGATAGCCGACTCCATGATAAGCGAATCACCGCAGAAAGGAATGAAAGCGATAGAATCAATATTGAAGTCTGTACGGCTTCTGAAAAGGGTATCCTTCACCGGAATCTCGCTTTCAATCTGGAACACAAGCCTTTCACCCTGATTGTAACGCTCAAGGAGCTGCTGAGGAGTGATCCTAGGGTTACGTTTCTTCAGTTTCTGAGTATTGACAACTGCGAGTGAGTCATCCTGAGAACCTACCTGCATCACAATCTTCATCTTACCTTCCTTATAGAACGCCTGGAGAGAGTCAATTGTAGAAGCATACCTTCCATTGACATTCTTAAAGGCTACCTGAAGGTCACGAACATCCTTAAGTCTCTGGATAGCGATTCCCTCACGATACTCTCTATGCTTGTTGAATTCAACAGGCTCCATAACGCTCTGTACGATAGCGTAAACCAATCCGACAATGATAACCGGAAAAATTAAATAGGTAAAGACCTTCTTGATAATAGAGTTCATATTTTGTGATATTATTTTTCAAAATGCCGGACAAAGTTAGGAATTTCATTTATGAAATGCAATATAATTTGTAATTTTGCAGGCGAAAAAGATTGTAGAAATGGAAGCCATAAATCCGGCAAACATACAGAGATTCAGTTCCATGGTCGAACACGCAAGCAGGATTGCCATCGTCACACACACCAAACCTGACGGTGATGCCATCGGCAGCTCGGCTGCGATGTATCATTTCCTGAAGCATGCTGGAAAACATGATGTCATTCTGGTTCTGCCTGATCCATATCCTTCAACGCTTTCCTTTCTGACAGAAGGGATACCCCCGAAAGATATTCTTATCTTCAGTTCAGAGCCTGTCGAAGCATCCTCGGGAATTGCCAGTCGGGACATGATCATCTGCCTGGATTTCAATTCATTCAGCAGAGCCGGAGAGATGAATGGCATCCTCACTGCTTCCCAAGCAGTGAAAGTGCTGATAGACCATCACCTGAATCCTAAGACGGAAGATTTTTCACTGGTATTTTCAGAGACGGAGATATCATCTGCAAGTGAATTCCTATATCATATCCTCATGGAAATGCCGCAGATTTCCCATAAGGTTTCCAGAATTCCCAGAGCGGCAGCTGAAGCCCTTATGACCGGAATGACCACCGACACGAACAATTTCGCAAACTCCACATACCCATCCACCCTCAGAATGGCAGCAGACCTCATCGAGTCAGGTGTTGACAGAGACCGGATTGTCGACAGAGTCAATTGCTCCTACTGCGAAAACCGTATCAGGCTGCTTGGATACGTGCTTAAAGACAATATGAGAATCACTGAAGACGGCGTGGCATACATTGTGCTGGACCGCGATATGCTGGAAAAATACGAAGTAAAGGATGGTGATACAGAAGGGTTTGTCAACATGCCTTTAAGCATCGGGGACATCAAGATGAGCATACTTGCCAAAGAGGACATGGATTTCATGAGAATATCCGTCAGAAGCAAGAAAGGCATCTCCGCCAACCGTATGGCAACCAGATATTTTCATGGAGGTGGGCATGAAAATGCCGCTGGAGGAAGATTATATATTCCTCAAGACATCAGTTCTGCCGAAGAATGTGCAGAATATATCAGAACAGTTATAAGAGAATACTTCAATGAAAGCAATGAATAAGAACAAGAGCATCATAACAGCCATCCTTGCCATACTCATGGCCGGGACATCATGCATCAAGGAGAAGCTTGAGCTCGCCTACAACAATCAGGAAGACAGGATCGACAAGTACATAGAAGCGGCAATCAAGAAAGATACTACTGCTGCCGTGGTCAGAAACAACGGATCCAACAGACTGATTCTCGTTCATGGCGAGGGAGAGGAGCTTGGAGAGAAAGGGCAGATTGCATTCTATTATGCCGGATACACTTTCAACGGAAGTGTGAGTTCCTCAAATCTTTTTGTAACGAACCATGAGCAGACTGCCATAGACGCGAAATGGGATCTTACCGATGCTCAATTCGACCTGTATGAAATCAACATGGCAGACGCACAGCTTCTGGAAGGACTTCGAAACGGCCTGCTAGGAGTCAAAGGTGGAGAAGAGTGCGAAATATTGTTCTCCGGTAAATACGGATTCGGGAACGAAACCTTCGGAATCATACCTCCGAACTCTGCCCTACTATATAAAATATGGGTAGTGAGCATCTCTAATGAGTAACTTTTACTATATTTGTCGGATATTTTGATTTTTATGAAGCATTTTTTCAGATATATAACTATTGCAGCATTGGCATTGACCGGTTGTGCCAGGACTGTTTCAGAAGGACCGAATGAAAGTGCCAAGCGTGCGTTTGACGCATGGCTTCACGTCAACTATCCTGAACTGGAAAACAAACCTTCCGGCCTGGGCATCTATGTAATCGACGAGAAGCCCGGCTCCGGCAAGACCGTTCAAAAGGAAGGATTTGCAATAATAGATATGGTAAAGACCGATCTGGATGGAAATATTACGGAATTTACTGACAAGGATGCCGCCATACAGCTCGGAACATACAACAAGTCATACTATTATGGTCCGAAGGTGCTGACTACGACGACAAACACTATTCAGGTAGGACTTTCCGAAGGTATTGTCGGCATGCAGGTCGGCGGAGAGAAGAAATTCATAGTGCCGTCATGGCTGATGACATATGCTACATATGACAATCCGGAAGATTACCTCAACACTTCGAACAACTACTCAAACACGATATTTGAGATCAAGGTAAGAGACTTCACGACCGACATTAATGCATGGCAGACAGACTCGATAGGACGGTTCTTCCAGACAAGTGAGGTCAAGATTGACGACAGACCGGCTAAGGAAGTATTCAAAGGCATGACACCTGCCGATTCCGTCAAGGCAGCAAACGGAGGTGCTCCTGGTTTCTACTACAAGCAGCTTAGAAAACCCGAAAGCGACGAAAGTCTGCCTTCCGACACAACAGTATACATCAACTATGTCGGTAAGCTCCTTAACGGACTTGTATTTGACACGAACATTGAAAAGGTTGCCAAAGACAATGACATCTGGTCAAGCAGCAGGACCTATGAGCCTACTGAAGTGGATTGGGCTGAGAAATACTCAGAACTCAAACTTGACGGAAGCGAAGTCATCAGCGGCTTCGCTCTGACACTCTGGCAAATGAAGGAGGGAGAAAAAGGCGTAGGAGTATTCTACTCACCTCTCGGATATTCATATTCCGGAAACGGAAACTCCATCCCCGGATACGCCCCTCTGATCTTCGAAATCGAAATGACTTCTAAACCTGAATAATAATGGAAGTTTCAGCCAAATCGGCGATCCCTACAGAACTTGGAACAGAAAAGATAGGCATATTGCTCAAGCGATATGCCTTACCTGCGATTATAGCCCAGACTGCATCGTCTTTATACAACATGGTGGACAGCATCTTCATCGGACAGGGCGTCGGTCCTCTTGCGATTTCTGGTCTGGCAGTGACATTCCCTCTCATGAATCTTTCCACGGCATTCGGTACCCTCGTAGGAGCAGGAGCCGCAACAATGCTTTCCGTGCTGCTCGGACAGAAGAACTATAAGGCAGCCAACAAGGTTCTTGGAAACATCGTGAGTCTGAACATCATAATAGGTTTTCTGTTCATGGTGCTGGCACTTGTCTTCATCGACCCGATCCTATACTTCTTCGGAGCGAGCGAAAACACCCTGCCTTACGCAAAAGAGTACATTTCCATCATACTGTATGGAAACATAATAACGCATCTGTATTTCGGTCTCAATGCGGCAATGAGGTCGTCAGGAAGTCCTAAAAAGGCAATGGGACTGACTATTTTCACCGTCATACTGAACACAATACTGGATCCGCTGTTCATCTTCGTGTTCGACATGGGCATCAAGGGAGCTGCGTGGGCGACAGTAATATCACAGGCAGTTGCGATGCTGGTTGTCATGCATCATTTCAACAATCGTGAAAGAGCATTTCACTTTGAGAAAGGGATAGCAAGGCTTGATTGGAGGATAGCCAAAGATTCTTTGGCAATAGGTATGGGACCGTTCCTGATGCACTCAGCAGCCTGTCTTGTCACCCTCTTCGTGAACCAGCAGCTACGCAAATACAGCGGAGACCTGGGCATCGGAGCATATGGAATCTGCAACAGACTTACCTTCCTGTTTGCAATGATCTGTCTGGGACTTAATCAGGGAATGCAGCCGATAGCCGGCTATAATTATGGTGCCAGGAAATACTCCAGAGTGAAGGATGTATTCTGGAAGACTGCAGGACTGGCTACAATCATCACATGCAGCTGCTTTCTCATGGCAGTACTTATACCTGAGACTGCAGTAAGTCTGTTTACCAACGATCCGGAACTGGCCGAAATGTCCTCACATGGTCTGACAATACTCATTCTTGCCTTTCCGGTTGTCGGATTCCAGATGATTGCCACCAACCTTTTCCAATGCCTTGGAATGGTGAAGAAATCAATCATTCTGTCGCTGTCGAGACAGATTCTCTTCCTGCTGCCGCTTCTGTATATACTCCCACTTTATTTCGGGGCAAAAGGAGTTTGGCTCAGTTACCCAATTGCAGACTTCATGTCATTTCTTCTGACAGCATTCCTCATGGGAAGGCTGTTCAGAAAATTCAGCAGACTCAAGGATGGTGACGACCCATCAATTCTTGGAAGCCAGATTTAATGATATTATGTAAGGATGAAAGATAGTATAATAATAACCATAGGACGACAGTTCGGAAGCGGAGGTCTGGAAGTCGCCAGACACCTGAGCCGCAAGCTTGACATTCCCGTATATGACAGGGAACTCATATCAAAGGCTGCTCATGACAGCGGAATCAGCGCTGAGATGTTTGAGGAGAAAGACGAGAAAAGAGGATTTTCCCTGAAAGGAATGCTTTTACAGAGTTTCGGTGCAGAATATGATGTCATGAGCGAGGCAAATATCTTCAGACTTCAGAGCGAAGCAATAATTGACATCGCATCCAAAGGTTCTGCAATCATTGTCGGCCGCTGTTCCAATTACATATTGAGAGAGATGCAAACCACCTTCAATGTTTTTCTGACAGCTCCGATGGAAGAAAGGATCAAAAGGATTTCTGAAAGGATGAAGGTAAATGCAGAAGAAGCTGAAGCCATCATTGAGAAAAAAGACAGGAAACGGTCAGAATACTACAATTATTTCACCTTCGGTGAATGGGGTATGGCATCAGAATATGACTTATGCATGGATTCATCAATACTTGGTACGGAAGGTACTGCTGACATGATAATAGAAGCAGCACGTAAAGCAGGAAGATTAACAAGATGAGAAGATCAAGGGCACGAAACACAATCATACTGTCAATACTTTTGCTGACCTTGGCCTTCATTACAATAACCTCATCCGGTTCCAGTGAAGGACATATTGAAGAAAAGGAGGAGATTGCAGTCAGCCTGAACGACAGCTTGTCAAACTCCATGTCCGATTACAAGGAACTGGCAGGCCTGGACAGAAAGGTCAATGCATTCATGAGGAAATGGCAGATCAAGGGTGCATCGCTTGCCATTACGAGGAACGACTCACTTGTCTACGCCAAAGGATTTGGATGGGCAGACGAAGAAAAAGGCATCAGAATGGAACCTGGGCATATCCTCAGGATGGCGTCAGTATCCAAGCTTATCACTGCTGCTGGAATAATGCTTCTTCAGGACAAGGGTATGCTCAGCATAAAGGACACGGTTTTCGGTCCCGGAGGAATCCTTAAGGACAGCCTGTTCACAAAGACAATCAGACACAAGGAATATAGCAGGATAACTGTAGAGCACCTTCTTAGACATCAGGGTGGATTCTATCGCGACCCTCTGTTCTCATCCCACGACGTTCAGATGCAGATGCAGCTTGATTCTCCTCCGACAGCAGAGGATTTCTATCGCCTTGTACTTTCGAGACAGCTTAGATTCGAGCCTGGATCATGGCAGAGATATTCAAACTTCGGATACCTCCTGCTTTCTGAAATCATATCGAAGGTCTCGGGAAAATCTTATGAAGAATTCATCAAAGAAGACCTGCTTGAGCCAGCCGGCTGTTTCGATATGCATATTGCCGGAACTTATTACAACGAGAAGAGAGAAAATGAGGTAAGGTACTACACTCACGAGGGAGAAGGAAAGTTTGTTCCGGAATACAATGGAAGCGGAAATATGGTTGAAAGATGCTATGGCGGCAATAACATACCTCTACTCTCCGGTGCAGGAGCATGGTGCGGATCACCTGCCGAGATAGCAAGACTCGTTGCCTCAATCAATGGGAGGGATGAGGTTCCGGACATATTGTCAAAGGAGGCAATCAGTCAGATGACAGAATACTTTGACAAGGAGACATTCTCACTAGGATGGAACGACACCGACCCGGCAAAGGGGTGGAGCAGGACAGGTACACTTGCAGGCACCAGTGCCTTGGTGAAGCAATTCCCGGACGGAGAATGCTGGATCCTTATCACCAACACCAGTACATGGAAGGGGCCCGGACTGGCAAGATACACCAACGACCTGTTCGTATCATGCAGAAGCCTCTACAGCAGCATGCTGCCGGCTAAAGACATGTTCAATCCATAGGGCTCAATATGAATCCGGATGAGGTCCATGTCTTCATCTGGCCATCTTCGTCATAGATAAGACAGCCTTCGAAACCTGGAGTTTCTTCAATGAAAAGTTGTGCCTCGTGCAGTCCTACAACCATACAATATGTTGCATAAGCATCGGCTGTAAGAGCATCCTGTGCAACAATTGTTGCACTCAGCAATGAGTGGCTGACAGGATAACCGGTACGGGGATCTATGCTGTGGGAATATTTCCTACCATCCTTTACATAATATTTTCTGTAATTTCCGGAAGTGACAATTCCACAAGGCCCGCCCGGTGACTTGAATATCGCCTGAAGGTCAGCTCCACGCTCATCATTTCCGTCTACAGGTCTGTCAATTCCCAATGTCCATGGCTGTCCTGAAGGATTCATACCATCACAGAAGATCTCTCCTATATCCACAAGCATATCCTTTACCCCGATCGAATAAAGGTAAGAGGCTACAAGATCACAGCTATAGCCTTGTGCTATTGCATTATAATTCAGTTTAGGCAGAGGACCGTCCTTCAGCAGAAGTGATGAAGGAGAGATAGTTCCTTCATTCCCGATGACCGATCCAATATCATGTTTCATCCTGTCCATCCCTGATGCTGCCAGGGCCAGATCAAGAGACGACGCATCCGGGAGAGAATCTCGGGTAAATCCGAAGCCCCAAATATCAAACAAGGGGGCGGAAGCAACATCAACCACGCCGCCAGTCTCATTATAGAGATCATATCCCTTTTTAAAAACATCAATAAATATCCGGTCAGGTACAACTTCCTGACCTGAATTGAAACGGCTTAAAAGAGATTTTCTGTTGTATCCCGATATGGAGTTATCAATTCTTGACAGAATTGCATCGATGGAATCACGGATCTCCTCTACATTCTTTTCCACCATTCCGTCCTCACCCTTGAGATTGAACTTGACTGAATATGTACCACCTTGTGCAAAACCGGCTATAACGACATATCGGTCACGCGGTGAACAGGAGACAAGCATCAGATAAGCTAATACTGTAAGGAGGAAGGAGGAGGTCTTGTTCATGATATAATTTTTATCAAACCTATAAATTTCTACGGCAAAGTATTTGTACAAATTTAACGGTTTTTCAAATAAAATAGCCATCTTTGCAAGATTGTAACAAAAAAAGAATCTGATGAGTTTTAGAAAGCTTACCTACATACTGCTATCTTCATGCATTTTACTTGCTTCATGCAAAGAAGAAGATGAAACAGCATCATATCCAACCCTGTCCGGGACCTTATCCTTTGACATTCCCGCATTCATTGCCCAGAATACAGATTTGACCATGACCCCACAGGGTGTAAGCCACCCCGAAGGCGGAGTTCTCGGGTATTCATGGAAGGTCAGCCCTCTGATGGAAAAATCCGACACTTCTAAAATGGAGAACGGTGCATACAATTTTAACTTCAAAGATTCATTGGGCACATACACCGTCAATTGCTATGCATTTGCATCCGGCTACTCCAGCACCTATGCTAGTCGGCAGACTACAATGGTCAAAGGGGGTATTGACGGAAGCATCACCAAACATGGCATCAGAAAAACAGACAAGAAGATCACAGTAAACGGCATAGACTACTACTACACCACACATGCCGGACTGGACTGGTTCAGGAACAACCTGGCCAACCCTGCATACGGTGCCCCATTCATCAATTATGAAGTCACTTCAAATGTCTTCGGCAGATTCTACAGCTATGAAGAGGCTGTCAAGGCATGCCCTGAAGGATGGAGACTACCGACAAACGCAGATTGGATTTCACTTGGCAAGGCACTTGGTTCAGCAGAACCCTCTTCATCACTTGACCCTATCGCTAACGTTGCCTCCAAGCTGATGGCAGACATCGAATTCAACACAGAAAAGATGTGGACTTACTGGCCTAAGGTCGGAGAAATCACCAATTCCAGCCTAATGGCATTCATTCCTGCCGGATATGCCAATCTTGGAAGCATATCATCCGATCCGGATAAGATCACTGACGGCATTTCAGGACGTTATCCAACAGCCGCGTTCATCGGTGTCGAAGAATACTCGGTATTCTGGACAGCCGATCTCAGCGAAGACAGCAATCTGGCATATTACAGATTTATCTTTGAACAGCAGCCGGAGCTCATGCTCAGCAGAGGTGACGTAAAGACATTCGGAGCAAATGTACGCTGCGTAAGAGATGCGGAATAATCATCTGATGTCGCTTACAATCCAGGACGAATCAGAATAATCAAAGGAAGGGAAAAATACAGAAGCATCTTTCAAAGGAAGGTGCTTCATTGAGTCTATAGTGATTTCCATCATATTTCCGTCGATGGAAAATCCGGCTTTTGTCAGAATAGCATCCTTCTTCCTGATTTCGAGAACAGCCTTGTCAACTCCGCAATCCTTCAGCGGGAGCATTTCGTAAATTACAGTAGCTCCATCGGTTCCTGCTGTCTGACCGGCCACACGGAATATCTCATTCATGCTTGAAAGCAACAGAACAGGATCGGATACTGAACCATAAGACAGGTCCTCAACCGTTGAAATTGTCATTTCCTTCGCACACACATCCGCCACCCAGACGTCCTTTCCATTCGAAAAGATCTCAAGTCCATTGCCTCTAAGTACATAAGACTGACCTTGAAGACAGAGTTCCCCTTCTCCCACGTGTTTCATTCCGTTGACTGTGAAGATAAATGAATAACGGATTTCCGTACAAGAACCTGAAAGTCCAGAATAAAGGTTTTCAAGAGGAGTACCATCCGACGCTACAGCAACGACAGAAACAAAAGACAAAAAGACTGTAATGAAAAATTTGGGAAACATTGCCATATGGTGCTATCTGATAAATGCGGACAGGATTTCATCGAGTTCATCAACGGTAACAAGTACCTGACGAGGCTTGGATCCTTCCTGAGGACCGACTATGCCGGCTCCTTCAAGCTGGTCCATAACTCTACCTGCTCTTGCATATCCCATGCCTAACCTTCTCTGCAGATCGGAAGTAGAACCTTTCTGCGAAGTCACGACAAGACGTGCAGCATCTTCGAACATCGGATCGATATTCTGCATATCGATGGTTCCTCCGCTTGTCTCTCCGTCCTGGGACTGCGGCACAGGAAGATAGTATGGAGTATTATAGCATTTCTTATAACCAGTCTGGTTGCCGATAAAACGTGTGATAGCTGTTATCTCAGCCATACTTACCAGAGCACACTGAACTCTTTCCATCTTCACACCGGCATAGTACAGCATATCACCCTTTCCGATAAGGTTCTCAGCTCCATTAGAATCAAGGATTGTTCTGGAATCGGTTCCGGACAGCACTCTGAAAGCGATTCGTGTCGGGAAGTTGGCCTTGATCAGACCCGTGATCACATTAACGGAAGGACGCTGGGTAGCTATGATTACATGAATACCGGCAGCCCTACCCTTCTGGGCAAGCCTTACGATTGATTCACTGATGTTCTTTGCTGATTTCCTCGCATCAGGATTGGCACCTCCAGTCATTGTAAGGTCGGCATACTCATCGATTACCACAACCAGATATGGCAGGAACTTATGTCCTTCAGTAGGAAGAAGATAGCGGTCCTTGAACTTCTCATTGTAGAGTTTTATGTCATTGACTGCAGCCGAAGCCAGAAGCTTATATCTTTCGTCCATCTCGATGCAGAGAGAATTAAGCACCTGTTCAGCCTGCTTAGGATGCTTGATGATGGCGTTCTCCTTTTCATCCTCCTCGCTTGCCGCCATCGGAAGCACAGCAAGATAATGTTTAAGAAGGGAATTATATGCTGTGAACTCAACCATCTTAGGATCGATGAAGACGAACTTCAGTTCCGAAGGATGCTTTGCATACAGAAGAGACGATATGATGACATTCAGTCCGACAGACTTACCCTGCTTCGTAGCACCGGCCACAAGAAGGTGAGGAGCATCGGTGAGGTCAAAGGTCTTGACTTCCTGTGTAATAGTATATCCGATGGCAATAGGAAGCTCCGCATCGCTGTTCCTGAAGGAATCATCGTTGAGCATCGCCTTCAAAGGTACTATAGACGGTGTATTGTTAGGCACCTCAATACCCACGCAGTCAGGCAATGTCACAACCCTGACTCCGCTTGCACCCAAGGACATTGCAATTTCACGATGCAGGTTCTCGATTGCAGAGACACGCACCCCGGGAGCCGGAACGACCTTATACAAAGTCACCGTAGGTCCAACAACTGCAGTAACCCTATCAATTTCAATTCGATAATTCTGAAGAGTAGCACGAATACGGTTATTGTTGACGTCAAGCTCCATCTGGCTGACCTTATGCCTGCCTTCAGAATAATCCTTAAGAAGATCAAGAGGAGGGAATTCAAAGCGTTCAAGTTCCTCTCTGTTATCAATCCTTGGAAGTTCCTCAGTTACCTTGGTGGAAAGTTCTCCTCCCATTATAACCTCTATTCCATTGGATTTATCTTCCGGGTCATCAGGATAATCCTGCGGATCCGAAACTGGAACCGGATCCGGTTCAGAGACTGGGAAAGGGTCTGAGACAGGATCAGTCGTATGATCGTCCTGTACATCCTGACCGACAAGTCCGTCATCTGACGGAGTTGGAATAGGGTCAGCATCAAGAAGATGATCTGCTTCCTCTTGCATAGTATCGGATTCCCCCATCGCTGCAAACCAATGAGCAAAACGTCCACTTGCCAACAGAAGCCACGCCACTGTCAGAATCATCAGGACGAGTATGGCCACCGGTATTCCCATTATATTATTCATCCAAGACATCACTGCAAATCCCGCATCTCCTCCAAGACCTCCTCCGAATGCATTTACCGCACCTGTCAGGATGGAGATCTCCGCCAACACGAGTGACGAGAGAAATGCCAGTAAGACTGTCACGAAAGTGATTCTGAGAAGTCCTATACTCCTCTTCCAATAGAACAATCTGTACGATGCACAGGCCATCAGGACAACGAGGGCAAGACTGCCCAGACCAAAGCATCTGCTGACAAGAAAACGGCTCCATCTGAATCCCATCTTACCACCGATATTTGCCACATCCACACTCTTATCCATCATTGCTGGATCGGAAAGCAGACTCTGGTCGGCCTTCCACGTAAAGAGATATGAAACAATGGAAAATAATGTAAATACCGAAAGGACGAGAACAGCCAGCCCAGTATATTTGAACAGATTCGATTTCTTATCTTCATCCATATCAGAAAAGAATGAGAAGCGTTTATGCTTCTCTTCCTTCCTTCTCGCAACAGTTTTCTTTTTCGCAGCCATTATATAGACTATTTGTTGTTATGCTGTTTTCTCTGCTTCTGATTATTCTTGAACCTGTTCTGGACCTTTGACTTCTGCATCACAGGTTTGGAATGCGATCCATCAGCTGCCAGTTTCATCTGTCTGATTTCTTCCGGAATCTGTATCCTGAAGTCAGAAAGCCTCTCAATATCCTGATAGATCATTTCATCTGCAACCGTATCCTTGTTCCATATCAGGTACTGCTGTCTCATATATATGGCAAGAGCACGTATCATTGAGTTCTTGATTTCCCCGTCTTCCTTTTCTGCAACGAACTCTATCATATTCTCAATATTCCTTCCATAATGAACTGCCTTAAGGGGCTTCTTCTGTACAGGAATCATACGAGGGTATTCACGACTCTCCTCCATTGAAGGAAGAGGATATGGAGAATCCACGTCAAGACTGAAGCCTGAAATTATATGAAGGTGGTCCCACAAAGTATGTTCATAATCCTCCTGGAGATGAACCTGAGGATTAATTATTTCCATAACCTTGATCACAGCCCTTGCCTGCTCGTTTCTCTTTTCCCTGTCCTCAATGGCCTTTATATAATTTACCATTTTCTGCACATTACGTCCATATTCAGGAATATATAGCTTGACCCTTTCCGTATTGTACAGAAGCTTGCAGGTATCCATTTCCTTATTTTCCATGTATCTATATTTAGTAAATCTGCAAATATAATAAATAATCTTCTAAACCTCTACCACCTCGCCACTATGTACATACCAGAGATAAGCGGAAACTTCTCCGTATCCCATTCTCCGCCAGAGGTCAGCATACTTCAGCATCTGGCGTTCATACCTGCGCTCATGAGCTCCGAACTTATAGTCTATTATGATTACCCGGTCATCAGTCTTCACCACCCTGTCCGGCCTGTAGACCTTACCGTCCGTGTCTATAAGACTCACTTCATTCAGAACTTCCGTTCCGTCATTAGGAAACCATCCGAGCTTCTCCGCTTCTATAAGCCTGTTTTCCAGCAGCTGCTTGACCTCATGCATCTGTTCTGCAGACAGTTCTCCTGAATTGAACGCGGCCTGTACTGCAGCATCAAGGTCTTCCATGACAACAACTGAAGACAGGATGTCATGAAGTACAATTCCCTTGACCCTGTTCGACGCACCAATGCCGGCTTCACCATCTTCCGAGAAGAAGTCCAGAGAATCTGCAGAAAACTTGAGACGTCCCCTTTCACGGACATCACATTCAGGATCTCCGGACTGAGGGTTAAGCGGAACAGACGGATAGCCGTCACCTTCAGACATAAAGAATGGGGCTGCTGTCCTGTCTTCTTTTCGGAATGCCCCGAAACACGGCATCTGGCCGCAGGTAAAACGCAGTGTTCCCTCCTCTTCACAGACATCCATTCCTGTACTGCATGCAAAATGATACAGCATCTGGGAGAAATCCTTAAATTCCGGCATTACACCATCCTTCAACGCAGAAATCAGCTTTGCAGGAGGTGTCTTTGCAATCACATGAAGACCCAGTGCAGCCCTGGTCATGGCCACGTAGATTGTATTGATATTGTCAACCTGCTGCAAGAAACGTTCATTCCGATAATGTTCCGCAAACAGAGTGGATTCGGAATTCCCGGACAACTGTACATCGTAGACACCATCAGCGACTCCAGAAAGGGCCGTCCCGGCAAGATCCGGAGCACACCACCTGTTTCCCGGCTTATACAAGGTTATGTTTTCGGCAAATGGAATTATCACATATGGAAAATCCAGTCCCTTGGACTTATGTATGGTCATCACCCTAATGCAATTTCCTGCAGAAGGTGAGCATACGGACGGATCCTCACCTTCCCAATGCTTAAGAAAACCTCTCAGATTATTACCATTTGAAGACACATAATCCTTTATACAATCCATAAAGGACTGTATATGAGGAATTTCCCCTTTCCACAAATCATCACTGGCCTTAAGACTTCGTATCAGGAACTCTGCCATATCAATGAGGGAGAGACCGCAATCCGGAACAGGGACATCAAGAGATCCGGCAAGGAAGCCATTCACAGTATCATCCGGATTATCAACATAGGACATGAGAGAGACGAGGCGTCTTACCGTAATGGAGTTCTTTACCTTCAATGAATCGTCAGTCATGACAGGCAAACCGTTTTCAATAAGGTAGGATGCGACGTTCTCACCTATTACATTACTACGTACGAGCACAGCTATATCGGACAAAGCCGCACCTGCCTCCCTTGCTGCAGACACAGCATCCAAGACCTGAGCCAGTTCTTCGGTCTTATCACAGAATGTCAGTTCCACAATTCCGCCATCGGTTTCCTTCTTAGCGACCTTCTGCCCGACATCGGAATATATCCTGGACAGCTGCCCATTGCCGTCATGTCCGGAAATTCTGTCAAGAACAGAAGCGGAGGCTTCAAAAAAAGCATTATTGAATCCGACCACATTCGACAGGCTCCGGTAATTGGTGTCTAGCACTTCCTCCACATGGTCAGGAAACTCATCCGGAATCTTCTCATCAAGAAGTTTCCAGTCCGACCCGCGCCAACGGTATATGCTCTGCTTCACGTCACCTACAATCAGATTCTCACCTCCCTGGGAATCACTGTTATGAAGCAACGGGCTGAAATTGGTCCACTGCACATCAGAAGTATCCTGAAACTCGTCAAGAAGGAAATGATCGAACCTCACTCCCAGCTTTTCATAGACGAAGGGTGCATCCGATCCGTCAATGATGTCACGAAGAATCGTATTGGAATCATCGATGCAAAGAATATTCTTCTCCTTCATCAGGTCATTGAATGTCTGCCTCAATTCAGCAGCCACACCAAGTCCATATATCTGACCATCAAGAATTACTGCCGTATTATATACAGCAAAATCCTTTTTCCACAATTCGCAGAAATCATCCAGAGGAGCCTCCATGAAGGGATATACCAGAGGCAGCAGTTTTGCTGCCTTCGTTTTGGCAAACCATTGGCTGCTGTCAGACGCCTTCATCAGGAATGTATCCTTAGGAGCAGTAATGGCATCATTATCCTGTAGTTCATCGTAAACATACAGAGCCTTTAAAAAACCTCTGTTGCTGTCTGCCGGATCGACCCCCGCCTCCTCCAATATATCCAGAATCCTACGAGCCTTTTCCTTGACATCCTTACGGAAAGACGAGACTATATCCCGACAGACACCACGTAACTTCACAAGACTCTCTTTCGAATACACCTTATCTTCATCTATACCGGCCTCTTCCATTGCCGTCTGCCTCTGCAATGACTTCAGCCTGACAGCCATATTCAGAAGATTTGCATCCATGCTGTACCTGCCTCCCTGTTCTATCTGCTCCAGGACATTCCCGGTAAGCCATGACAGAAGGCTGCCGCTATCCTCCGTAAGGGAATCGAGAAGTCTGTCAACACTTTCAGCCACAAGTGAATCACGGTCAAGTTCCACCTGATAGGAAGCAAACTGACCGATTTCTCTTGAAAATGCCTTTAACGTCTGCTGGAAGAATCTGTCTATAGTACTTACCGCAAACGCACTATAGTCATGAAGAATGTCATGCAGCACATCCTGGGCCTTTTTCTGAAGAAGAGCCTCGGATGATATGACCGAAGGCACAAAATCTCTGAAATAGGCAGATTTCTGCGGATCGGAAGCCAGCACATATAATTCCTTAAGGATACGGTTCTTCATTTCATCCGTAGCCTTGTTTGTGAATGTCACAGCCAGAATATGCCTGTATGCATGCGGATCCTTGCTGCGAAGCAGCAGACTGATATATGTTCTGGCCAGGCTGTAGGTCTTACCCGAACCGGCTGAAGCTTTCATTATCTTGATCATACCTACCTCCCGCAGATTGTCTTGAAATCACAATAAGTACATACCTTTTCATCATCCGTCCTCCTGAACGGAACATCCGGATCACGCATCTCGTCCAGCAGCAGAACCAGACGATCAGAAACCGAATTGAAGAAGGTCTCATTCAACGGTACTGTACGAGGAGCCTCCTTGAACAATTTGGACGTCGAATAGACGCAGTTACAGATAGAAGCTCCCCTGACAGAATCATGGTCTCTCATAAGAAGGTCATATACATAGAACTGCAGGGCAATCTTCGGACGGTCCTCCACATCAGGTGCAAATATCTTTTCCGCTATCGCCTCTGCATTGCCGTCATGTATATCTTCATCATCCTGAAGTACCTTTCCTGTCTTATAATCCACAATCCTTACCTGCCCCGGAACAAGACTGTCTATACGGTCTATGAATCCCTTGATCTTCTGCCCATGGAACTGGCCGTAAACCGGCATCTCACGGCCCAATATCTCAAAAGAGTCCTTACCGCACGACTCGAGAAGCTCCAGATCCCTCTGCAGAGTCTTCAGGACATACCTGACTATAACATCCGTCACCACAAGGTTTCGTCCGCTGACCTCGACAGACTTCATCTGCATCATGACAAGCGATTTGACCTTGGTTTTGATTTCCTCCTCCTTCTTCAACCAGGACTCTATATATGAACGGCTTATACGATCAACCCTATCGGACAGTCCCCTTTCATTTATTCCTTCACGATCGAACTCGAATTCAGGAGACATGGCTGTCGGAGAAGTATAGATCGCCCTCATCACATCGTGAAACACAGTGCCGAACATTCCATAATCCAGAGATTCCGCCACTTCATCCTCAGCCTGCAGTTCCTTGACCGTCCCATAATAGAATTTTGCCGGACATGACAGATAATTCTGAAGAGCCGTGGCAGACAAGGCCGTTTCAGATATTTTTCTGATATCTTCCTCTGTCTTTGCAATTTCCGGTATCCGTGCTGCCGCCATATATCCGGACCTGACGACAAAACGCCTTAACGGAATGCCGAAATGATACTCCAATTGCTTGATATATCGGCTTTCTTCGCCTGAATGAAGCCCTTCAGTACGGGAATCCACAATAAGCCAGACGTTCTCCGCTCTTGATATCGCCCGATAGAAATAGTATGCCCAGACAGCATCCTGATATTCATACGTAGGCAAGCCGAACCCTTTGCGAAGCTCCGGAGGGATGAAGGAAGAACTGACGCTGCGACGAGGGAAAACTCCTTCATTCGCCGACATAATTATCAGGTTCCTGAAATCAAGAGCACGCAATTCAAGAGGTCCCATGATCTGCAGTCCCTTGAGGGGCTCACCACGGAACGGCACTGAAACAGGGCCCAGCAGCTGTGACAGCAGACGTATATATGTCATCGGTAGCACTTCCAGGCCATGAGTCTGCAGCACATTGACACTTCTGTAGTACTCCCGGCCATATTCCAGTTCCAAAGCCATCTTCGGATCATCGGCAACGGCCGGAGCAATCGTCTTGATAACCTCTTTCTGATATTCAGCCAATGCATGTATCTGAGCCTTGTCACGTAGCTTCGGATCTCTGACCACCGGCTGGAATACTGTTTCAAGCAATCCGGAACCTTTAAGTTCTGATGCAGGAATATAATATTTAGCAGATTCACGTATACTGCTCATGACTTCATGAGAGCGCTCATCAGCCGCACTCTTGAAAAGCGGATTGGCAAAGAGATCCCAAACCTGTTTATGATAGAAGTACCACTCCCCCTTTCTGTTGACCATATGAAGCTGGATAGATGCAATGTCAGACATCATGGAATAAAACAGACTGTCCTTCATAGGAAGACCCATCGTGACATTTATATCATCTATATCTTCCGGAATAGAGTTCAGGACAGACGACAGAAGGGCTTCATCAGGAAGAACTACGGCACAATGTATCCCCGTTCCTGTCCCGTTGACACGAGAATTGACTTCCTTCATAATGTCAGGGAGCAGTTTGGCCTGGCCCACTGAAGATGAAATGCTTATCACATTGACTTGAGGCTGGGCGATTCCATCCGGATCCCATTCTGCTGCCTGAGGAAACTCAATGACATTCTCTGACATGAATAACGAAGACCTGTTCTGCGGATGCCTTATCATCGGTCCCGAATAATCCCAACAGAATTCAGCCATCGATGAATCTCTCAATTTTCGAAGCAAGGTCTTCTCACATTCGTTAAGAGCATTGAGTCCGACAAAGACAAATTTTATACCTTCAGGGAAAACACCTTTGAATACATCAGCGACAGATTCCGTCCTGAGTCTTTGAGCCAAAGACCTGTACACCATTCCTTCATATGCCAGTTCTTTGGAAGAAAGTCTCTCATTAAAGCCCTCATAAAGGCTATGTAGTATGTTCCAGATCTGAAGAAACCTTCCCTTCACGTCAGGATCATCTGTCGCAATATCGACAGTAAGCCTTCCTGAGCCATCATTGAAATGACTGACAAATCCCTCAATAGCCTTACGTTGGGTCTCGGTCAGATATGAAAAATTATCCTGCAGCATCTTGAAATCGGACACATTCGTAAAAAGCTGTGCAGGATCTACCAGATACTTGTCAACATCATTGAAGTCGCCAAGGATTATATCACCCCAGAATATGAATTCATCCAGAGACTCTGCTCTTGGATTCAGTTCCCTGTAACACTCATAGAGTTCCAGAAGCTGAGTGACCCTATCTGCCTGCTGCATTCCCGAAACCTTGAAAAACAAGTCATTTATAGTGATCATCGCGGGAGCAATGACCGGCCTTGCATCAGATGCTGCAGCTACCGCTTCACTGAGCCATTTTCTAAAAAAGGCCATGGAACGTCTGTTCGGAAAGACGAAACACCTGCTGCTTATGTCACCTATATCATAATAATACTCAGCAACCTGCTTGAGGAAGGGATTCATATCGCTATATTTTTCTACAAAGATAACATTAGAATTCGCCAAAACATGGCACAAGCTCTTTTTTTCAAGATTTATTTGGAGATAAAGATTATTTGCTTACCTTTGCAGTGTATTAGTTCACTATAACACTATAATAGATTATTATGATAAACTTAAAAGACATCAAGTTCAGCTACGGAGAGAACACCGTACTGCAGAACATCAGCATGACACTCAAGGAAGGTCGCATTTACGGGCTTCTCGGAGAAAACGGAGTCGGCAAGACTACCCTGCTGACACTTATGTGTGGACTTAAGAAGCCAGATAAAGGACAGATCAGTACAGACGGCTGGGATCCGTACGACAGGGATCCGGACTTTCTTTCCCAGCAATACTACCTTGGAGACGACCTCGCTGCTCCAAACATGAAAGCATCGGATTTCGCCGCGAACTACGGCAGCTTCAGACCTGACTTCAGCATGGATACATTCGCCAGTATAATGAAGGAGTTTGAAACCGACATCACTCAGAAAATGAACTGCATGTCATACGGACAGCTGAAAAAGACGCATGTCGCATTCGCACTTGCATGCAGGACAAAATATCTATTCATGGATGAGCCGACCAACGGGCTTGACATCCCTTCTAAGTCACAGTTCCGCAAAGCAGTGATGAAATACACAAGAGAAGATTCCACAATCGTCATATCTACTCATCAGGTGCGTGATCTGGAAAACATAATCGACCCGATCATCATACTTGACAGTAAAGAGGTTCTCCTTAACGCAGGGCTTGAAGAAATAGCGGCCAGACTGTTCTTTGACTACAGCAACACCCCGCGTCCGGATGCCCTTTACTGCGAAATGATTCCGGGAGGCAGCATCCAGGTATGCATGAACACAGACTCTCAGGAGAGCAAGGTCAACATAGAAGCATTATTCAACACTGTCCACAGACATAAATCAATCATCAAAAACTTATAAGAGATGAACAGGATATTCAATATCAAGAGATTCGGCAGATATCTGAAGAGCGACATCAGGAGCTGTACTGCCGACTACGGACTCAGCCTCATGCTTATCAGCCTGATGGGAGTCATCATATACATAGGTACAATATTGATGGGGCTGATATTCAATGGAACATGGGAGGGCCCCGGGGTAGGATTCAGACTCACTGCATTTGCCGTATGCATGTTCGTTCTTGTCGTTACCATGCCTGTCAAATGCTACGGAAAGATAACGGCAAAGAAGGAAGGAAGCGACTGGCTCATGGTCCCTGTGGCCAAAACGGAGAAGTTCCTCAGCATGGTGATAATGACCGTATTCATTGTACCGGTTGTCTCTGCCGGAACATATCTTTGCCTCGATGCAATAACTTGTGCAATAGACAAGACATGCGGTGAAAGCCTTATCAGTTCTTTCGGAAGCCTGATAGTCAATTTCTTCGGCATGACTGCAACAGTATATTCCGAAGCTGGAGCCGTGCCGGGACTCCAAGAGTTTATCAGACAGGTCAGCAATCCTCTGCTGTACGTCGATGACATAATTGGCATGTGCCTGATATTTCTTCTGGGTGCAATCGTTTTCAAGACAGGAAAGACAGCCAAGACATTCCTTGCATTCTTCCTGATCACCTCAGTGCTCGGACTCATCATGACACCGGTCATTACGCATTATTTCGGTGAATTTGCGGTACAGTTCCAGACGAAGCCTCAGATGACAGGCGACATCTTCAATCTAGGAATATTCCGTCATGTAGCCTTGTTCGACACGATAAACGACACTCTCGTCAACCTTGCTTTAATGGCAGGGATATACTATAGAATCAAGACTTTGAAACACTGACAGCCATGGATTTCAATGACACCAGACCAATTTATCTGCAGATATATGACAATATCTGTGAGATGATTCTCACCGGAAGGCTCATTCCTGAAGAGAGGATTCTGTCCGTGAGAGACTTCGGAGCAGAAATCGGAGTCAATCCCAACACAGTGATCCGAAGCTACGAAAAGCTTACATCAGAAGGGATAATCTACAATCGAAGAGGTATAGGCTATTTTGTTTCAGCCGATGCTGCGGAAATTATTCTTCAGGCACAAAGAAAGGAGTTCCTGGAAAAGGAACTCCCTGAAATTCTACGCAGGATGGAACTTCTCGGCATAGAACCGGAAGAACTATTCCTCAGCAAGCCAATCAAGGGTAAAAGCCTCTGATATATCATCAGGAACATCGAAATCAAGACTGCTCCAGAGCTCATCCATCTGGCGGCGGTCTTTTTTCGTAGGACGTCCCGCACCTCTGTCACGCTTGAGGAAGAATGTCTCCACAGGAGCCCGGAGCTTTGCCAATTCCTCCTGAGGTGTCTGGTTTTCAGCATATACAGGAACCAGCTTGGCCCCCTGCCGCTTGTCAATAAGTTCCAGAACCTTATATGTATATGTCACGGCCCCTTTTCTGGCAGTTATGACATCACCTTGGCGGACCTCCTTGGAAGGCTTGACATCATATCCGTTCAGACGCACCTTTCCACCCTTGCAGGCATCTGTCGCGTCTGTTCTAGTCTTATATACCCTGATTGCCCACAGATATTTATCAATCCTCACCGGCATAATCATCTTCCTCTATTCCTTCATAATCCTCACCTTCAAGAAAGGCCTCTGTGTCGGGATCGATATAGGAATCCTCTTCTTCGGCCGGTCTGGTCACTATTTCCAGCAACACAGTCGAACGGTCATGCGGGACAAGATAGAAGTCTGGCATCTCGGCAGGAATCAGAAGAGTTTCTCCGGCCTTGATCACATATCTTTCCATATGTTCCCCTACTCCTTCTTCTGAAGAAGGCACCTGAACGGATGCCTCGCCCTCAATGCACATATAAACTATATATGACTCAAACTTATCCGTATATATATGAAGGGAATCCTTCAGTGCGATCTTGGTCACATTGAACTGAGGAGTCTCGACCAGGACTTCAGCGACTTCGTGCTCATGGCCTTCATGCTCATGACAATGACATTCATCTTCATGGCAATGACATCCCTCATCATGCCACATCGGTCCTTTACGATACTTGCTACCGTCAAACTTACTATAATCTATCAGGTCGATAGCCTCCTCAAGATGCATCGGCCTCGCAGTTACCGGATCGTGCTCCCTTCCCCAATCATACAGTCGGAAATTCAGGTCAGATGACTCCTGGATTTCAGCTATAAGCAAACCTCCTTCAGCAGAATGGACTGTTCCCGGCGTCATGAATATGACATCACCTTTCTTAGGATGGATGACATTCAGCACTTCATCCACAGTACCGTTCTGACATCTGTCATACAGTTCCTGTGCTGTCATATCCCTGTTGAAACCGACATATACCTTGGATCCCGGAGCTGCATCGACAACATACCACATCTCACTCTTTCCAAGGGAATCGTATCTTTCAGCCGCCATCTCATCATCAGGATGGACCTGAACAGAAAGCTTCCCCTGTATATCAAGGAACTTCAGCAATACAGGGAACTGACGTCCGAAATAATTATATACAGGTTCACCGACCACCCTTTCCAGATAAGTCTCCATGACCTCACTTATCGTATTTCCGGCAAGCCAGCCTTCACTGACCACAGAATCCTCGAAGCCCATATCTGCGAGTTCCCAACTCTCACCTATGCAGTCATCCGATGTCAGTTCTACTTCATTTCCATCTTCATCCACAATGACAAAACGTTTTCCGAGTCTATTGATCAACGCATTACCACCCCATACTCTGGGAGATGCAATAGGAACAAATCTTAAAGGATATAACTTCTTTTCCATTACCATTGATTCTTTACCGTCTGCAGACAAATTCCATTCCCCTTGCAAAATAGAACCATCTGTCATCCGCACAAAATGCGAATATAGAAATTTTTCCTTAAATTACTGAAATAAGGCCACAAGAAATCAGAAAAGATGCCTATGGTACAGATATTGGTTTACACCAGATGGCATCGGATAATCCGAAGCAGAAATATAATTACATTAAAGAATAGGAGAACGATATATGTTACCAGCAAGAAAATTTAACAGCCAGAACTGGCTGCCTGATCTTTTCAATGATTTCTTTGAAAACAGTGCAATCGACAGATTCAGAGCTACAGCTCCGGCAATCAATGTCAAGGAGACGGAAAAGGAATATAGCCTCGAGGTCGCTGCACCCGGATCAACCAAAGAGGATTTCAAGATTCATGTGAACAAGGACGGAAATCTCGTTATCGCAATGGAGAAATGCAAGGAAGACAAAGAAGAAAAGGATGGGAAATACCTTCGCAAGGAGTTCTCGTCATGCAAGTTCAATCAGACATTGATTCTTCCGGAGAATGCCGACAAGGATAAGATTGAGGCCTGTTCTGAAAACGGCATTCTGAAGATAAGGGTTCCAAAGACAGAGAAAACTAAGGAAGAAGAGGTAACGCGGATGATAGAAATCAAGTGATCCGACCGTAACCCGGAGACCCGGCAGAAGTTCTTTCTGTCGGGTCTTTTTGAGAAAAACAGAAAAAATGTCAAAAAATATTTGGAGATATAAATTTTATGCGTATCTTTGCATCCGCGTTCGAGAAAAACGCATAAGTCTGAACAAATGGTGCGGTAGTTCAGCTGGTTAGAATACCGGCCTGTCACGCCGGGGGTCGCGGGTTCGAGTCCCGTCCGCACCGCGAAAGAGCTTCATTTCTGAGGCTCTTTTTTGTTTTTTGCAGAATTCGTTTATTTTTGCAAAGACATTGTTCTAAAGCATGATAGAGACAGCATCATATCGGCTAAGATCTGATTTCGACGACCTTGACATCAGCGTTACTGTCGTGTATCCCGAAGTGGCCCCCCTCGCCATAGTCCAGTTTTCCCACGGAATGTGTGGATGTAAGGAAAGATTTTTTCCGACTATGAAGCATCTGGCCTCCATGGGATTCATCTGCGTGGCCAACGACCATAGAGGGCACGGGGAAAGCATCAGAAATGATGATGACCTCGGTTTCATGTACAAAGGAGGCTACAAGGCACTGGTGGCAGACATGAGGAAGGTTACAGAAGATATAAAGGGCAGACATCCCGACCTTCCTTTCTTTCTGATAGGCCATAGCATGGGATCTCTTGCTGCCAGAGTCTATGTCAAAGAATGTGATGAAGGACTCGATGGGCTTGTAATATGCGGAAGTCCGAGCAGAAATCCGTTTTCAATCCTTGGACTGGCCCTCAGCAGCATCCTCCCGGGCAGACATAGGATGGGACTGACCCAAAGAATCACCTCGAACGGATTCAATAGAAGATTCAGAAAAGAAGGTCATCAGGCATGGACCTGTTCCGATCCGGATGTAAGAAAGGCATTCAGAGATAATCCGAAATGCAATTTCGCATTCACTGCCAACGCCAGCAAAGCATTGATGCATCTGATGACTGAGACCTATTCCCTCAAAGGATGGAACGTTACCAGACCTGACCTGCCCGTGTTGTTTCTTACAGGGGAGGACGACCCATGCATAAAAAGCATGAAGAAACTGAATGATTCCATAGAACACATGAAGAAAGTAGGATACAGAAACATCAGAAGCATCACATATCCCGGTATGAGACATGAGATCCTTAACGAAAGGGAGAGAGAATCAGTATGGAAGGACATCGGTCACTTTATCGAAGCATGCCGGCTCGTCAAAGCAAGCTGTGCTAGCTACGACAGCTTTACTCATCCATCTTCCTAAAAACAGCTGACATCTGAAGACACCTGGACCATCTGATTTACCCATAAAAAACGGTTTAATGAAACGTGCTTCATTAAACCGCTCGTAAAATTATATGTATCAATTAAATATCTGCATCTTGTCAAATATTTTGACATCATTTTTATTTAGGTCTGATTTCAGTGTTAATACCACCATTTTCGACTTCAATTATCTCTCCGTTTTGCCAGTTTTCATCTGAAGTGATGCTGAATGAACTGCTTTTAGATGTTTCTTTCAAGTCGAACTTGACAGATGTAAGATGATTTCGTACGAACTCAATTTCTTGTGAAACAACAGGTACACGCACGCCGTCATTTTTGATCCAAATAACATTTACTGCAATGTTTTCAGAATACTTGTCGTTCAGATAAGCCTCCATAGTATTTTTGAATGATATGGTGATTTTATCTGTTTCACTTCCGTTTGTAGCTTCAATTATAGTTGATGGTGCCTGATCGATAGCGACTTCAATAAATCCTTCTTCAAAATCTTTCGCGATGAATTTCGCACCAAAGGAGACGCGTTTCATCTTGATCGACACCTTCCCACGCTCTTCAGGTACGTATCCTTCAGTGATACCGAAGAATCGGTCTACATTAGGACGATTGAATTGTTCATGTGGTGTACTCATGTAAATGTATCCTTCTCCAAGGTATCTGATGTGTTCATCAAAAGACAGATAGAAATTATTACTGATTGTTGCCCATCCACTATTGAACAATGAGAAGGAAAGGATGTTTTTCTCCCCCTCAACTATCATGTCGGCCACAAACCTATACTGGTATCCTTCCTTGAGGTTTATTACCATATTATCTTTATTATCAAAGAAGCCATAGCCGTAGTATGAGTAATTGTCTTGTCCTAATGGACATGAATATACCTGGATCTGGTACCAGTCCTTAAATTTTTCAGCCTTACTCATCGGAGTTGTAGTGATGTCGGTAATTTCACCTGAGAATCCGAGAGAAACCTGGATGTAGTGTTCTTCTTCAACGGTGCTGTCAGGACTCTGTGTCTTTTGACATGAAATTGCAGCAATACATAAAATTGCAGATAATACCTTGAATGCTTTTGTCATAATATTTGATTGTTATGATTGGTGCTGGCAAAGATAAATTTTTTAAATCATTAACCAATAGTTCGGTAAAATTATAAAAGTTACACCGCGGCGCGAACGCCGTAGAATAAAAGTTCTTTGAAATCAGTGTTATTTAATCGCATGTTCGGAGATTTTCCGGACATTGCAATAAATCGATCCACCATTGCAGCGTTG
>JAGAKH010000122.1 GCA_017625725.1 Bacteroidales bacterium | reverse complement strand
TTCTTCCTGTTCTCAACGGTAAGCTTACAGGTATGGCATTCCGCGTTCCTACTTCAGACGTTTCAGTTGTTGACCTTACAGTAGTTCTTGAGAAAGAGGCTACAATGGCAGAGATCTGCGCTGCAATGAAGGAGGCTTCTGAGGGCGAACTCAAGGGTATCCTTGGTTACACTGAGGATGCAGTTGTTTCAACTGACTTCCGCGGTTGCTCAAACACTTCTATCTTCGATGCTAAGGCAGGTATCAGCCTTGATGCTAACTTCGCTAAGGTTGTTTCATGGTATGACAACGAGTGGGGTTACTCAAACAAGGTTCTCGAGATGGCTCGCGTTATCGCAAAATAATTTGAGACATTCAGATTCTTATATGGACCGTCCTGAATGGGATGGTCCTTTTTTATTTACGTTGTGAAATGCAGTTAGTGGTTTGTTATGTATTCTAATGATGTTGATAAGACACCGCATTGGCTGGTATCCCTGGTGCCTCTCATTGTGCTTGTCGTTTTTCTTGCACTGGTCATCAAGGCTTTTGGAGCTGATGCCCTTTCCGGAGGAAGCCAGGTTGCCCTTATGTTCGCTGCCGGTGTCGCTGTGGCAGTTTCCATGGTATTCTATAAGATCCCATGGAAGAGATTTGAGGATGCTATAGTTGACAATATCCGTTCTATAGGTACCTCAGTGGTAATTCTGCTGCTGATTGGTGCGGTCGCGGGATCGTGGATGGTAAGTGGGGTAGTGCCAACAATGATTTACTATGGAGCAAAGATAATCTATCCATCTGTCTTTCTGTTTGCCACCTGTCTGATCTGTTCTTTGATTTCGATTATGACAGGCAGTTCATGGACCACTATAGCGACAGTGGGAGTCGCATTGATAGGCATCGGAAGTGCCCAGGGATTCGATCCGGGATGGACGGCAGGTGCAATCATATCAGGAGCATATTTCGGAGACAAGATGTCTCCTTTGTCAGATACGACAGTGCTTGCTTCTTCGTCGAGTGAAACTCCTTTGTTCGATCATATTAAATTCATGGTTGTGACTACCTTGCCGTCATTTCTGATCAGTATGGTAGTATTTCTTGTTGTCAGCCTGCTTCATCCTGTACCGGCAGAAGGTCAGGTTATGGATTTTTCAGAAGGTCTGAAAGAGACATTCAATATATCTCCATGGCTTATGCTCGTACCGGTTTTGACTGGATTTATGATAACCAGAAAGGTGCCGGCAATCATAACTTTATTTTCTGCTGCCGTCTTTGCGGGTATCGCAGCATTGATCGCTCAGCCTCATTTGCTGGCGGAGATTGCAGGAGGGAATGGTCTTGATTTCATGACAGGGTTCAAAGGATTGCTTCAAAGTTATTATGGGTCTACTGCTATTGATACCGGAAACGTAGAACTTAATGATCTCATCTCTACGAGAGGAATGTCAGGAATGCTACTTACCGTCTTTCTTATAATAGCAGCCGCCACTTTCGGAGGAGCCATGGTAGGAAGCGGTATGCTTCAGAGTCTTACTAATGCACTGGTCAGCCTTGTACATGGCCGTGTAAGCATGGTTGCTTCATCAGTTGCAACGGGAATCTTTTCCAATATGGTGACAGGAGACCAGTATCTGTCGATAATTTTGACCAGCAGCCTATACAAGAAGCTTTATAAGGACAGAGGGTACGAGAGCAAACTGCTCAGTCGTTCAGTGGAAGACTCTGCAACAGTCACCTCAGTGCTTATACCGTGGAACTCATGTGGAATGACTCAGGCGACTGTGCTTAAGGTAGCTACGTTAGACTATCTGCCTTATTGTATGTTCAATCTGATTTCGCCATTCATGTCAATAATTATTGCAGCTTTAGGCTATAAGATAGTAAGAAAATCAAAATAGTTTTTTATATTTGTATGTTAATGCCTGCTAAAGGCTTTATAATTGATAATAAACCTTTAAACCAAAATAAATAATTATGAAAGATTTGAAAGGAACTCAGACTGAAGCAAATCTTCAGGCTGCTTTTGCGGGCGAATCACAGGCTCGTAACAAATACACTTACTATGCTTCAAAGGCTAAGAAGGACGGTTACGTACAGATAGGAAAACTCTTTGAAGAGACTGCCAATAATGAAAAGGAACATGCAAAGATCTGGTTCAAGCTTCTTCATGGTGGTGAAATGCCTGATACAGCTGCCAATCTGCTTGATGCCGCAGAAGGCGAAAACTATGAGTGGACTGACATGTATGCAGGTTTTGCTGTAACAGCTCGCGAGGAAGGCTTTGAGGAAATTGCAATTCTTTTTGAGAAGGTTGCAGCTATTGAGAAGATGCATGAGGAGCGTTATCGTAAGCTTCTTGCAAATGTAGAGGGCGGCATCGTTTTCTCACGTGATGAGGATATGATGTGGGAATGCTCGAATTGTGGCCACATCGTAGTGGGCAAGAAGGCTCCTGAAATCTGCCCGGTATGCAAGCATGCAAAGAGCTATTTCATGATTCATCCTACCAATTACTAGAATAGGGAATCGGAATCCAAAAAATGAGGCCTGCTCCATTATGGAAGCAGGCCTCTCTTTTATTGCTTGTTACGGCATATCAGGAATAATACGGAATTCATCAGAATGTAGAATACGAATGCCAGCAGTATTATCAATGACCAGTTAAGTCCGATGACAAGTACTGCGATTGCTTCAGCAATGATAAATCCGATAAAGCAGATACGCCATTTGTTGACTGGCGAACTTTCCTTGTTGTTTTTCTTGATTTTCATCGAGAACATCGGCAGTTCAATGACCAGAAGGACGGATAAAATGACCGATACCGTAGGAATGAATATGGATGACGCAGCCCACTCATACATGATACTGTCAGGATTCTTTGTTACATAATAAACAAATGAGCCGCATATCATTGCACAGGCCGGAGTAGGGAGGCCTATGAAGTTCTCTGTCTGCCTGTCGTCGATATTGAATTTAGCAAGTCTCAAGGCAGAAAAAACACCGATAAGCAGCGGGATGTATGTTATGAATCCTTCTTGTCCTGCATATATCATAAGCCTGTGTGCCATAAGTGCAGGAAGAGCTCCGAAACTTACCATGTCAGCAAGAGAGTCCAGTTCCTTGCCCATGTCTGAGTAAGCTCCAAGTAAACGAGCTGCAAGACCATCGCAGAAGTCACATACAGCTGCTGCAAGCATCAATATGAAGGCAATGTCAAACTCTCCATTGAAAGTGAATATCACACCCATGAGTCCGCAAAGCAGATTCATGGATGTGATGCTGTTAGGAATATGCTTGATGATATTCATGTTGTGTTCGGTTTATATACCGTTTTCCAGGATTATTTGATTCCAATCTTCTTCTTGATGTCTTTTGGAAGTGCATCTTTATGAACTACGATATTCAATGTCTTGTAGCGTACGAAAGCGTCTGAAGCGTACCAGATTCCATGATACTTTCCGGCATCTCCCCATGAGTTCTTTACCATGAAGTATTTGTTGCCGTTCTGATCTTTTGCAAGACCATAAATATGCATTCCATGATCATCGGTAGTTGTTTTTCTGTCATATCCTATTTGTCTCATTTCCTGAGTGATAGACATTTCTTCCGGAAGTTCTGGTTTAGCTTCTTCCTTCTTCTCTTCAGTTGATTTTCCTACCCAACGTTCCTGATCGGATCCAGCTGCGGCTTTCTTTTTCTCTACCGGCATAGTCGCAAGTCCGTTTCTTGTAAATCCTCTTTCGCTCACGTCAGAGCCCCATGCGATCGTATATCCCTTGTCAATCGCATTATACATTACTTCCATCAGTTCATCGATAGGGAGGTTATAGGCTGTATCCCATCTCCAGTTGTCAGGAACTTCGATTATGAATTCCTCATAAAAAGGATGATGGGTAAACGATGAAAGATTTACATAGTCATCAACGTTGATCCCAAGATGATCCCTATATGTCTCAGGTGTGTACTCTTTGCCATTCACTGTGAAGTTCTCCGGATATTCACCGAGATATGCTGAGATGATACCGTCGAATCCGTTAAGCCATGCAGTTGTAAGAACCTTGTTAGGATTCTGGGCTATAGCTTCTACGTAACCCTTGAGTGCTGCGTCAAGCTCATTCTGTTCCGGCATTTCTGTACCATAGTTCATTCCATGCATAGCTTCCTGGGGTACAATACCATAGTCATCGATTACATGAAGAACGTCACCGAACGAACTTCCGGCTCCAAAATTAAGATGTCCGTCGAGTCTGACGTACTTTACTGCCCTGTCTCTGTATGACTTTCCGACAACGAACATTTCAGAAAGATCCAGAGTATCACCTTTAGTCCTTAATACTTCTGATTCAATGAATGAAAGTGCAGAAAAACACCAGCATGTACCAGAGCGGAACTGATTCTTTACAGGTGTAACCGGATTCTCCTTGATAGTCTCGAATTCGTATTCAGGTCCTCCGAGATAGGTGATTCCCTGTGCCGATGCAGAAACTGCCATCGATAAAGCTACAAATGCAGCCGAAAGTGTCTTGATATTCATTTTGATATAGTTTAAATAATTTTGCACGTATTCTGCAAAGATACGAATTATTTGTAACTTCGCATTAAACTATGTCCGTACAATGAAAGAAAGAATCAATATATTATATATACATGGAATGGGTGGGGGATCGGAATCCAGAATTCCCTCGATCTTGAAAGACGCTTTGGCCTCGGATGATTCAGTCCGGATTATTGTCAGGACTTATGACTTCGACCCTGAAATCGCTTCCGGTCAGATAGCATCCTGGATTGATGAGCTCCATCCGTCACTTATCATAGGTGAGTCGTTAGGATCCATACATGCTTTGAGGTTCAGTTCAGACATTGATGTCCCATGTCTTCTTGTATCTCCTGCATTGAACACCCCTTTATATTTCGGACTTCTGTGCTGGCTTGCATTAATACCTGGTGTCACAGCATATCTTGATCATATCTATAAACCGGAGGAAGGGGACAGACAGAAACTGCATTTCACGTTCTCGGTCATGAGGAAATATCTTCGTCACAGGAGGAGAGCTTTCAATAGTGTCGAAGATTGTCTGAAGAGGAATCCGTCACAACAGTATTTTGCCTTTTTCGGTACACATGACCATTACCGTAAAAGCGGAATTGTGAGTATCCGCACATGGAAAAAGCATTTCGGAAACAGCTTTGAACTCTATGAAGGGACACATTTCATGGAAGATGAGTATGTTCTGTCAATGCTGATACCAAAGCTATATATAATGTTGAATAATAAAAAATAAAACATAAATGTTATTGTTGATAACATTTATGTTTTATATCAAAATCTATTGGAAATCGCTTAGATTGTCCTACCTGGATAGGCCTTGAGGCCTTCTTCAAGAATCTTCAGTGCTTTGTCCATTTCTGACACATCAAGAACGTAGGCGATACGGGCGTGGTTCTTTCCTTTTCCCGGAGTTTTATAGAAAGATGCTGCCGGAGTTACCATAGTGGTTTCGTTATCGATACGGAAGCTCTCGAGCATCCATCTTGCAAAGTTCTCAGTGTCATCAACAGGAAGTTCGGCAATGGTGTAGAATGCACCCATAGGAAGCGGAGTGAATACACCTTCTATCTTATTGAGCCCTTCAATCATGTAGTCTCTTCTCTTGATGTATTCTTCTCTTACAGCTTCAAAGTATTCGTCCGGAGTGTCAAGGGCGCCGATTGCGGCGTATTGACCGATTACAGGCGGACAGAGGCGTGCCTGAGCAAACTTCATGGCAGCTGTCATCACATCCTTATTATGTGAGATTATGCATCCGATACGTGCTCCGCATAGGTTGTACCTCTTAGATACCGAGTCGATAAGGATGACGTTCTGATCAAGGTCAGGAATGTTCATGGCCGAGAAATGCGGCTCATCTGTGTAGCAGAATTCGCGGTATACCTCGTCAGAAAGGAGGAAGAGGTCGTGTTTGCGTGCAATATCTCCGAGTGCAAGCATGCTTTCCTTAGAGTACTGTGTACCGGTAGGATTGCCAGGGTTGCATACCAGAATTGCTTTGGTCTTTTCTGTGATGGCTTTCTCGAATTCTTCTATATCCGGTACCTGGAATCCGTTTCTGATATCGGTCGGTATTGCTTTCAGCGTAAGACCGTTCATGAATGCGAAGGTGTTGTAATTGGTATAGAAAGGCTCTAGTACGATGACTTCATCTCCCGGATTACAAGCGATTTCAAGTGCCAGGTTTACACTTTCGCTACCGGCTACTGTGGTAATCAGTTCATCAACAGTGATGTCGATACCTATTTTCTTATAATATTTTTCAACAAGACCTTTTCTCAATTCCATCAGTCCGGCTGAGTGTGAATATGAGACGTTTTCCATAGAGAAGTTTCTGATTGCTTCAAGAGCCCATTCAGGAGACTTGATGTCAGGCTGGCCTACATTGAGGTGATAAACCTTGGTACCCTGTTTCTTTGCTGCATCAGCAAGAGGTACAAGTTTTCTGATTGCCGAGGCTGGCATCTGCACTGCCTTATTCGAGATATTTGCCATTGTTATATATGTTAATTATATTACTTTTCATCAAACAAGCCGCAAAGATAACTATAATTTCGTATCTTTGCACCCGACTTGACAAATAATGATTACACTCCAATGGCAACTTTCAGACAAAGGGCTTTAGACGAAGCCGCAACCCATAAGACTGAACGCTTTTATGTAGAAGAAGGACCGGTGTCCGGCTATTTCGGTAAAAATGTCCTGGATCTGGACAAGATGCGTGGATATATGTCTCAGGAAGCATATGAAGCCGTAGTTGCATCGGCTGAGTTCGGTGCAAAGCTTGACCGGAGTGTATCAAATGAGATCGCTTCCGGCATGAAAGCCTGGGCTATCGAGATGGGAGCCACTCATTATACCCATCTTTTTCAGCCTCTTACGGATTCAACGGCAGAAAAACATGAAGCTTTCATTTCATTGAAGGATGGCAAGCCATTCGAAAAATTCAATGGAAGTGCCCTTGTTCAGCAGGAACCGGATGCGTCAAGTTTTCCGAATGGTGGCTTGAGAAACACTTTTGAGGCACGTGGATATTCTGCTTGGGATCCTTCATCTCCGGTTTTCCTTATGGACGGAACCCTTTGTATTCCTTCTGTTTTTGTGTCATATACAGGTGAAGCCCTTGATACAAAGGCTCCTAACCTGAAGTCAATGCAGGCCTTGAGCAATGCTGCGACGGCAGTCGTCAATCTTTTCGACGAAAGCGTGTCGGCTGTAAAGGTTAATCTGGGAATCGAACAGGAGTATTTCCTTGTTGATGAGTCTCTGTATAATGCCAGACCTGACCTGATGCTGTCAGGAAGGACTGTAATCGGACATACTGCATCCAAGGACCAGCAGCTGGAAGACCATTATTTCGGTGCAATCCCATCAAGGGTGAGCTCATTCATGAAGGATTTTGAAACAGAGGCTTACAAACTTGGAATTCTGCTTCAGACAAGGCATAACGAGGTGGCACCAAATCAGTTCGAGTGCGCACCGGTTTATTGTGGAGCGACAAAGGCCATAGATCAGAATATGATGCTTATGATAATCATGCAGAAGGTCGCGGAGAAGCATCAT
This sequence comes from Bacteroidales bacterium, assembly GCA_017625725.1. GTDB lineage: Bacteria > Bacteroidota > Bacteroidia > Bacteroidales > UBA932 > Cryptobacteroides. The sequence continues at coordinate 4,558 of JAGAKH010000122.1, read as the reverse complement.
CTGAAGGTTATCTTCCATGAGAAACCTTTTGCAGGAGTAAATGGCTCAGGAAAACATTGCAACTGGTCGTTGATGACCGATACCGGCATCAATCTGCTGTCTCCAGGTAAGACTCCGACCAAGAACCTTCAGTTCCTGTCGTTCTATGCATCGGTCCTCAGGGCAGTGCATAAGCATCATTTCCTTCTGATGACCACTGTGGCTACTCTAGGCAATTCCTATCGTCTTGGAGGCAATGAAGCTCCTCCTGCAGTGATGTCTGTCTTTTCCGGATCCACTCTGTATGGCGTATTTCAGTCGATACTCAATATGAAGGATCAGAAGGTGTCATCAGACAGGCAGGAGTCTATAAAGATTGTAAATGCCATACCTGAGATATTCCCTGACAACACCGACAGGAACAGGACATCCCCTTTTGCATTTACCGGTAACCGCTTTGAATTCAGGGCTGTAGGAGCTTCGCAGAATGTTGCTTCAGCAGTGTATGTCCTTAATACCATGGTAGCAGAGAGCCTTACGGAGTTCCGTGAAGAGGTTGATGCTCTTGAGGCTGCAGGAACAGGTCGAGAGGAGGCTGTGATGGCTGTTGTCCGCAGATTCATCAGTGAAGCTAAGGATATAATGTTCGAAGGAAACGGATATAGCCGTGAATGGGAGGAAGAGGCCGAATCCCGTGGTCTTCGTGCTGTAAAGAATGTACCGGAGGCTTATGAGGTCTACCATGAGAACCAGACTGTCGAACTTTTTGAAAAGACAGGAGTTCTAGCACCGAATGAGGTGGAGGCCCGCTTTGAAATCCTAAATGAGATTTATGTGAAGAAGCTTCAGATAGAGGCCCGTATTATAGGAGATCTATGTCTGAATCATGTGCTTCCAGCAGCTGTGAAGTATCAGAATATCCTGATTGAGAATGTGAAAGGAGTAAAGGATATATTCGGTGATTCCTATGCTGAACTCTGTTCGGCTGAAATAGAGACACTTAAGAAGATATCTTCATATATAAATTCGGTTTCTGCAGATGTTGCCGCTCTGGTTGATGCCAGAAAGAGGGCCAATAAGATAGAGGACATAGCTCAGAGGGCCAAGGTATATTCACATGAGGTGAAGGATATGATGCATAAGGTTCGTCTGAATGCAGATCATCTGGAGATGCTGATTGATAATGAAATGTGGCCGTTGCCTAAATACAGGGAACTTCTGTTCTTCTGATGAAAGGCCGGTATGGTACAGAGAGTATGTTTATTGATAGTATAAGCCCGGATATGTTGGAGAAGCTGGAATATGCTTCTTTTCCGGGTAAAATATATGTAATTGACAGTGTCGGTGCTGAATTTAACAGGGCCGTTACTTATCTTCGTGCTCAGAAGATAATAGGCTTTGATACGGAAACAAGGCCTTGCTTTTCGCAAAACCAGCCAAAAACAGGAGTCGCCCTGTTGCAGCTGTCCGGACCGGATAAGGCTTTCCTGTTCAGAATCAATAAGATGGGTATGCATCGCCGCCTATGTAATCTGCTCTCGAACAGTAATGTCATAAAGGTTGGTGCTGCGATTCATGATGATATTAGAGGACTGCAGAAGCATAACGGCTTTACACCTTCCTCTTTTGTCGATCTTCAGAAGATCGTATGGGAGTGGGGAATCAGGGATAAGAGTGTAAAGAAGATGGCTGCCATAATCCTTGGATTCAGGATTTCAAAGACACAGCAGTTGTCCAATTGGGAGGCCGAAACCCTTTCAGAGTCTCAACTCAAGTATGCTGCTACTGATGCATGGGTATGCAGGCAGATGTATCTGAAACTCCTTTCATCCGAGAAGTCTCCGTTGCAAGATGAGCAGGTTAAATGAAATTGTTGAATATGATTAAGATAATATTGAAAAAGGGCAGGGAAGAGTCGCTGTTGAGATTCCACCCTTGGGTTTTTTCCGGTGCCATTGCCCAGGTGCATGGTACGCCTTCAGAAGGTGATATAGTAGGTGTTTATGCTTCGGATGGTACATTCCTGGCATGTGGTCATTATCAGATAGGTTCGATTGCTGTCAGGGTACTTAGTTTTGATTCAGATGTTCTTGCACCAGATTTCTGGGAAACTATGATAAGTCGTGCATTGCAGGTAAGAATAGCTGCAGGAATTGCAGGCTCATCGGATACAAATTGCTATAGACTGGTACATGGTGAGGGGGATAATCTTCCTGGTCTTATCATAGATTATTATGACGGTGTATGTGTTATGCAGGCCCATTCTGTGGGAATGTTCAGGGCACGCAAGCAGATCAGTGAAGCCTTGCAGACTGTTTATGGTGATTCCTTGAAAGCTGTATATGACAAGAGTTCGGGTACGGCTCCTTTTAAGGCAGGTCTTGATCTCATTGACGGTTATATGTACAGACGTGGTGATTTCAATCAGAATGAACTTGCCGTCGTTGAAAACGGACATTCTTTTCTTGTGAACTGGACGGAGGGACAGAAAACCGGATTCTTTCTTGACCAGAGAGAGAACAGGGCTCTTGTAGGACGCATGTCAAAAGGACGTAACATGCTGAATCTCTTTTGTTATACCGGTGGCTTTTCAATCTATGCTTTAGCTGAAGGAGCACTTCATGTCGATTCGGTTGACAGTTCGAAGAAGGCCATGATGATGGTTGACAGGAATGTCGCTCTCAATGGTTTTGATCCGTCTCGTCATACTAGTCTTTGTTGCGATGCAATCGATTATCTGAAGAATGTTCCAGAGGGAAAATACGATCTGATGATTGTGGACCCTCCGGCTTTTGCCAAGCATAGGGGAGCATTGAAGAATGCTCTCAGAGCATATCAGCGTCTCAATGCGGCTGCTATTTCAAAGGTAGCTCCCGGCGGTCTTGTCTTTACCTACAGTTGCTCTCAGGTCGTAGATAAGGAAGCCTTTGCTTTGGCTGTGTTCTCTGCTGCCGCTCAATGCGGACGTAGCGTAAGGATTCTTGACAGACTGAATCAGCCATGTGACCACTCTGTCAATATCTACCACCCTGAAGGAGAATATCTTAAAGGCCTTCTTCTATATGTAGAGTAAAAGTGAATTTTACGTCTGGCTGGCATAACGCTTGTATTCTTTTCAATGTCTAAAAATCCCTTGGATATGAAAAAGTACAAATGTAAGAAATGTGGCTGGGTCTATGATCCTAAGAAAGGAGATCCTGTCAGTGACATTATTCCAGGAACTCCCTTTGAGGAACTGCCTGATGAATGGATCTGCCCTAGATGTTATGCCCCGAAATCACAATTTGAAAAGATGTAGGCCAATTTTTGAATTTTAATTTGTAAAGTCGAAATTTGTGCCTATATTTGCAATCCCAAACAGGAAATGGTGCTTTGGCCGAGCGGTTAGGCACAGGTCTGCAAAACCTGCTACAGCGGTTCGATTCCGCTAGGCACCTCTCAAAAATGCCTCTCAGATAGCTGAGGGGCATTTTTCGTCTCAATATGTGACGCAAATGTGACTACATTGGGGCTACATTTTGAGAAATTGGGGCACAACATAAAATCCATATTGTTTTCAATCTCGGCCAGAAAATTGGCCCTATTTCTGGACGCTCATAGAAAAATCTCATCTCTGGCCAGAAAATCGGGCACATTTATGGCCGCTACTGGCACAAATCGAGCAAAACTCCCAATGTCCGCTATATTTATATTGACCGAAAACTTCTTTATGGACTCTCGAGCAGATCTTGAGTATTTGCAGAGCAGAGCTGGCAAACAGGCTGTGGTGGATACTCATGTGGAAGGAATTGTGGAGTATTTAGCGGGTTGAATATGTGTGATGTTAGAAAATTATCTACCTTTGCAATGCGGGCAGCGGTAAAGGAGCTTCCCGAAGACGATTCGTAGGATATAATCCGAGGATTCGTCGCCAGAAGGAAGATCTTTGTTATCTTCTGACTTATATACTCTCATATGATGCTCCTCGGACTGTAGTTCCGAAAGCCGATCATATGGGAGTTTTTGTTTTCTTATAGTGTGTTTTGGTTTGGCACAAGCGGAACTTTTATTTGTGGCAAAATCAAAATCAATTGTGCTATGTTCGGAGTTATAATCTTTCTTGTTCTTTGTCTGAATGTTCTTGGTACTATGACCGGTGGTAATAGTAAATGGGGCGAATAGATAGTTAATAACAGTTTCTATCATTGATAACTTGGCCTGCAACCAAGGAAGAACTTATCGATTATGCCATACGCTCATGCGCTCCGCTTGAAGTGGTGGAGAACCTATCAGAACTTGACGACGATGATGAAATATACGAAACCATTGAGGATATCTGGCCGGACTATCCGTCAAAGGAGGATTTTCTGTGGAACGAGGATGAATATTAACCAATACGCTTCTGATATGCTGAAATCCTGAAATACTTATTCCGGATTACAATGATGTGGATGAGCCAGATGGCGAAGAGGCCTTCCGAGACTATATGATATATGGTGGAATATGGCTTCTGAAGGTCGATGAACAGACTTGCTATCCAAAGGATCATATCAAGAGAGAAGACGATATCCCAATATTTCTCTTTATCCTCAAATTCCAT
>JAGAKH010000121.1 GCA_017625725.1 Bacteroidales bacterium | reverse complement strand
ACACCTATGACAAGGTCAGTAACCGCCTCACGAAGGAAACTACAGTCACAGGAGATGTATCTGTGCTGGCAGATGAACAGCTGGAGGAAGTGGAAATCGTAGAGGGTAAAACTGCTTACACCTATAATGCTTTAAATCAGCTGCTCTCCGAAACTTCTTCGGAAGGAGAAATTAACTACACCTATGATGAAAAGGGAAGCCTGATTAAACAGACCGGTGACCAGACCATAGACTACCGCTATGACTTAGAAGGACATCTGCTTCGTGCCACTGTCCAGAAGGGAAACCATGTTACCATAGAGTCTTATACCTACGACTATGCTGGAAACCGTACCTCCAAGACAGAAGGGGACAAGGAATCGGTTTATTATGTAGTAGATACCAGCACAGGTCTGGCGCAGGTAACAGCGGAAACAGACAGGGAAGGCAAGGAAAAGGCTTACTATACCCGGGGAGAAGAGTTAATTTCTCTGGAAAGAAACAACCAGTTATGGTACTATACCTATGATGGACATGGAAATGTCCGGAATCTGACAAATGAATATGGAAACGTCACAGATTACTATGCATATGATGCCAGTGGAAATCTGCTGAAAAAGTCCGGAGGCACAGAAAATGATTTCCTGTATACCGGAGAGCAGTATAATGCCACCACAGGATTGTACTACTTAAGAGCCAGATACATGAACCCATCCACGGGAACCTTTATCAGCATGGACAGCTATCAGGGAAATCTCTATGACCCGGTAAGCCTGCATAAGTATCTGTATGCTAATGCCAATCCGGTGAAGTATACCGACCCAACGGGATATTTCTCACTGGCAGACTGCAGTATGACTCAGGCAATCCAGTCTAATTTACAGACCATCCACAACATGAAGTCTTTGCAGAATATCATGAAGTGGGCAGATGCCATGACAACGGCTTATGATACCGCTACACAGATAAAGGATGTGATGCTGGGCGGTGGAAGTATTGTGGATGTCATCGACTCTATGATGAGAGGTGTAGTAGTAGGTTTTATGATCGATGGTATGTGTAAGACCTCGCTGGGAATTATTTTAAAACCGATGATGGCACTCTTTGGTCTGAGTGATCAGGTAGACCAGATACAAGCAGCGTTAGAAAGTGGAGATCCGGCTGAAATCGCTGTACGGTTTGTGCAGCTTATGTGTATGCTGTTTGGTCTCACCAGCCAGTGCTTCACAGGAGATACGTTGGTGTCCACAGAAACAGGACTTCGTCCAATCAAAGAAATCCAAGTAGGAGATTATGTCTGGGCAGAGGATACAGAGACTGGCGAGATTGAACTGAAAAAAGTTTTAGCAGTATCCGTCACAGAGTCTGATACATTAGTTCATGTCACTACAGAGAATGGAACGAAGATAGATACTACAGAGAATCATCCGTTCTATGTGGAAGGAAAAGGTTGGATTGCTGCGGCTGAGCTGAAATCTGGTGATGTGCTTCATACGAAGGATGGAGAAATCGAGACTGTTTCAGGAGTAGAAGTT
>JAGAKH010000120.1 GCA_017625725.1 Bacteroidales bacterium | reverse complement strand
GGGCGAAGGCAATGTGGAGATTGAGAATCAAAAAGGCGAGGATGATTTTGTAATCGACGGATGGGACTAATCAATGAATAATAATCTGTAACAGACTGGAATATGACACTCAGATTTAAATATATCGTGGGACTTGCTGCTGTGGCTGCAGGTCTTGTTTCTTGTGTAAAGGAGGATTTTGAGAATGCTGCAAACGGAAGTTATGACGGCATTCAGTTCAACATAAGCACGGTCGACACAAAAACTGTCTATGGCGCTCAGGCTAGCGATAATTCTTGGCCTCTGTATTGGGTTGCGGGCGATCCTATCAGAATCTATTGCGCCGAGGCCGAAGATGCGAAGCAGGCCGACTACACAGTTACACCATCTAGTACCAATTCAAACACCGGCTCGATGGCGCTGGCGTCAGGCAGTACCGCTCTTCAGTGGGGTGGCGATTCGAATGATCATAATTTCTACGCCGTGTATCCGAACACTGCTACGATCGAGAACGGCATCGCGACCTTCCAGATCAACCGTAACCAGAAGGCGACGGTCACCACAACGAACGGATATGACAATAATGTCGTTGCCGCTCCGGACATGAGGAATGCGTATATGGTCGCAAAGACGACCACAAAGCCTACTGACGAGGCTGTCGGATTGACATTCAAACCGATCATGACGACGCTGGACGTGGTTATTAAGGCGGCTGATGGAGACCTGAACAGTACTTCTGCTGCGAGAATCACAGGTATCAGTGTCGTATCGACAATGAATACGGCTTCAACTGCTCAGGCTTCTGAGTTCCAATATGATATTAATAACCAGCAAATCACAGGATCTGCTGGAAGTGGCTCTATTACAAAATTGTCAGAGACTACGTTTGTAGGTCTTGTCGATTCAAATGGCAATGCGACATATGTTGACCTTGCGAGCAGCAAAACATTGACTATTACAGTATTTATGCCTCCAATGTCAATAGAAGCAGCAAAGAATCTTGGAAGACAGGTTAAGATAAGAGTACACGCAACCGGTAATACAGAGTTGGTAGCATCATTAAAGACAAATGACGCAGAAAGTGAAAATTGGACAACCCAATTGAAACCTTCTACTAAGCGAACAATAAAGCTTCCTGCATTACCTTCATCCAATGATGTAATCGGTAATAATTGGATCACACCATTGGATGACAATATTTACGTTTCTCAGTTGTCTATCCCTGGCACTCATGATGCAGCTACCGGAGATGGAACAACTTTTTCAATGGGTAAGACTCAAGATATTGATATCGAAGGACAGTGGGAAATGGGAATCCGAGCATTTGACATCCGTCCAAGAGAAGGCTCAAATGATGATAGTCAGCTAGACTATGGTAACAACCTTTGGATTAATCACGGAGGTGTATCAACCACATGGTCTATGGACGCCATCGTAAAAACGTTCAAAACATATCTTGAGGCGAATCCTGGAGAGTTTGCTATTGTAATCATGAGACATGAGACTGAGGGTGACGGCACTAGTGAGTCATGGCCAGACACCATGGCAGATGCATTAAATGATTATGCAGCTCTCACAAACACGACAACAGGTAAAGGATTGACTGTCAATTTCAAACCTGATTTGACGATTGGCGAATGTAGAGGTAAAATTCTATTTATGATGCGTAGCTGGACACCATACACAGGTGGACCTACAGTCGGAGGATATCATGGATGGAGTCACGATGCCGCTGCAGTAAAGACAGAAATCTGGGGTCCAGGAAGCACTAAAGGAACCTTGTATGTACAAGATTACTATAACATTGATTTAGGTTTTACGATAATCCCTAATTACGATAAAACCTCACACGAGAATATTTTCAAAAAACAGAATGCACTGTGCGATATGCTAGAGCTGTCTGCTAAAAGTCATACAGATGACACATTCAAGAATACTTGGTTTATAAATCATACATCTGGATACTTATATTACACAATAGGTGATGCAGGTGTATCCACAACAGCAGGATATAGATATAATGCTCGTAATAATCACCCAGTTGTATACAATTTCATTACGAACAACACAGTTACAATTAATGGGACGACTAGAACTAGACCTACAGGCTCAACAGGAATTATCCTAATGGACTTTGTGGGAGCAGCAACATCTGATGGAGTTGCAGTTCAGGGAGACTTATGTCCTCAGGCCATCATCGACAACAACTACAAATACCGCATGAAGCGCAAGGGTGAGTAACCCTCCCCTTCGGACCCATACACCCCTCGGCACGCCGGACACGGTCGCCGAGGTTTTTTGTTTGTCAGATCGTGGCCGTTCGTAGGGACACACTGACAGAAGACAGCCGAGAGAAGGATGAAGAGAGGTGGGACGACTGAAGAACAGCAGAGAGACGGCAAGAGGAACGGCTGATGGCAGGTGGAGAGACGACTGAAGGATAGCAAAGGACGGCAAGAGGAACGGTTGAAGGAGATCTGAAGGACGGCTGAGGAACGACAGAAAAACATCTGAAGGACGGCGTAGGGGCGGCTGAGGGACGAAAGGCGGTCTTTATGTACCGGAATGGTGATAAGTAACTTCCTCATTTTCAAGCACTTCCCCGCTCCTCGTTGCCGCAAAAATGCAGCAACGTCCGGTCGGCAATCCATTGATAGTCAGCGATTTGCTTACCACCGACCGACATGCAGCGTGGCAGCTAAGTGTCTGAGCTGCAGAGACTTCCCCATTCCTCCTGCCGCCAATGGGGAGCAGGAGGTGTAAGGATATCGCTGAGGGTCAGGGAGTTAGCTGCCACGGAGGGAGAGGAAAACCCCGATCAAGCCAGAGACCACCGGTCAAGCCAGAGATCCACGGTCTAGTCGGGGGTGACGGGAGGGGTGCCGGGAGGAGGAACGGAAGAAAAAGCCTCTGAAGGCGAGACCGACAGAGGCTGATAATGAGTATGCAACGGGTTATTCCGCTTTATCCAGATCCTGAACGTCGATACCGACAAATTCGGAAGCTTCTTCCTTGGACATACCGTTGCTGATCAGTTTCAGAGCAATCTCAACTGCCTTTGCATGCCGACCTTCGGAACGTCCTTCAGCGAGTCCTTTTTCACGTCCTTCGGCAAGGCCTTTTTCACGTCCTTCAGCGAGACCTTTCTCTCGTCCTTCGGCGAGGCCTTTTTCACGTCCTTCAGCGAGTCCTTCAGCAAGGCCTTTTTCACGTCCTTCGGCGAGGCCTTCGGCAATGCCTTCAGCAATGGCGGTCTCCTTGAGGTACCGAATCTGATTTCTTAAATCTCTTTCTGTTGTCATCTTATCTAATACTTTAGAGCGTGTAACACTATCCATATTCAACAGTTCGGTCGAATCGAATATC
>JAGAKH010000119.1 GCA_017625725.1 Bacteroidales bacterium | reverse complement strand
TGAGGCGCTGTCAATCCATTCTCAACAGATTTCCAGTGATTGTGGAAATTTTCGATAATACCGATTCAAGATCTTCCTTGAAATGGAACGAATGGGTGTCGTACTTGTTGTCTTCAAGGGCAATGATTACGGCACCTCGTATTTCGGCACCGGTTCCATAAAGCATAGTACCGATTGCGTTATCCGGAAGGTCCTTTGCATATCCGTTCCTGTCTGCATACATTGCAATCTGATACCCTCTGAATGCGCAAGCCTTCGTGATCTGATTCAAAGGTTCCGAGAAATGGACTGCATCAAGTCCTTCTGCATCGATAAGCTGACGCATTTCTCGATATGACATGGCAAACACATCTGCTTCTACAACGGAAGCTGCTCCTGAAGGCTGTATGATGATTACAGAAGGTGAGACCTGAGTCTTAGCCTCCGGATGGTTCTTTTTCCACATAGGCATCCAGACTTTTTCAATCTCATCGCCGTATCCCATCTCTGAGTATGTGTCCTTATTCTTGATGACATAATCAAGCTGTTCTTCAATGCCATATCGCAAGGCATCGTACCTCAGCTTCAACAGCTCGTCATCAGATATGAATTCAGGATCCTGAAGTATCTCCGCAGCCTCAATGACCAAAGCAGCACCCGAATTGAAGCCGTAGGTCAATGCAATGTCAGCATATTCCTTTCCCATGCGCAGATCTATATCAAATCCGAATTTGCCGTTCAGCAATGCATCTGCTAAAATATATGCACATATCCCGCTGCCCTGTGCAATGCCTTTCGGCAGATTCCTCTTCATCTGGCGGTATATGTCAAGCCTTTCGTCACCGCTGAGAGACTCCCACCTGTGCTCATTCTCAAATCCCAGGATCCGGCAGTCCGGTACGCCCAGCTCCATTCCGACTTTCATCAAGGTTTCATAGTATCCCTCATCTCCATCTTCCAGATATATCAGAGCAAGGTCGTAGATCGGAGCATAATATCCGTTGATGATACACTTCTCGTATGCCTTGATGGCTTTTTCTCTCTCACCTTCGATTTCGTAAAAGCATCCGAGTTGCTCTGTCCAGAGAATCGATTCACTGAAGATCTCCGATGACTCACGTTCAGCTTCTGCAATGGCGGAAGCCCTATCCTCCGAGACCTCTGTTGTGCCAAAGAAGAGATCTCTGTTATGTCTGAGTTTTGCGAGAATACTTCCTTTCTCTATTGCCTGGGCTGTCAGTCCTTGGGAAAGTTTACGATCCATCACAAACTTTCCAGTCTCTTCATCATATGCCTCTCCAAGATAGTACATTCTTGACATCATCTGCAGAGCATCGGCAATGCCTGCATGTGCAGACTCCTCAAAAATCCTGAATGCTTTTTTTAGAGAATCGCAGTCTTTTTGGCATGTCCAAAGCCATAAGCTGTATGCATGTCTGGCATACGCGTTGTCGCTGGTCATGAGTCTGTAAACCATCGGTTGAGGCAACATTCTGACCGCTTTGAAATCGATCAGATCTTTCAGACTCTTTTCATCTTCAAAATGGTCAGACTGCCAGTCAGCGTACTTCTTGTGTTTCAGGCTGTGGACAGCATCATCGTTCTTCCACCATCCTCTGAACTTCTCATCCCAACTGTTGACGACCTCCCTACGAGGGCCAGGTTTCGTGTTCGGATGAATCAATCTGCCTGCGCTGTCGTACTCTCCCATCTGTGCCCACTCCCATGGCTCATATTCACGGATGAACCGGATGGTCTCATGCCACACTCCATAGCCTGATCTCACTCCGTGTTCGAAATGTCCCTCGTACTTGTATTTCTTTTCTGTCTTTGTGGAATATTCCATGGTGCCATGACCGTGAGGACGACCCTCGTCATCCTTCTGGCCTTTATAGGTCTTGCCGGCAATTGTCGACATGTTTCCGGGCAGTTTCATATCCTGAAATTTAGTGCATCACAAATATACGAATTATTGCATAGATATGTACGCTGGTGTAAAACGAGTACGGATAAATGAAATTTGAGTTTTTTGTTTTTATAGATAAAAACCGAGGGAGGATAGCAGACTATTTTACTTAGACACGGTTACGAAAATCTCTGGGCAGCTTACCCTATATCTGCGCCAGTGACCGCGGCCCTTCTCCATCTTACCAAGGCGGACGCGTGTGTACGCTCTTACCCTGATAATCTCCACCCACAAAAAGGGCTGTTTCTGTGGACAGGATGCCACATAGACTAAACTAGTCTTAAATTCTATATTTCAATTACTTATACATACTTTCACCAACTGTTTTTGCATCATTACCTGTAAATCCCTGAGAATAAGTTAGCGGGGTCTGCTTAAATTGTACCAAAGCAGAAAGATATATCGGCTTTACAAAAGTGTAAAGTTTCTTTACAGTCCACCTCGGAGAGCATTTAAGCTAAATAGCTATCGTTCAGAATGTTATAATGTTTGGCACAGCTAGTGTCTGTTTCGGTGTAAACCAACGGAAAACAGCCGTTATTATTACATGATGAACTTGATGAAGAATCTATTATTGACAATTCTGGCTTTGACACTGGCTTCAGCAAACGGATCAGCACAGAATGAAATGAGTCTTGACGAGGCAATATATATTGCACGACGTCAGTCTGTTCAAGCAATGGAGGCACGACAGGCATTCATATCGACTTACTGGGCATATCGGTCATATAAGGCAAGCAGACTTCCGTCGTTGTATCTGTACGGTGACATAATGAATTTCGACCGTTCTCTGACACTGCTTCAGAATCCTGAAGACGGTACACTCAATTATGTAAGTTCGAACAACCTCCAGAACGGCATAGGCCTGCAGATGAACCAGAACATCACATTTACCGGAGGAACTCTTTCCGTATTTTCGGATCTGTCCAGAATCGACCAGTTCGGAGGCAACAAAAACCTCACATGGTACTCAAGACCCATAACTGTATCATATTATCAGCCTCTCTTTACTTATAACCAGTTCAAATGGGACAAGAAAATTGAGCCTAAGGCATACGAGAAAGGCAAGAGAGATTATCTGGAAGCTATGGAGACTATAACAATCAATGTTGTGTATGCATACTACAACCTTCTGCTTGCCAAGATGAATAACGAGATAAGTCAAAGCAACTTCGAGAACTCGGGCAATATGCTGAAGATTGCAAAGGAAAGGCTTCAACTGGGCAACGTGACAAAGGCTGAATACCTGCAGCTCGAACTTCGCATGCTTAACGACAGCATCTCCATTAATGAAACAGCGGTGCAGGTACGCGAAGCCCAGATGGTTCTTAACTCTCTGCTTGGATATGATGAGTCTCTCGAGGTCATTCCTGACATGGGTGCGGAACTGCCTGCGATTCAGATGGACTATGCTCTTGTGATGCAGAAGGTACTCGACAACTCCAGCTTCAGCCTGGATAATGAACTCAGTCTGCTGAATGCTGAGTCAGATGTCGCCAAGGCAAAGGCATCAAGGGGATTCTCGTTTGCCCTCAATGCACGTTTCGGCTTATCACAGACAGGGCCGGAGTTCCCGCAAGCCTACAAGAACCTGCTTGATCAGGAGACCGTAGGTGTGACTTTCAGCATCCCTATCTTCGACTGGGGACTTGGAAAGGGCAAGGTTCAGAAGGCAAAGGCAGCTCAGGAGGTAGTAAAGGCTCAGGTACAGCAGTACGAAAACGACTACAGAAGACAGATGTATACTGCCGTAAACCAGTTCAACAACCAAAGACAACAGTGTATGGTGTCCGAGAGGGCAATGAAAATCGCATCTGAACGCTACGAATTGACAATGCACCGTTTCCGCGAAGGGAATGCAACTGTGACAGACCTCAACATGGCCCAGACCGAGAATGACAGTGCGTTCCGTCAGTGGATCAGCGACGTCAGCAATTACAGGACATTCTATTACAGTCTCCGTCGTGCTACATTATATGACTTCATCAAGGATGAAGATCTTGAGATAGATGTTAACGAGATGATATTTTAACTATGGATAAACCTATTGAAAAAAAGAAGGGTATAGCCCTCGCATTCACATCAAAAGCACTTCCCTATTGGTTCGGTGCATTCATGGCCGCGTTCATACTTTGGCTCATTTTCCGTGACGATGCAAGCACGCTCCGGGTAAACTCAGAGACGCTTACAATCAGCGAAGTGATATCCGGTGAGTTCAACGACTATATCCGCATAAGCGGGCAGGTGCATCCGATGACAACGATTCAGGTGAGTCCGCGCGAGTCAGGTATAGTGGAAGAAATCATAATTGAAGAAGGCACTCAGGTGAAAGCCGGAGATGTGATAATCCGTCTGAGCAATGACGACCTTGACCTTGAAATTCTCAATTCTGAAGCCAATCTGGCTGAGAAGGAGAATGCTCTTCGCAACACTATGATCCAGATGGAACAGGAGAAGATGCAGCTAAGCCTGAACATTCTCGAACTGGAGACTGAAGTCAAACGCAAGGGACGGGCTCTGGAATCTCAGAAGAGGTTGTTCGACGACGGACTCATCGGCAAGGAGGAGTTCCTTCGCAGCGAGGAAGACTACATTCTCTTCTGCAAGAAGCTGGAGGTCACGATAGCACGTGCAAAGCAGGACAGCATGTACAGAAACGTACAGATCAGGCAGATGGAGGAAAGTCTGGAGAATATGAAACTCAACATGGACAGGATCCGTAAAAGAAAGGAGAATCTCGCGGTCAAGGCACCTATTGACGGAGAACTTGGACTGATTGAAGTCGGCCTAGGAGAATCTGTGGGTAGCGGAACGAAGATAGGTCAGATCAATGCAGTAGGAAGCTATAAGATTGAGGCTCTGATAGATGAACACTATATTGACAGGGTCAGTGCGGGACTTGCGGCAACTTTCGAAAGACAGAATGAGACATTCGATGCAGTGATACGCAAGATCTACCCAGAGGTACGCGGAGGCAAGTTTCAGGCTGACTTCAAGTTCAGTGGCGAACAACCATCAAACATCAGGACAGGTCAGACATACTATCTGAATCTGCAGCTAGGCCAGCCTGAAAAGGCCATCCTGATACCACGAGGCACGTTCTATCAGAAGACCGGAGGCAAATGGATTTATGTAGTCGCTCCGGAAGGAGGGAAGGCCACAAGACGCGAAATCCGCATCGGACGCCAGAATCCTCAGTTCTATGAGGTCCTCGAAGGCCTCGAACCTGGAGAAAAAGTGATAACTTCGGGGTATGACAAATTTGGAGATAATAATACGTTAATATTTTAAGTGCATATGAAAAGCTATTTCAGGTTCTTGAGTCAAAATAAACTTTACACTGTCATCATGGCTGTGGGAATGAGCGTGTCGTTGGCGTTCGTGATCATCATGAGCTGTTTTGTGTGGCAGAACACAAGAGTCAACAATATGTATCCGGACCAGGACAGGATGTACACAATCGGAGGAAAAGGATCGCTCATGTCCAATCTCAACATGGCTCAGACAATGCTGGATGCCATTCCGGAGCTGGAATGCGGAACCACAGTATTGAGGATGACATGCGACCCGAGCTCAATCGACGGAAACTTACTCAAGCGTGAATCATACATGGCTATCGAGAAGAACTTCTTCGAGATGTTTCCGACAAGATTTGTATACGGAAACGCTGATGTTCTTAATGACACAGGCAACGCAATTGTCACCGAGAGCCTTGCGAAGGAGTACGGTGGAGAAGATATTATTGGAAAAACAGTCCTTTTTGCAGGAGAGTACGAACTTATCATTTCTGCAGTCATCGAGGATTTTGATGATACCATC
Source organism: Bacteroidales bacterium (assembly GCA_017625725.1). Lineage (GTDB taxonomy): Bacteria > Bacteroidota > Bacteroidia > Bacteroidales > UBA932 > Cryptobacteroides. The sequence continues at coordinate 56,357 of JAGAKH010000119.1, read as the reverse complement.
TTTGAAAACGAGCAGGTGATTATCAATATCAGCCATGAGAGTCAGCAAAAATGGAAAAATGGGAACCAGAACAACGACATCCATGTGTTGTCAAGCGGAGTGCTGGCAATAGTCAAGGCCAGGGTTGGCACTGATGAGAATATTCTGCTTGACAAAATGGACAGAATCTATGAAAAGGACATAAACGAAAAATATCGTGAGGACAGCTATCTCAGCCTCACCCGACTTGACAAAGCATACACATCAGACAACAACGATGGAGAATATACAGGACTGAAGAAAGGTAACTCCAGCCTGATGACCGTATTCAGCATAATCGTAGCTTTTCTTCTGGTTTCAGCCATATTCAACTACATCAACCTCAGCACAGCTATAGCCGGCAGAAGGAGCAAGGAAATCGCAATCAGGGAACTTCTTGGAGAAGATCGCATGAGCATATTCACACGCAACCTTATTGAATCACTCGGATTCATGGCCATATGCATGTGCATGGCATTCATTCTCGCCAAAGTGAGCCTGCAGTATGTGAACTCACTTCTGGATTCCCCTATTCCGGTACAGATGAAATTCTCTCACGGGTATATTTACATGTACATGCTGATCCTCGGCGTAACAGCCTTCTTCTGCGGCATTATCCCGGCTTTGATTTCGATTAGATTCCAGGCCGTCGATATTATCAAGGGCAGCTATCGGTACCAGAGCAAAAGGACATTCAGCAAGATATTCATCATACTCCAGAACGCCACTGCGATCATCATAGTGGCAATGACCTTTACGATGAATTCCCAGATAAGGTACATGATTGACATGCCATTGAACGCGAACACAGAAGGACTTTTCATATGCCGTACATTCAGCGGCGAATTTGAAAAGACCCTTCGCGAACTTCCGTATGTTGCAGAATTCGGCAGGTCTCTGGGAAGTCCGGGCATGGCGTACGGAAGCTATGGATTCGATCTGGAAGGGGATATCCCCAGGAAGGTGAACCTTGACATATGCGAATGTGATTCAACGGCATTCGAGCTGTTTGGATTCAAGATTGTGAAAGACTATGGTGTGCCGATGGGAGATGGGCATGGCTGACGGAAACAGCTGTCAGGAAGCTCGGTATGGACCCGGAAAAACCAGTTTTCCCAGCGAGATATGCATGGGCCATAAACAACAGTACCATAGCTGGAATCATTGAGGATGTACCGTTCCGTTCTGCAATGAACATCAATCCTGACGCAGGCGGATTCGTCCTCAAAGGCCCTCAGGACCCTGACTGGAGCGACTACATAGTAAAGATGTCCGACCCATCGAAGGATAATATAAGAGAGCTCGCAAGGCTCTGCGAAGAGGAAGTCATCAGGGTACACGGCAGAAGCATACCTATGGTCTCAGGCTATTATCCTGATCTTATCGAACAGGCATATGAGCCTATAATGAAACAGGCGAAGATGGTAACATTATTCATGGTAATAGCCATCCTGCTCACCGCCCTCGGTCAAGTAGCCATGAGTACATATTATGCGACAGAAAAGGAGAAAGAAATCAGTATACGTAAAGTCTTCGGAGGTACGATCAGCAGCGAAAGTGCCCGCAATATCTTCGAATATATGGGATACTGTCTTATAGCTTCGGCTGTTGCCATTCCTATTGCTATATGGGTTGCCGGTCGATACCTTGAAACCTTTGTCTATAGGATGGAACTTCCTGCATGGGTGTTCGTCGTCGCTGCCATTGCAGTCTTCCTGACCTCCCTGGCATCCGTCCTCTGGCAGACCCTCCGTGCAGCCCGCACCAACCCGGTCGAGGCATTAAAGAAAGAGTAAAGAATATAAATAATTAACATAAAACAACTTATATTATGATCACAGTATCAAACCTCAGCAAGGTTTTCCGTACAGAGGAAATCGAGACTACAGCACTTAACGGTGTGTCATTCGAAATCAAGGATGGCGAATTCGTGGCCATCATGGGCCCTTCAGGATGTGGCAAGTCAACCCTCCTGAACATTCTCGGTCTTCTTGACAATCCTACAGAAGGCAGCTATATGCTTCTCGGACAGGAGGTAGCAAAGCTCAAGGAGAAAGACCGCACCAAGTTCCGCAAGGGCAACATCGGCTTCGTATTCCAGAGTTTCAATCTGATCGACGAACTAAATGTATATGAGAATGTGGAACTTCCTCTGAAATATCTCAACATCAGTTCATCAGAAAGAAAGCAGCGTGTGACCGAGATGCTCAAGCGGATGAACATCAGCCACAGGGCACAGCACTTTCCTCAGCAGCTTTCCGGCGGTCAGCAGCAACGTGTAGCCATCGCCCGTGCTGTCGTGTCGAATCCTAAACTGATCCTCGCCGATGAGCCTACCGGTAATCTCGATTCAAAGAACGGAAAGGAAGTGATGGATCTCCTCACAGAACTCAATAAGGAAGGTACGACAATCGTGATGGTAACCCACTCCCAGAAGGATGCATCCGTGGCTCAGAGGGTCGTGAACCTCTTCGACGGACAGATCGTAAGCGACGTAAAGAACGAATTATAATGACATCATTCAATATAATAAGAAAAGGTGGCTCAACCATATCCGGCATCCTCAACATGCTGGGTATGGCAGTAGCTTTCGCAGCTTTCTATATAATTCTGGTTCAGGTGAGTTACGACCTTAACTTCAACAAAGGTATCGACGAATCAGATAAAGTCTTTGTCATCGCTTCAGAAGACATGGAAGGCAGTTCCAGAAAAAACCTGTATTATTGCCGTCCTCTGGCAGAAATGATTCTGGAGTCTTCCCCGAACATCGAATGCGGAGGCATCATACGTATTGCCAATCTAAAGGGTATGCGGTTTCAAAGAGACCGTAACGGCAGCGAGGAAAGTCTGTTCATGCACGTTGCAGACATAAGTGGAAAGGCAACCGACGTAATAGGCCTGAAAGCAGTTGAAGGGTCCCTGAACGAAATCACAGACAGGAACACACTTGGTATAAGCAAAAGCATATCAGACAGATTCGATCTGAAAGCTGGTTCCGTGCTATATCATAACGACGAAATTCTCACAATAGCGGCAATCTATGAGGATCTGCCTCAAAACTCTCATTTCAAAGGATTTGATGTAATAAGGAACATTGCTGACGAAAAGATAGATTCCTTTGCTGAATGGGGATATACTTATTTCATAAAGGTACATGACCCTGAGATGGTCAGCGAAATGGAGAGAATAGGTCAGGATCTGGTACGTAAGTGCTACATGGAGAAATATTTCGGCAACATGCCGCCCCCTGAGGAGATGGGTATGAGTCAGGAAGAGTTCGATGAAACGGTTGCCAAACTGATTTCCTCTGCAGCCTTCAGCCTTATTCCGTTACGGGACTTATATTTCAACGATGAGATAAACACCAACATTGAAAGGGGAAACAAAAAGACAACCTTCATACTGTTTCTGGTTGCACTCATGATAATTGGGATTGCAGTCATAAACTACATCAACTTCTTCTTTGCACAGATTCCGGAACGTATAAAAGCCGTCAACACAAAAAAGGTTCTAGGCAGCTCGAGAAGTGAACTGATAATTGACATAGTCAAAGAAAGCCTGACACAGATAATCTTCATCCTGTCATTGGCCTTCATATCCGTATTGCTGTTCAACACAAGTCAGGCGGCAGACCTTATCACAGCAGATGCCGGATTTGCTGCAAATCCTGAAATATGTGCCATTACTGTCATCATTGCCGTTACAGTTTCTGTCCTGTCAAGTCTGTATCCGGCATTCTATATAACCTCATTCATGCCAGCGATGGTGCTGAAAGGTTCCTTCAGCGGCACAAAGACTGGACAGTTCATCCGTTACACACTGATAGGAGTCCAATTTGTCATCTCAATATGCCTTACAATATGCTCCTGCTTCATCGGACTTCAATGGAGGTATATGATCAACCATGACATGGGATTCGACAAAGAACAACTGCTGTATATCCACTTAGGCAACGACATAGGTTCAAGAGCAGAGGAAGTGGAAGAAAGGCTTAGACAGAATCATCAGATAAAGGATGTGACATGGGCTAACGGAGATCTTCTCGCCGCGGAAAGAATGGGATGGGGCCGAGACTGGAAGGGGCAGATAGTAATGTTTCAATGCTATCCTGTCGCCTACGACTTTCCTCAGTTCATGGGAATCGGCATAAGTGAAGGAAGAAGTTTCATTAAGGCGGATGAACACAACAGTCACGGCACGTTCATTTTCAATAAGGCTGCACAGGAGAAATACGGTTTCACACTCGAAGACCGGATCGAAGGGCATACAGGTGAACCTTCAGAAATCGTAGGTTTCTGCGAGAATTTCAGCTTCATGACCTTGAAGAAGGACGTACAGCCATTCGCATTATATCTTTTCGGTAAAGATCCTTGGTATCATCCCGGAACCTGCTTCATAAGGGTAAATGCCAACGCTGATTATAAGGATGTCATGAGGCACATCAGGGAAGTATTGAGCTGTCTCGAGACAGATGTATCGCCGGAAGAATGGAATATTCATTTCTTCGACGAGAACATCAACGCCCAATACAAGAAAGAAGAAGACCTCTCACTGCTTATCAGCCTCTTCACTCTTGTTGCAATGATCATATCGCTTATGGGAGTATTCGGTCTGGTCATGTTCGAGACAAAGTATCGCCGAAGAGAGATTGCTCTCCGCAGGGTGAATGGAGCCACCATAAATGAGATACTGGCAATGTTCTGCAGCAAGTTCGTGAAGATTGTGCTTGTATGCTATGCTGTCGCTGCTCCTCTAAGCTGGATCATAACAGACCGCTATCTTGCAACATTCGCAAACCGCTGTCCTATGTACTGGTGGGTGTTCGCACTTGCTCTTGTGGCTGTGCTTGCAGTAACCATCGGCGTGGTGGTCATCAGAAGCTGGAAGGCTGCAACCGCTGATCCGGCCAATGCACTTAAAACAGAATAGAGACTTTATTGCCATTTCGGGCGGAACGAAGTGGAGTCTTGCTTCGCTCGGTCGAAATGACAGGAATAAGGACTATATACAACAAAACATGAAAAGCTATTTAAGATTCCTTTCCAGAAACAAGCTGTACACCGCGATCGAGGTGGTGGGCCTCAGCCTTGCGCTGGCGTTTCTTATAGTTCTTGGGTCGATACTTATCGAGAAGAGTCAGGTCAATGACGATATAAAGTACGCAGATGAAATTTATTCATTAGCCACTACGGGAGAGTATGCCTCGATAGGTCATTACGGAAGTGTAGGGTCATTCCTTGATCAGATTCCGATGGTAAAGGAATGGTGCCGTTTCAATCCTGTCAGACAAGTGATGATGAAAAAGGAGAATGGAGACAGCCTGTTCGTCTCCCCTATGGAGGTCACATCCAACTTTTTCAGTTTCTTCGGAATCGACCTGGACAACGGTGATCCGGAGCAGGCTTTGAAAGTGAATGGAGCAGAAATGCCTTTTGTCAGTTCAGGTGGCGGTGCCTTTATGGTTGATGGTCCGGTCAATCAGGACGAAAAGCCGCTACTGCCAAGAGGTCATGTCGTGCTGTCAAAGCATCTTGCAGACGCAGTCTTTCCCGATGAATATCCGATCGGAAAAAGCATCAGCCTTTATGCAGATTGGGACATAAGGGGTGTATATACGATCACGGGTATAGCGGAGGAACTGGGAAAAAACGTCCTTCCTGATGCAGACCTATACATAAGTTTTTATGAAGCTCCATATCATAGAAACAGTTATATGTTCAAACCGAATTCGAAGAAGGATATAAAGGCAATTCTGAACCTTATCAGGACTCACAAGACCGAGAACGAATACGACCAGCGGGACTTCCAGCAGACCGACATCATTCCGTTTGAGGACATCAAGGACGGAAAGATACCGGCATACAACTATCGCCATATCTCGGTTCCTAAGTTCTCTAACGCATTCAGCCTGATATGTATAGTCATCCTTGCTTTCGCTCTCCTGAATTACATATCGCTGACTGTTGCCTTCTCCCGTTTCAGACTCAAGGAGGCGGCTACCAGATCTCTGCTGGGCACCTCTGGAAGAGAGATTGTGTTGAGAGGACTTGCTGAATCATTGATCCTTGTCGGAAGTTCCTGCATTCTGGCAGTCATGCTGATTTTTGCATTCCAGAATGAATTAAGTTCATTCTTAGGCATAGAAATCAGCCCATTAGGCAATGCTGCTGTAGTTGTAGCTATTGTAATCACAGCTGTACTGACAGCAGCTTGTGCGAGCAGCATCAACTTCATGATCAACAGAAGATACCGCCCGATCGATGTGATCCGCGGAGAAAGCCGTTACCACGACAAGGCGGTTATGGGAAAGATATTCATCGGCTTCCAGAGTGCAATCTGCATTGCGACAGTGATTTTCGGCATCGGGATCATGATGCAGACAAAGAAGATGACCGATTATCCTGTCGGCTATAATACGGAGAACATCATACAGATCAACGGAGATGAAAAGTCATATATGAATTACAAGGATGAGCTCCGTAATCTGCATTTTGTAGAAGATATAGGATGCACTATCAATGAGTTTATAAGACATGCTTCTATACAGAATCTTGAAGACGATATAAAATGGTGCAATCTCACATGCGATCAGTCTGCATTTGATATATTGGGATTCAAGGTCAAGGAATATCTTGATGTTTCAGGTATGGCCAACCGGCAGACTTATCTGTCTGAAAGCAGTTATGAAATTCACAATTCATTAGAAGAGATTGACTGGTCCGGCAGGATTGTGGGAATATTGGAGGATTTTCATATTGGCAACATCAAGGAAGTGGCAAAAAGCAAGACGATATTTGATGTGCAGATTAATGAAACAGCCATAGAATGGATTGGCAATAATCTTCTTGTAAAGGTGTCCGGCGACCAGTATGAAGCAAGGGATGCGATCCGTCAGTTCTATATGGACAAGGGACTGTATAATGACCAGCTGCACATCCACACCCTTGAGGAATGGGGAATGATGAATTATGAGGATGAGAACAGGATGATGAGGCTCATAGCGGTATTTGCCATCATCAGTATGATCATGACTGCTCTTGCCATCATCGCCTTAAGCAGTTATTACGCACAGACTAACAGGCACGACATAGCCGTGCGGAAGGTATTCGGAATCTCGCACGGGGCTGTATTCTGGATGACTGTATGGGGCTTCATCGCACCTATCCTGACCGGTGCAGCCGTTGCGATACCGCTGACATATGCCTACTTCGGCCGATGGCTCCAGGCATATCCGGTACGTATCGGGAACTCCCCGGCCATCTACCTCGCCGCCCTCGCCATCGTCCTGCTGATGACCCTCGCGACCGTCACCATCCAGGCCCTTCGTCTGATGCACATCAACCCGGCCGAAGCACTGAAGAAGGAGTAGATGCCCGGTCGGAGCCGGGCATGACAACAGGAGCCGGGCATAGGACAATCAGGAGCGGTGGTCAGGAACTTGTATTCCGAGGAGAAATTATCTATATTTGCTGAAACGACGGTTATAAAACTGATTCAGAGGAATATCGATCAGATAGTTGCCCTATGTGAAAAGCATAGGATGGAAAATAACGGCTACGAAGATCTGTCTTCGCAGAGCAGTTGAAAGAAACATGGCAAAAAGCAAGGCAAAAATACTTGTTGTTGATGACAACAGCGGAATCAGGGCGGCATTGAAGGTTCTGCTGCCACTGCATTTCCCACAGGTAGAACTGATTCCGTCTCCAAAGGAACTGGTGAGCAAGATGGCAGACTTCCGTCCGGATGTCGTATTGTTGGACATGAACTTCCACACTGACATCAATACCGGTAACGAGGGCCTTTACTGGCTTTCAGAAATAAAGAAACGGACGCCGGAGACTGAGGTTGTGCTGTTCACCGCATACGCTGACATCCAGCTGGCTGTAGAAGGAATGAAACGAGGTGCGTTTGACTTCATCGTGAAGCCTTGGGATAACGACAAACTGATTGACACTCTCAAGGCGGCATACGAGAACAGAAACAAAGAGGCTAAAAATGCCATCCAGCCATCTTCAATGAAGATGTATTGGGGTAAAGGACCTGTGATGACCGGTTTAAGGCAGACAGTGGAGAAGATAGCTCCGACTGATGCGACCGTACTTATTACAGGCGAGAACGGCACAGGAAAGGACGTCCTTGCAGGAGAAATTCACAGGATGTCGGACAGATCCCTCAGACCTATGGTATGCGTCGATGCTGGAGCCATCACGGACACTCTTTTCGAAAGCGAACTCTTCGGCCATGTCAAGGGAGCATTCACAGATGCACATAATGACCATGTAGGAAAGTTTGAACAGGCCAATGGCGGTACGCTCTTCCTTGACGAGATCGGCAACATTCCGCTGCATCTTCAGGCAAAGCTGCTGCGTGCCCTTCAGAACAGATGTATCACACGAGTAGGAGACAATAAGCCTATTACCGTGGATATCAGACTGATATGTGCCACTAACAAAGATCTGAAACAGATGGTCGCAAACGGCGGATTCCGCCAGGATCTATACTACAGGATCAATACTTTCGAACTGCACCTTCCGGCTTTAAGGGAGAGGAAAGACGAGATTGCACCACTGGCGGAGATGTTTGTCAAGAATTTTGCAGAGAAATACAGAAGAGACCTGAAGGGGCTTTCCTCAGATGCAATCGAACTCCTGAAGGGACATTCATGGAGCGGTAATATCCGCGAGCTGTCAAACTGCATAGAAAAGGCTGTCATCATGTCAGAAGGCACTACACTTGACGTCGCGGACATCGAACTGCCTCGTGACATCATGCTGAACGATAGACAGGAAATGTCAGGAAACGAGACATTGGAAGAGACAGAAGAGAAGACAATCCGTGCGGCTATGGCCCGATTCGGAGGGAATCTTTCCATGGTGGCTAAGTCGTTGGAGATAAGTCGTCCTACGCTTTATGCAAAGTTGAAGAAGTATAATATTTAGATTTCTCGACCCGCTCCGCTCGCTCTAAATGACAACGATACAGACCATATTCATTGCTGTTGCGGCTGCAATTCTGGCAGCCGCTGTCGCCTCAATTATCACATCCAGAAAGATGAGAGGCAAGGTCGCCTATATGCTGGATGCCATGGAAGATAAGGAACTGAACTTCAGATTTGATGAAAAGAGCCTGAGGGGACGCAGATTCAACCGCATTCTCAACCGCCTCCGCAATATTTTCGATAAGGAAAGGCACGAGATCATAGAGCAGGAGAAATACTTTGGTCTGATGCTGGACCATGTCAAGACAGGAATTGCAGTCATCGAGAAAGACGGCCGGGTTGCATATTGCAATAACACCGCTCTCCATCTGCTTGGTATTGCTACGCTTGGACACATCAGACAGATTCGTGCTGTAAGCGACCCGCTTTATCAGATATTCCGGACTATTGCAGACGGCAGTGAGGAAAAGGCAAGCTATTACAATGAGAGTGGAAAGATGACAATTTCGTTGACCGCAGCTGAGGCGACAATCAACAATGATACAGTCCGGGTCATTGCTTTCAATGATATCAGCAACGAGATTGCGGAGAACGAGCAACAGTCATGGTCCAAGCTCATCAGGGTTCTGACTCATGAGATCATGAACACCATTACACCAATATCTTCGCTTAGCGACACCCTTTTAAGTTTTGACGGGGTAAGCGAGGAGGTAAGGAACGGTCTCAGCACCATTTCCGAATCTTCGAAGGCATTGATAAAATTCGTGGATTCATACAGGAATCTCACTCGGATAGCTCCTCCTGTAAAGAAGGCCTTCTACTTCAGGGAAATCGCAGAGAGGGTAATGAATCTGACTCATGAACAGGCTGTGATTTCCAATGCCGTATGCACATATATAGAAAAGTCCGAAGATGTACTTCTGTACGCTGATCAGGGACAGATTACCCAGATCCTCATCAATCTGGTCAGAAATGCAATACAGGCAGAAGCCAAAAACATCGAAATCTCAGCAGAAATAAATCTTTCGGAGCAAGTCATCATCAATGTGACAAACGATGGCCTTCCTATCAGCCGCGAGAGTCAGGAAGAAATCTTCGTTCCGTTCTTCACTACCAAGCAGGATGGAACCGGAATCGGATTGAGCCTTTCCCGCCAGATCATGCGGATGCACAATGGTTCGCTGACGCTGGCCCGCAGCAATGAAAAGGAAACAGTCTTCACTCTTGCATTCAAATAGCAAAATTATCTTATCTTTACAGACAAATAATGAGACCATGAAAAGAATAATGACAGTTCTCGCAGCCACCTTATGCTGCATAGCCATGCACGCACAGAAAGTCGGTACCCAGACAATCTCCGGAAACCTCGCCATCTCCGGCGGCAGCACAATCACCGCAATAAGCGGAGGAAGCACGATTACAACTCCAAAAGATACAAGAATCTCAATCAACGGAAGCTATGGATATTTCATAGAGAAGAATCTTGAAATCGGAGCAGACCTTATTTATGAACACAATTCATCCAAAGGTTCCAACTCCTTGCTCTTTGCTCCTGAAGCCAGATACTTCATCTCACTTCTAGCCAACAGGCTGTATTATGCACCATCCTTTTCTATTGGATTCGGATTCAATTCATACTCGGAAAATGCAACTGCCTTCCGTTTCAAGATGGGTCTTGATCTGCTGGCCTTTGAAATCAAGGCCACAAAGCAGATCGGCATAGGAGTCAGTTTCGGAGGTCTATACTACGACATGGAGAGCATAAAAGAAGAAAAGACCAAAGTCACAGTGAGCAATCACAACGTTGACTTCAATCTTTCAAGCATAATGAAACCATCTATCGGCTTCAGATTTTATTTCTGATCTTCCTTTGAGAAGAATTTATACTGAAAAAGAATCAGATAGAATGCACCGCAGGTCACACAAGAATCTGCGAAGTTGAACACTGCCCCGAAAAAGGTCTGAGGATATTCCATCCATGGAAGCTTATATTCAAACAATGGGAAATAAAGCATATCCACGACCTGACCGAAAAGGAAGGCGAAAGGTGCTCCCGGCATTATAGTCTCCGGCCATATAAGTCCGTAAAAGAAACAATCTATGATGTTTCCCAAGGCTCCGGCTGTAATCATCGTCAATCCGACGAGCACACCGGTCGGAGTTTCCTTTTTCTTTGTCAAGGAAGATATCCACCAGCATAAGGCACCGAACAGGACAATTCGGAAAACCGAAAGGAGCAACTTGCCCCAGACGCCACCGAATGCCATACCGAATGCCATTCCCTTATTCAGGACAAAATGAAGCTTGAACCAGTCGCCTATGACATCAATGGTCTCGCCAAGATCCATATTGGTCTTGACGAGTACCTTGAAAATCTGATCGATGACGACTAAAAGCGTCCCTAGAATTATAAGTCCCTTTCCTCTGGAAATCTTCATAAGGACTTATTTATTCTTATTCATCATCTCCTTCGCCTCAACAGTAAGGGTTGCATGAGGCACGAGGCGGAGTCTTTCCTTAGGGATCAGCTTACCTGTCATACGGCATACACCGTATGTCTTGTTCTCTATCCTGATGAGAGCTGCCTCAAGGTTCTGGATGAACTTGTACTGACGCTGAGCCAATGCACCTGCCTCTTCTTTAGATAGAGTCATTGCACCTTCTTCCATGATCTTGAATGTAGGCGAAGTATCCTCGATATCATTGCTGGAGTCATGTGTGACAATGTCACGGAGGTGCTTATATTCCTTCTTTGCCTTTTCAAGCATCTCGAGGATTATAGCCTTGAACTCCTGGAGTTCCTCATCACTGTAACGTACTTTTTCAGATACGTTCTTCATTTCTTCTGCCATAATTTATAGTTTTAAGTATTATTATCGTCTTGTTACTGCAATACGTATCATTCCCTCGTTCCACTCTACCTCCGGAGCATCACCAGCCTCGGACATTGGAGCATGTGCAACCTCCAGAGCCAATGTCTGTGCCGCAACATAATCGGCGAAGTTGGCAAGAGATGCCGAAATTTCCTCTCCGTCAGAGCCGTCTGCAAATATCTTGACATAGACCTTGTCAGTCACATCAAATCCGCTGCTCTTACGAAGATTCTGGATTCTGTTGATGAGCTCACGTGCAACTCCTTCCTGCTTAAGAGCTTCTGTAATAGTCACATCCAGAGCGATTGTCATCGAACCTTCTGTTGCCACGAGCCAACCTGGCATATCTTCAGAAGATATTTCATAGTCTCCCTTGTTCAAGGTCACATCACCAGAAGGCAGATTCAAAACATATCCCGTGCCAGAGGCCTCGGAAGCCTGGATTGTAGAAATCACTTCCTGAGACAACGTACCGAATGCAGCTGCAATCTCCTTCATCTGCTTGCCGTAGATCTTTCCAAGTGTCTTGAAGTTCGGACGGATCTTCTTTGTTATCAAGCCGGCTGTGTCGGAGATAAACTCTGCCTCCTTTACATTCACCTCATTGAGAATCAAGGTCTTCACAAGTTCAAGCTGTTCCTTCACATGCTCATCGATAACAGGTATGATGATCTTCGAGAGCGGCTTGCGGACATTGATTTCAGCCTTACGACGAAGTGCAAGCACCATTGAAGTCGCCCTCTGGGCAAGTGCCATACGCTCTTCGAGATCCTTATCGACAACAGCTGGATCATACTCCGGCATTGCAACATAGTGAACAGACTCCTCACCCTCTACAAGATCAAGGAAGAGACGGTCCATAAAGAATGGAGCGATCGGTGCAGACAACTTGGCAACAGCCACAAGCACCTGATAAAGAGTCTGATAAGCCGACAGCTTATCAACATTCATCTCACCACCCCAGAATCTCTTTCTACCAAGGCGCACATACCAGTTGCTGACATGGTCACAGACAAAATCCTGGATTAGTCGGCCTGCTGTGGTAATGTCGTAGTCCTCATAAGCAGCTACAACGTCCTTTACAAGGGTATTGAGAAGAGAGATGATCCATCTGTCGATTTCCGGACGCTCTGACAGCGGAACCAACTCAGCCTTAGGGTCAAAGCCATCGATATTCGCATAAAGAGCGAAGAACGAATATGTATTATACAGGGTTCCGAAGAACTTTCTTCTTATCTCATCCACGCCTGATGCATCAAAGCGAAGGTTGTCCCAAGGCTGTGAATTTGTAAGCATATACCATCTGAGGGCATCTGCTCCATATGTATCAAGTGCCCAGAACGGATCCACGGCATTTCCAAGACGCTTACTCATCTTGTTTCCGTCCTTGTCAAGAACGAGTCCGTTTGAGATCACCCTCTTGAACGCACATTTGTCGCTGACCATTGTATTGATTGCGTGAAGCGTATAGAACCATCCTCTGGTCTGGTCCACACCCTCGGCAATGAAGTCTGCAGTAATTCCGAATTTCTCGGAATCAAGGTTACGGAGGCCCTCCTGTGCATAAGGCATGGCTCCAGAATCAAACCATACGTCAATCAGGTCAAGCTCACGTACCATCTTCTTTCCACTGTCAGAAACAAGGAAGATATTGTCGACATAAGGTCTGTGGATATCGATCTTGTCATAATTTTCCTTCGACATGTCTGACGGGTCGAACCCTTTTGCAGCAAACGGATTCTCCGACATGATGCCCGCAGCGACAGCCTTCTCTATTTCTGCATAAAGCTCTGCGATAGAACCGATGCACTTCGCCTCCTTGCCGTCTTCTGTCTGCCAGATAGGGAGAGGTGTTCCCCAGTAACGGCTACGGCTGAGGTTCCAGTCCTGGATATTCTCAAGCCACTTGCCGAAACGTCCTGTTCCGGTAGATTCAGGCTTCCATGTAATCTGCTCGTTGAGTTCCATCATCCTCTCGCGTACTGCTGTCGTCCTGATGAACCATGAGTTCAAAGGATAATAGAGGACAGGCTTGTCCGTACGCCAGCAGTGAGGATAATTATGTGTATGTTTCTCGATCCTGAACGCCTTGTTCTGCTGCTTGAGCATAACACAGAGGTCCACATCAAGAGTAGGAGCATCGGCAGGCAGTTCTGCATCGTAGGCATTCTTCACATAACGTCCGGCCCATTCCGCATAATCAGGTGACATGTTTGCTGCAGCATACTCAGGATCAAGATCCTCGATGCGGAAGAAACGGCCGCGAAGGTCCACCTGTGCCTGTAGGTCACCGTTACGGTCAACTACCTGAAGTCCCGGTACGCCTGCAAGCCTTGCCACCTTGGCGTCATCTGCACCGAAAGTAGGGGCGATGTGGACGATTCCGGTACCGTCTTCAGTGGTCACATAGTCTCCAGGGATAACCTTGAATGCACCTTCTCCCGGATTGAACCATGGGATGAGCTGCTCATAGCTGATGCCTGTCAGGTCTGTTCCCTTAAGCTTTCCGTCAAGCACCTTGAACGGTACAAGCTTGTCACCGGCCTTGTAATCCTCAAATGCCACTTCCGCAGCCTTTGGATTGAAAAGCGAATTGACAAGAGCCTCGGCAACTACATAGAGAGCCGGCTGGCCGGTATATGGGTTAAATGAAAGGACACGGACATAGTCGATGTTAGGACCCACACAAAGAGCAGTATTCGAAGGCAGGGTCCATGGAGTAGTCGTCCATGCAAGGATATAAGCCGGAACTCCCTCGCTGAAGAGGAACTCTGACTTTTCGTTGCGGATCACAGCAAACTGAACGGTCGCAGTGGTATCCTTGACATCACGGTAGCAGCCAGGCTGATTAAGTTCATGGGTGCTGAGTCCTGTTCCTGCAGCCGGAGAGTATGGCTGGATGGATTTTCCCTTATAGAGAAGTCCCTTGTCATAAATCTTCTTGAGAAGGAACCAGAGAGTCTCGATATAGCGGTTGTCATAAGTTATATACGGATCGTTCATATCAACCCAATAACCCACTCTTTCGGTCATATTCACCCACTCTGCAGTGTATTTCATGACCTCTCTGCGACATGCATTGTTGTACTCTTCAACGGTGATCTTGGTTCCGATATCCTCCTTGGTTATTCCAAGAAGCTTTTCAACACCAAGCTCAACAGGAAGTCCATGAGTATCCCAACCAGCACGACGATTTACCTTATAACCGCTCTGAGTCTTGTAACGGCAGATGGCATCCTTGATCGAACGGGCCATGACATGGTGTATGCCAGGCATACCGTTGGCAGAAGGCGGGCCCTCAAAGAAAATGAATTCAGGGGCACCCTCCCTCAGTTCAAGGGATTTCTCAAAAGCATGATTCTTTCTCCATCTGTCAAGCACCTCATTGCCGATCGTCACGAGGTCAAGACCTTTATACTCTCTAAACGACATAATATGTTAATTTTTCCAATTTTCCGTCAATTTTCATCAAGTTGCCATATCGACAAAACCGCATGAATGGCAGCATTCTGAAAATAATTATCTATTTTTGCAGGCGAAACATCCGCCCGGATTTATTCAATCTGCAAATATACACATTTTAAGGGATTTATGAACATACTGGACGCCATTCTTTTAATATGCTTTATTCCTGCCCTGATACAGGGAATCAGAAAAGGCCTGATCTCTCAGGTCATTGCAATCATATCATTGATTCTGAGCATCTGGCTGGCTTTCAGGTTTGCCTCACCGACAGGCGAATGGCTTGCAGGTTTCATCAAGGCCGACATAAAAGTCCTCAATGTCATGGCGTTTGCCTTGATTCTGATCGTCGTCTCCGTAATCATGACCTTGCTGTCAAAACTTATTGAGGCACTTATCCATCTGATAATGCTGGGATGGCTCAACAAATTGCTTGGAGCCGTGTTTTCCATAGCAAAATACTCCCTGCTTATCGGTATGGTCATCCTGTTGTTCGACTCCCTGAACACATCTTTCGACCTTGTCGATAAAGACACCTTGAATGCATCCATCCTTTACAACCCGCTCAAGGAAATCGCAGACACAGTGTTCCCATATCTGAAATCCCTGGTTACAGGCAACCTCTAAAAATCTTATTAAATGGCTAGAATCCTGCTTATAGAAACATCAACTGCACTCTGCTCGGCCGCTCTTGCTGAAAATGAAGTAATCAGGTCATATAAAGAGAGTTCCGCACCGAAGGCACATGCATCACTGACAGCCGTTTTTGTCAGCGATATCCTTGCAGAAAACAATATTTCCCTGAAGGATTGCGACGCCGTATGTGTGAGCATGGGACCTGGTTCCTACACCGGACTCAGAGTCGGGGTTTCTACAGCCAAAGGACTGTGTTTCGGAAGCGGACTGCCGCTTTTAGCAGTCGGAACGCTTGACACCCTCGTCGCACAGGCAATAAAGGAAGACATCATTCCGGAAGGCTGCAGATATATCATTCCTATGATAGATGCCCGACGTATGGAGGTCTACACCGCAAAGTTCTCTATGGATGCGGCAGCAGAAGAATGCAGATGGATGCAGATCAGCGAAACAGCTCCGGCCATAATAGACGAAAGCAGTTTTGCGGAATGTCTTGACGAAGGTCCGGTGCTGTTCATCGGAGACGGAGCAGGAAAATGTGCAGATGTAATCAAGCATCCGAATGCCCATTTCTGCCAGTGCAATCCGAAGGCATCATCAATGCCGATACCTGCTCTCAAGGCCTATAACGAAAAACGATTCGAAGACGTTGCGTACTTCGAACCGTTCTATCTTAAGGAATTCGTTGCCACTGTCAGCAAGAAAAAGCTTTTCTGATCATCTTCCAAGAAGTTCATTCAGACGCTTCCTCAGCGACTTTTCATCAGTGAATGCAGCATCTGTCAAAGCTCCGTCCTTTATGATGAAGGCGGTAGGGACTGAAGATATGTTGTATGTTGCCGCATATCTGGATGCTGTTCCCAAGCCGTCACACACATTGACCCATGGGAGATTCTGTTCCTTCATGACACTCGCCCATAAAGCCTTGTCAGGATCAAGAGCAACCTGATATATATCAAATCCTTTCTTGTGGAACTCCTCATATACCGGTTTGAGTACATCCAGATTGAACATCTTCTGTGCAGCATCCGCAGGACTCCAGAAATATACAAGAATCACCCTTGAATCCATATCGCTCAATTTTATTTTCTGCGAGCGTACGTCCGGAAGCTCTATGTCAAAGAAGCCAACCTCCTCAGCAGTACTGAGGCGGTTCTGAAGATCCAGGACGGCAAAACGTCTCTCCGCTTCTTTACGTAAGGCCTTTACATATTTGGATTCAGGATATACGACCTCCAATGAATCTGCAAGATTACTGAAATGTATTGCATCTGTATTCTGAGAAAAGACCGGAATAGTTTCTGCCACTTTCTGGTACAGGACCGGAACTACAGTCAGGGATTTGCTGTTTTCCAACACATACTTTACACGGCTTCTGTAATATCTGATATATTCAGCACCGATCTCGGACTTGATTTCAGACTCTTCGACAGATCCAGGCTTTACATTTTCAAGTCTTGAAGCCAGCTGCTCCATATTCCTTGATACTGCTGCATGCTCGGCCTCCACCTGTGCAAGCTTTGCTGACTCCTCTGAGCCCTCAACAGTGTAGTTGCCTAGGGTATCGGCAATAAAAGAAACCTTGTCTCCTTTCTCCAGGATAAGAGACGCGAGACGTCTTCCGTTGCGGAAGACATATACAAATTCAGGCTGACCTTCTGCAATTTCAACCTTACATTCAAAACGCCCCGCTTCGTCAAGAGACAGCGTATCCACAACATCATATTGATTGACATTCAGAAGTTTGACTACAACTTCCGAAGACGGTGCCTGAGCAATCGTTCCTTCAATGACAGCTACATCAGAACATGAAGCCGCCACGACAGCCAACGATACAAAAAGAATGAATCTACTGAATCTTGACATACTCTTCATATATTGCAGAAGCAATCTCGGAGAACTCCTCCGAAGAAAGTTCCAGTTTAGGTTTTCTGAAATCCATGTCGGCCTCAACATTGAGTGGAACCAGATGGATATGGGTGTGAGGAACTTCCATTCCAAGCACTGCCACTCCTACCCTCTTGCATGGAAGAGCTGCCTTGATTGCCTGAGCCACCTTACGTGCAAAAGCACATAATCCCATATAGGTCTTTTCATCAAGATTGAAGATGTAATCATCCTCAACATTCTTGGGAATCACAAGAGTGTGACCCTTAGCCATAGGAGCTATATCAAGAAATGCATAGTACTCCTCATTCTCCGCCACCTTGTATGACGGAATCTCTCCTTTGGCGATTCTCGTAAAAATAGTTGCCATAGCTTAAAGAGTAATATCCAGAATTTCGAACTTGATTACACCAGCAGGAACCTTGGCTTCCACAACATCACCTACAGCATGTCCCATCAGTGCCTGACCGATAGGAGTCTTGGCAGCAAGCTTGCCTGCCATGAAGTCAGCCTCGTTCTCACTCACTAGGGTAAAGTTCATTATCTGATTGGTATTAAGATTCTTAACCTTAACCTTATTAAGCATCTGCACTTTGTCGGTACCAATCTGAGATTCATCGATCACCCTTGCATTAGCCACAAGATTCTGCAGCTTGGAGATATTAAGTTCCAACAATCCCTGAGCCTCTCTAGCAGCCTCATATTCCGCATTTTCAGAGAGGTCGCCCTTATCTCTGGCCTCTGCAATAGCTGCAGAAATTACAGGTCGCTGGGCGATTGCCTCAGCAAGTTCCTTCTTCAGTTTGTCAAGACCTTCCTGGGTCATGTATTGAAGTGCCATAATTATATTATTTTAATGTTATTCGTTGCATTTCGGTTTCATTATCTCTGAATAGATGATCAGTTTCTTAGGATCGATCTTTTCCCTTTTCTTTTCCGGTTCCTCCATAAGGATAGGCTTGATCTTTCTGGCCTGGCGTTTCATCTCTGCAGGCTTAGGCAGAGGTTCTGCACGACGGACCGGACGGACAGGTTCCGGAGCCGGCTCCTGCTGTACATCTTCAGCCAGGGCCTCACCGAAAAGTTCAGACAGATCCGGCAACTCTTCCTTTGCTGGTTGCGGACCGGACTGCTGCAGTTTCTTCTCGATGGCCTTGAAGATGACAGGCAGCAGTATCACAAGAAGACCGATAATGGTTTCCATCAGTTCAACTATTCAGTTTTACAAATTGTGACTCAAAAAGTCAAGACATGTTTTTCTGTCTTTTTCAAGCTGAGACTTAAGTTCATCAAGTGAATCGAACCTTATCTCATCCCTGATTTTCGACAGAAAGGTCACATCCATGTCCAGACCATAAATATCTTCATCAAAATCAAAAATATTGGTCTCGACAGTACGGGCGTTCCCGTTTCCTACGGTAGGTCTGTGCCCGATATTGCACATTCCGTATAACTGTCTTCCCAAAGTAGCAACCTTTACAAAATAGACCCCATTGCCAGGAATCAGTTTCAAAGGTTCATAAAGCTGCATGTTTGCAGTCGGGAAACCAATCTTGCGCCCCAGGCGGTTGCCTGCAACAACCACACCGTGGATAAAGTAGTTATAACCCAACATGGCAGATGCAGCATCCACATCTCCCGCCTCCAGTCTTTGACGGATCTTGGTAGAACTTACTGCAAAACCTTCCTCCGAAGGAACCATCGAGGCCCTAAGAACCTCAAGTCCCAGACCGGCTGCTGTCTGTGCCACCTCATCCGCACCTTTGGCATCATTACCCATCCTGTTGTCATAACCAAGCAGAAGGGTTCTGGCACCATATTCATCCATGAGCATCCTCAGGTATTCTTCGG
This sequence comes from Bacteroidales bacterium, assembly GCA_017625725.1. GTDB lineage: Bacteria > Bacteroidota > Bacteroidia > Bacteroidales > UBA932 > Cryptobacteroides. Next base: position 36,692 of record JAGAKH010000119.1, on the reverse strand, counting down.
TACTCATGGAACTGAAATCCTTCGTAAAAGAAAGGACTTCAACTTTATCGACTCCCAGTTCAAGAAGGATATCCTTCTTTTCCTGAAGAGTGTTCAAAAGTCTAAGGCTTCTTGCTTCCTTCTGCAGAACATTCCGGGGATGTGGCCAGAATGTTATGACCATGCTTTCATCCCCGCGTTCCGCAGCAGCTTCCACAAGCTGCCTTATTACCTGACGGTGTCCCAGATGGACACCGTCAAAAAAACCGGTTGCTACAACCATCTTACAAGTTCAAAGTCCTGTCTGTGAGGCATCTTGTCGTTCTTGGCATAGATACGTCCGGCTACCTGATAGATACCTGATCTGTCAGGATTGATAGCTGCTGTATACTTAGCGACACCATCCTCAGACTCAACAGGAGCAAAATCATACTTCTCCTGGATATGGAGCTTGCCCTTCTTGTCGAATGTTGCGAAAAGAAGCTCCACTCCGATCTCCTCTGCCTTAAGGTCACCGATATTGAGGACAATCTCTGCATTGAAAGTGTTTCCGATAGCAAAGTTGTCACTGTTGCTGTCAGGCATTGACACTGAAACAACCTCAACGTTCTTCCACTCACGGCGAAGCTTCTTCTTCCATGCTGCGATCTCACGTGCCTGAGCATAATCATCTGCTACAATGCCATCAACACGCTCTGCCTGAGGCACATAGTACTGATTGATATAGTCAGTGAGCATACGGTTTGTCGTAAAGTTGCATGCAACCTGCGCCACGCAGTTCTTGATATACTCGATCCAGTCTGAAGAACGTCCTGTTGAAAGGCTCTTGTTGTAGAATGTAGGAGCGATCTCGTTCTCGATGATATTATAGATCGTAGCTGCATCGAGCTCGTCCTGATAGTTCTGGTCATCGTAGGTACGCTCCATTGGGAGTGCCCATCCTGCACCCTGCTTGTAGCCTTCAACCCACCATCCGTCGAGTACAGAGAAATGCATTACACCGTTCATTGCAGCCTTTTCTCCAGAAGTACCGGAAGCCTCGAGAGGGCGTGTAGGGTTGTTCATCCATACGTCAACTCCCTGTACGAGATACTTCGCAACTGTAATGTCATAGTTAGGGACGAAAACGATCTTTCCGATGAAACGTGGCTGCTTTGAAATGTCCACGATCATCTTGATGAGGTCCTGACCAGCCTTGTCTGCAGGATGTGCCTTTCCTGCGAAGAGGAACTGTACAGGCTGCTTAGGGTCATTCACGATTTCCGCAAGTCTGTCAAGGTCACGGAAAATAAGGTGTGCTCTCTTGTATGTAGCGAAACGACGTGCAAAACCGATTGTAAGTACATCGTCACGGAGTGTTTCCTTGATTGTCACCACCTGCTTTGGTGAATAGTGGCTTGCTGCTGCAGGGTCAGAGAGTCTTCTCTTCACCTCGTCGATAAGCTTCTTGCGGAGTGAAGTGCGGATGCTCCATACCTCTTCGTCTGACACTTTATATATACCGTCGAAGCATGACTTGTCATAATGATGTGTCTTGAACTCCTCACCGAAGACTCTTGAATGAACCTCTTTCCACTCCGGAGCAGCCCATGTAGGATAGTGTACGCCGTTGGTAACGTAGCTTACATGAAGTTCCTCAGGGAGATAGCCAGGCCACATGTGTCCAAGGATGTCCTTGCTCACTTCTCCGTGGAGCCATGAAACGCCATTCACACCCTGTGAGATGTTAGCGGCAAGAATGGACATAGAGAACTTCTCGTTCACATCGGCACCGTTGTTCTTTCCAAGACCCATCATAGTCTCCCAATCGATCTTAAGACGCTGCGGATAGTGACCGATGTATTTACGGAGCATGCCCTCATCGAATGCATCGTGTCCTGCTGGAACAGGAGTATGAGTAGTGAAGAGTGATGAAGCTCTTACTACTTCAAGAGCTTCCTGGAACTCAAGGTTATCCTCAGCAATAAGCTCACGGAGTCTTTCAAGTCCGATGAATGCAGCATGGCCCTCATTGCAGTGATAAACCTGAGGATTCATACCGAGCTTGCGGAGGGCACGGATACCACCGACTCCAAGGAGAAGTTCCTGCTTGAGACGGTTCTCCCAATCGCCACCATAAAGGTTATATGTAATTGATCTGTCTTCCGGAAGGTTCTCAGGAATGTCTGTATCAAGAAGATAAAGCTCCGTACGACCAACATCCACTCTCCAGAGACGTGCATTGAGGTTACGTCCAGGGAAGGCGACGCTGATCGACACCCAGTTTCCGTTCTCATCACGGACAGGAGATGCAGGGATCTTCATGAAGTCCTGAGCCACATCCTCTGCAACCTGCTCGCCCTGAGCTGTAAGCTTCTGGTTGAAATATCCGAATCTATAGAGGAGACCGACTGCAACGAGATTGGTGTTCATGTCTGAAGTCTCCTTGATATAGTCACCGGCAAGGATACCGAGACCACCTGAATATATCTTCAAAGATGTGTCAAGGCCATACTCCATACAGAAATAAGCTACTGAAGGAGTGGTACGCTCTGCCTTAAGTGCCATGTAGCCGTTGAACTCGTCCATGACAGCCTTCATGTCTGCAAGGAACTTGGTATCCTTTTCAAGTTTCTGATATCTCTTGTGGCTGACTTTGTCAAGCATTGCGATAGGGTTCTGTCCAGAGGCTTCCCACGCCTGTGGATCAACAGATGCAAAGAGATTCTTCGCAGACTCATTCCAGCACCACCAAAGGTTCTTGGACAATATTTCGAGATCTTTAAGACTTTCTGGAAGATGACGTGTCACGAATACGCTGTTCCAGGTAGGTTGATTTACTTCAAACTTCTTGTACATAGATTTTTCATTCTTGATCATAGGATAAGCTCCGTTGACCGATATTAATTTCTCCAAAGCTTTAGAATAAGCTTCCTTATAATAAATGATATTGTTTTCCCAAAGAGCTATCTCCGACACCTCCTTGGCATTCTGCATATATTTCTTTCTGGTGTCCTTGCGGAGACCTGAGATTTCCTTGATTCTTTCTACCACTCCGTCCACTACATCGAAATAATTGGAATCATCCCTGTCAAGGACTGTGATGCCCGGATGTTTCTTTCCATAGTGGGTACGCACCCAAAGGCCGAAACCGGCAAGAGTAGTGGTGAGGGTAGGTACTCTGAAGGCCAGGCTCTCAAGCGGTGTATATCCCCATGGCTCATAATATGAAGGGAACACAGTGAGATCCAGACCGGCAAGAAGGTCATAGTAAGACATGTTGAAGATTCCATCATTGCCGTTAAGATACGAAGGAATGAAATATACCTTGACCTTATCTCCTGTCGAATTATTCAGATTCAGTTCTCTAAGACGCCTTGTTACCGAATCGTACTCCGGATTCATCAGATAATGTGATGTTCCGGTAACATATGTGGATTCATTTCCTGCAAGCTTTGCCGCAAGCTGTTTGTCAGGGCCGTTATGTCCTGAAGGAATCATGATGAAAGCATGTACAGGCTTTCCTTTGTACCCTTCCACATTAAGCTTGTTCAGGGCGTCGATGAACACATCTATTCCCTTGTTCTTCCACTCGTAACGGCCTCCGATTCCGACCAATACGGCATTCTCAGGTAATTCTTCACCGCTCATGGCCGAGGCCACTTCAGTAAGTTTCCGTCTTGCTGCCTCACGCTTGATTTCATACTCTTCGTCAGTAGGAGGCGTAAAGCTAGGTTCAAATCCGTTAGGAGTCACTACATCTACTGCTCTGCCAAGGAACTGTCTGCACTCCTGGGCAGTTATGTCGCTGACCGTTGTGAAGATGTCGCTGTTCTGAGCGGCCTTCTTCTCGAGGGAGTGTCTTGCGACAACATTAAAATGTCTTGCCTTCTCATCAGAGTTGTATCCCATGATGCCATCGTATAGAGGGAGATTGTTTCCTGCAATGCACCTTCCGATCACGGTTGCATGGGTAGTAAAGACCGTAGCAACAGGGATATTGACTGATTTGAGATAGAGAAGACCGGTACCGGTCATCCATTCATGGAACTGGGCAACCACCTTGTCAGACGCATCGAGATTATATCTGCAGAAACTCTCGATCACCCTTCCGGCAGCATAACCGAACAAGGCAGACTCACGATAATCCCAGTTACCGCTTATGGAATCCACACCGAACTTTTTCCAGAATTCGGTAAGGATTTCGTTCTGACTTGTAAGGAACTGCTTGAAATCCACAAGGATAGCAGTTGGCTTTCCGGGAACGTTCCATCTTCCGACACGGACTCTCAGTCCTTCAGATGCAGCCTGCATCTTCCAGGACCTGTAGAGTGTAGGATCCTCGATAAAGTCAGGATTACTCTCTACATCCATCCACACATCAGGACCGACCATGATGTGCCGACGGTTGAACTCGCTCTTCAGATAAAGGGACTTGGTCGCTATCACCGTATAGATTCCTCCGACCTTGTTACACACTTCCCAACTAACCTCAAACAGATAATCAGGCTTGATAAGTTCTGTTTTCATGTATATAAATAAATTTACTTAGTTACCCCGGCCGGAGCCTCGTAAGGTTCCGTCCGGGGAAATATTCAAAACATAGGATTTTACAACCCTCTGTTATTTCTTAGCTGTCTTTTTTGCAGAAGTCTTCTTGGCTGGTGCTTTCTTGGCTGGTGCTTTCTTGGCAGTTGTCTTCTTTGCAGGAGCCTTCTTTACTTTTGCGGCTGCAAAGTTAACATCTGAAATTGAAATTGCATCATCAACTCGCAAAATAAAGTCGCTCAAAACATTCATATAGTTTATAAATGCCTCATACGGAGTATCATACGGGTTGAAATATTTATGCACTGCTCCATCAGAGAAGAACTTTGTACACATGTAATAGAAGTGGTCGCTCTCCTGAAGATGTCCGAAATCTGCCCAAAGTGTCTCATCATTGAGTAAAGCAAGCTTCTCTGCCTGTTCGTTAAGCTTATTGAAAGCGTCGTTCTGGAGTTCGTTACCAAGCCATGCTGTGACATCACGCTCCTCGTCTGCCCATGAGATCGGATCCGGAACGTCAAGATCAGCAACAGGACGATGTTTCTTGGTAGCCTGTGATGGGGTCACGAATTCGAATTCTCCGTCTGCGAGAACTACCTCAGGGAGGAATCTCATGAAATCAAAGATACCGCTTGCTGCCTTCTGGTGCTCACCGAAGGTCTCGTAATCCATGAAAAGATTGATGATGTCATCATTCTGAGCTGCTGCCTTGAGCCATGAGAGATATTTCTCGCTGGTAAGCGGCCAGTTTTCCCATGAACTGTCAGAGAAACGGAAAGCAATGTCATCGCTGAGTGAAGCATTCTTAAGGAGAAGCTTAAGATTCGGAGCAAGTGCACCTTTATATACGAAATTAGGGCTCTTCCATCCGAGAACGTGCTTAGCACCCTCTGTAAGCATGGTCTTGAATCCCATCTCGTATACCATTTCACCGATAGCATCCGAATAGATGAGCTCAGTGTTACGGAAGGCCTTAGGAGTCACACCGAAATAGTGTTCGATAGCCTCTTTATGCTTCTGCACCTGATGTTTGAACTCTGACTCCGATGCAAGAGATGCCAAAGAATGGTAATAAGTCTCTGAAAGGAACTCTACGCAACCTGTCTGAGCAAGCTTACGGAAGCTATCAAGTACTTCCGGAGCATATCTGTCGAACTGCTCGAGTGCCGATCCTGAAATTGAAAATGCCACCTTGAATGCACCCTTGTTAGCTTCGATAAGCTCGAGAAGAAGGGCATTCATCGGAAGATAACACTTCTGAGCAACTCTTCTGAGAATCGTCCTGTTGGCAAAGTCATCGTAATAGTGTGAATCCTTTCCGATGTCAAAGAATCTGTATAATCTCAATCTGTTTGGCTGATGAACCTGAAAATACAGACATAAACTCTTTTTCATAATGATATATATTTTTAATTCTTGTCAATAACTTCCTGATAAATTCCCTTGATCTTGGCTGCCACATCATTCCACTTGATGCTGTTTACCTCATCATAACCGCAGCGGGCTGCAAGGTTGGAAATGGCCGGATACTGAAGGAGACCATAGATCTGGTCAGCCATTGCATCCACATCCCAGAAGTCCACCTTAAGGGCGTACTTGAGGATCTCGGCACAACCTGACTGCTTTGAAATGATTGACGGCACATTGGTCTGCATAGCCTCCAGAGGTGAGATTCCGAAAGGCTCGGAGATGGACGGCATCACATAGACATCCGACAATGCAAACATCTTGTGTACCTCCTTTCCACGAAGGAAGCCTGTGAAATGGAATCTGTCAGATATGCCAAGACGTGCCACGTGACGGATACATCTGTTGAGCATATCACCGCTTCCTGCCATCACGAAACGCACATTTTTGCATCTCTTGAGAACCTTTGCCGCAGCTTCGATGAAGTACTCAGGTCCTTTCTGATAAGTAACACGTCCAAGGAAGGTTACGACCTTCTCCTTAACGTTTCTCTCGACCTCGAGTTTCTCACGTCCGCTGAAATCCACTGCATTATGAACAGCTACAACCTTTTCCGGTTCGATTCCGTAACGGTTGATGCAGATGTTTCTTGTGAGCTCACTCACTGCCATCACCTTGTCCGCAGCCATCATACCCTTGGTCTCAAGGTCAACTACCCTTGTATCCACCTGATCGTCACTGGCACGGTCATAAGATGTCGCATGCATGTGAACTACAAGAGGCTTTCCGGTCAACTGCTTTGCAGCTATTCCTGCAAGATAGGTAAGCCAGTCATGGGCATGGATCACGTCGAACTGATCCTTGTACTGCATGGCGATTGTAGCACCTACCATGGCATATCTTGCAACCTCCTCCATGAGGTTGGCACCGTACTTGCCCGAGAATTTATATTTCTGTCCGTACTGGACACGGAAGCCCTTGATCTGCCTCTTGCGTTCCTTTTCAACAATCTGCTTGAAATCCTGAGGATCCACATAAGGAACCATGTTGGTTCCGATATGAACGAACTGGACCTTTCCAAGGAATTCATCCACTGTCGCACTTACAGTGTCAATGGCAACATCACTGGCATTGATGATCTTCACTGCACTCTCGTCCTCGTCACCCGAAGCCGAAGGCATCACGAAGAGCACGTCTACATCATTGTACGCAAGACCCTTGGTCATTCCGTAGCAAGCTGTTCCGAGTCCTCCCGCAATATGAGGAGGAAACTCCCATCCAAACATCAGAACTCTCATTTTCTATCCTCCTTCTTATATTGTTCCATAACATATGCTACATGCAGAAGGGCTGCCGTGCTCATTGCCGATGCAATGGCACCATGCGGCTCGTGTGGAGGGTCTCCGTCGTAAAGCTCAGAGAATGCTCCTACTCCGTGCTTGCTGACGTCTTCAAAGAATCCCTCAACAAGGTATTTTGCCCTTCCATAGAAAGTGTCTCCCATCATCCTGAAGCATACATCAATATATGGTGCAAGAAGGACCGGGAAGGCACAACCCTGATGGTAAGCCAGGTCTCGGTCTATCTGGGAGCCCTCATAGACTCCTCTATATGCCTCATTTCTTGGAGAGAGTGACCTGAGTCCCCTCTTTGTGACAAGTTCATCGTTGATTGTCATAACAACCTCGGATACGATCTCGTCATCAACCGGGCAGTACTCAAGATAGATCGGGAAGAGCATGTTCGGCCTTACTGCCTGATCGACAGGACCGTTACCTACATAATCTGCAAGGTAGCCCCATTCAGGTTTCCAGAATGTCGGCTGGAAGTTCTGCTTCACGAGGTCACGTACCGGTGTCCACTTATCCGCGAACTCGCTCTTCTTAGGACCATACTTGTTCTCCATATCGATGGCAAAGCACAAGGCGTTGTACCAGAAAGCATTAGTCTCTACCTGATAACCTGCTCTCTCGGTAACAGGTCTGCCATAAACATAGGCATTCATCCACGAAAGGGCAACTCCGTCCATCTGAGCCCAGAGAAGTCCGTTAGGATGCATTGAGATTTCCTTTCTGCGTCCCGGAGCATAGCTCTCGATGATTCCCTTAAGGGTCTCGCCATATTTTTTCCAGATCTGTCTTTCCTTTCCGCTGAAACGGATATACTGCTGGATGGTATCTGTCAATCTGAGAGGAGCCTCACACTGGGTTGTCCTGCGGAAAAGACGCTCCTGCTCTTCTTCGATAAGCGTATCAAGAATCTTCTCAAACTCGTTGCAATCACCGTTGGCATAGAGGGTAAGTCCAGGAAGAGCCACGACAGTCTCTCTTAGAAGACCGGTTTCAAGCCATGAGAAACCGGCATTGATGCGGGCCTTGTCACCTTTATGACACTTGAACATCTCTGCATTGTGGACAAGAAGGTCAGAGAAGGACTCGATCTCGCCCATCTTTTTGAGAGTGTCGGTAAACTTCCTCTTGAGTCCTCTTGGATTGACCTCGTTCACTGATGCCGAGAACACAACTGATTCACCCGGCTTAAGTTCAAGCGAGAATGAACCCGGAACGAAGAGATCCTCCTTGCAGTCAAAGCCTCGACGGTACTCGTCGGAATATGTAACTCCTGTGTACCAGTAAGGCTGGGATTTGAAGACTGACTGACCTGAAAGCTGCATGTTCAGATAAGGGAAACCGTTGTAAAGTCTGAACGCAACTCCACCGTCAACCTCATCATAACCCGTATATGCCTCGAGATTCTGGCTTGTCAGGCTATGAACACTTCTGAACGCGAGGAAAGGCTTGAGCATCAGTGTCAGTTTGGAAGGAGCCTCAAGAAGATCATACTTGATGAGTACCTGATCATTGTCCGGCACCATCATGATGGTCTTTGTAAACAGGATACCTCCTACCTTGTAAGTGATTACAGGAACAGGATTGGCATCAAAGTCTACGATATACTTATGTCCCTTAGGATCATAAGTATCGCCATAGCAATGAATTCCGAGGTTGAACTGCTTACCTCTCAGCACAAGGCTCTCATCAAGTGCAGAAAGCAGCATGTACTTTCCTCCTCCCAGTTCCTCTACAGGAGCTGCAAGAAGTCCGTGATAACGCCTGGTGTTGCAGGCAACTATCGACATGTTGCAATATGCACCTGACTCGTTGGCAGTGATGATCTCACGCTTCAACGAATATTCAAGGTTCACAAGCTCGGACTTGTTGAATTTAAGAAAACCCATATTATATAATATTTAAGTAATTTAATCCAGTTTCTTCAAAACCACGGCACAACGTGAAGGCAGATATAAAGACAGACTGTCATCGTATCTGGTGTCGCCGTTGGCATTCTTCTCCGGCACACTAAAATGTACCTCTCCAGTCTTTATCCTGGAGAAGCCGTCAAATTCGTTTTCGTCCGTATTCAGTACAACCTCATATTTTCCAGCCGGTGCGGCAAAGCCGTAATCAGCAAATGAGGAAGTGGGGTTGAAATTGAATGCAAAGATACAACTTTTTCTTTTGAAAATCAGTATCTTTTTCTCTTCATCCTGTACAAAAAGTTCCGGTTTTTCATCAAGTATGGCTTCCTGATGCGTCAGAGCCACCATTGCCTTGTCAAAATTCCTCAGATACCTGTATCTCAGATAGTCAGGCTCCGCCAAAGACCACTGTCTTCTGGCATGCTTATAGGACCATCCGTTCCCCTCACGAGGAAAGTCAATCCACTCCGGATGACCGAATTCATTACCCATGAAGGTCAGATAGCCGTCTCCACAAGTCGCTATGGTAGCAAGACGTATCATCTTGTGCAAGGCCATACCCCTGTCAACAATAGGGGACTGGGAATCCTTGTTCATGGAGAAGTACATTTCCTTGTCCATCAGACGGAAGGCTATCGTCTTGTCTCCCACCATGGCCTGATCATGACATTCGGCATAACTGATGGTCTTTTCATCCTCACGCTTATTGGTCAGCTGCCACCATATCTCCCCCATCTGCCACTGGTCATCCGTGAGTTCCTTGATCCATTTGATCCAGTTATCTGCAACACCCATGCTCATTCTGAAGTCAAATCCGACTCCGCCTGCCTCGAAAGGAGCAGCAAGTCCTGCCATGCCGCTTACATCCTCTGCAATCGTGAACGCATCAGGATTCATCTCGCGGACAAGGATGTTTGCAAGAGCAAGATATGCAATGGCATTTTCATCAACACCATTATTGAAGTAATTATCATAACCGACGAAATCCTTCTCCAGACCATGATCCCAATAAAGCATGCTGGTCACTCCGTCAAACCTGAAGCCGTCAAGATGATACTCCTCCATCCAATACTTGCAGTTCGACAGAAGGAAGCACTTTGTCTCATCCTTTCCGTAATCGAAGCAGCGGGAGCCCCATGCCGGATGCCTGCCCTGCCAGCCGGTATAGAAATAGAGGTCTTCCTTTCCATCAAACAGGCCAAGTCCTTCTGCCTCATTATCCACTGAATGAGAATGGACTATATCCATTACGACAGCTATTCCGTATCCATGTGCATCGTCCACAAGAGCCTTGAACTCTTCCGGCGTACCGAAACGAGAACTGAGGGCGAAGAAGTTGGCGACCTGATAACCGAAGGATCCGTAATAAGGGTGTTCCTGAAGGGCCATTATCTGGATGGTATCGTAGCCCAGGTCGGCAATCTTAGGAAGGACATTTAGACGGAACTCCTCGAAGGTTCCTACCTTTTCCTCCTCGGCAGCCATACCTATATGACACTCATAGATAAGAGGATGAGGGCGTCTGCCCGGTCCCGGATTCTTCCATTGGTATGGAGCGCCTGGATTCCAGACCTGAGCGCAGAACTGTTTCGTGACAGGGTCCTGAACTGTTCTTGTGACATAGGCAGGAAGGCGTTCCGCTCCTCCGCCCGGCCACTCGATGTAAAGCTTATACAGAGTGCCGTGTTCAAGGAACATGGCAGGGAGAGCTATCTCCCAGTTTCCTCCTCCGATAGGTTTCAAGGCATAGATCTCGCTTCTTTTCCAATTATTGAAATCGCCTATCAGATAAATCTTCACAGCATTCGGTGCCCACTCACGGAACAGCCATGAACCATCATCCATTCTATGAAGTCCATAATAGATATGATTGTTCATCCCTTTGCTCAATGACCCGTCAACGGCAAACCTGTCCCTGATCTGACCGATCATTTCATGTCTTGAGTCTATCACATCCTTATAAGGCAACAGCCAAGGATCTGTGTCATAAATCATAGTCTTGTTCTTATCCATAAAGGCAATATATATTTATTCATCTGTATCAACCATAGAATCAAGATTCTCCCTTGTTCCGCGGAGATAGGCCCTGCATGAGGCCAGAAGCTGTTCCGACCTCGCAACCATCTTTTCAATCTCTCCGAATGGGGTCTGCGGGTCTTCAACCTTTTCAGCTATGAGTTCCAGCTCCTCAACAGCTTTGGAATAATCAAAATTCTCCATATCAAATACTTTCATCCTGTCATTTATTTACTACCGAATCTACGGTACATTCCATCACGACATCCGAAGTCACGACAGAAATCCTGTCCCCTGCCTTCCTTGTACTTGCGTCCTTGACAACCACGCCCTGACTGTCAAGTATCAGTGAATAGCCTCTGTCCAGTATCTTCCTCGGATCCGCTGCACATATCCTCGTCCGGAGCAGTTCCAGTGCCGATTCCATCCTTTCCAGACGCAACCCGACCGCTCCCCTGACCTTGAGCCTCAGCCTGTCCAGTTCTATTCTGGATTGAGAAAGGCGTTGATTCACTGCAAGTTTCATGCGGGTCCGCAATGCAGAAAGCCTTGCATCCTCATCTTCATAAATCCCGATGAAATAATCTGCCAGAGCTGTCGGTGTCTTCACCGAAACATTGGCCACCATGTCGCACACATGATAATCCTGATCATGGCCGACTGCCACAAGGACCGGCAGAGGGAACTGGGCTATGACTGCAGCCATTTCATAGTCATCGTAACATGATAGATCCAGTTTTCCTCCTCCGCCACGAAGAATCATGACGACATCACACCAGCCATCCTCCAGAATGCAGTCGAGGGCCGAAATCACAGACTTGGGACATTCCGCTCCCTGCATGAGTGCAGGATAGAGGCGGACACAAAAAGAGAACCCGTAAGGATTCCCTTCAAGGTGACGTATAAAGTCCCTGTAGCCGGCTGCATCTTCAGCAGAAATGACTGCCAGCCTATATGGAAGAACCGGCAGAGGCAGATCTTTCTGAAGATCCAGAAGTCCTTCGCTGCGAAGTCGTTCAATTGTCCGCTGACGTTCCATCTCCTTGATTCCCAGAGAATATTCGGGATCAATGTCACTTACGACCAGAGAGAAGCCATAAAGTTCACTGAAGTTAGCCTGCACTTCCATGAGCACAGTCATGCCCTCCTGGATCGGCGATCCGGCAACAGATTCGAAATAAGGTGCGATGAAGCGATAGCGGGAACTCCAGATGACAGCATTGGCCTTTGCGACCAGACCGTCCTCGGAACTTTGAGAAAGTTCCATCCAGCAATGGCCGCCGGGACGGGCTTTTACAGAACTGACTTCCGCCTTGAGCCAGAATCGGGAAGGAAACAAGCCTTCTATCCCCTTCTTCAATCTTGACTGAAACTCCAGAAGGTCAATATGCTCTCTTTCCATACCCGTTTATCTTAGTAGCACGACAAATTTAGCAAAATTTCCCATACATGCCATTATTTCTTAAGAAATAAGAAATTATTTCATATCTTTGCCGACTGTTCGCCTAACCTGGCTCATTACAGCAAGCAGTATGAAGATTACAGAAGCACTTTTCGCAGGAAGCAGTACGAGAATTTCTGAAAAACCTAAACAGAAATTCCCGGAATTTGCCTTCATCGGCAGGTCTAATGTAGGAAAATCTTCCTTGATCAACATGCTTTGCAGAAACAAGAAGCTTGCAATGACCTCAAGCAAGCCGGGAAAGACAAGACTGGTCAACCATTTCCTCATCAACAGACAATGGTATCTGGTGGACCTCCCCGGATACGGATATGCAAAAATGTCTGCGACGGGAAAACAGAAGCTCGAACAGATCATCAGGAATTACATAAATCTATCGCAGGAAATGATCATGCTGTTTGTTCTGATCGATTCCAGACATGACATCGGCAAGACAGACATGGATTTCCTGATCGAGCTCGGACAAAGCCGTATCCCTTTTGCAATAATATTCACTAAAGGCGACAAGAACGGTCCGAATGCACTCAATGCACAGATTGAAAAGAACAAGAAGCAGATTCTTGAACTTTGGGAAGAACTCCCTCCTGTGTTTGTAAGTTCATCAGAGACCGGCCAAGGCAGAGAAGAAATCCTCGATTACATAGGAAACGTTCTCGAAACATTGGATGAAGAAAAACCATAAATCCTCACATAAGATGCATAACGAACATAAAATCAAACTCTTTACCTGCAGAGCTTCAAAGGACTTTGCAGAAAAGGTAGCCAAGGCTATGAATATTGAATTGGGGGCATCGGATGTCCTCGTGTTCAGCGACGGTGAATTCCAGCCGTCATTCAATGAAAGTGTCAGAGGTGCGACTGTATTCATCGTGCAGTCAACATTTCCACCGGTTGAGAACCTCTTCGAGCTCCTTCTGATGATTGACGCTGCCAAAAGAGCTTCAGCACACAAGGTTATCGCCGTGATGCCTTATTTCGGATGGGCACGTCAGGACCGCAAGGACAAGCCAAGAGTATCCATCGGTGCAAAACTCGTAGCCAATATGCTTCATGCTGCAGGATGTGACCGCGTGATGACATGCGACCTTCACGCAGACCAGATCCAGGGTTTCTTTGATTTTCCAGTGGACCACATTTATGCAAGTGCTGTATTCCTTCCATACCTGAAGTCCATGAACATCGAGAATCTCGCAATTGCTGCCCCGGATATGGGAGGTGCAAAAAGAGCCAATGCATACGCAAGATATCTCCAGTGCCCTGTAATCATCTGCCACAAGTCCCGTGAGAAAGCCAATGTAGTGGGATCGATTACAGCAATCGGTGAAGTTGAAGGTAAGAATGTCGTTATCGTAGATGACATGATCGACACAGCCGGAACACTTGTAAAGGCTGCAAACGTACTGAAGGAAATGGGAGCTGCAAGCGTAAGAGCTTGTGCCACACACCCTGTATTCTCTGGCCCGGCTTACGAGAGAATCGCAGATTCTGCCCTTGAGGAAGTGATCATTTCAGACACTATTCCTCTCACAAACGATCCTTCAAAGGATACAAGCAAGATCACTGTGCTCTCTATGACCGAGATCTTTGCCGATATCATCGAGAAGGTATACAATTACGAGCCTATCAGTCCTAACTTCATCAACTAAGGGACTGCATATATAATAATATGGAGATTTTACTGGCAGCTGTAGTCCTCGTCGGACTTTGTGTTTTCGGTCTTTGTTTCAATATAATTTTCCGCAAGGATGGAAAATTTCCTGAAACGGAGATTGAAAACAACAAGGAGATGAGAAAGAGAGGTATCAAATGTGCCAAGGAGGAGGAAATGAAACTCTGGGGCAAGAAAGATGCCGACGGCAAGCCCGTCTGCGACGAGGGCGGATGCAGCAGCTGTGGCAGCAGCGAATACTGCCGATGAACTACGGTCCCGGAGAGGGGCATGCAATTATCGCCGTGAGGCGGGATTTTAAATTAACAACATATTCACTATGAGTCTTTTAGCGATTGTAGGACGTCCTAATGTAGGTAAGTCTACTCTTTTTAACCGCCTTGTCGGAATGAGACAGGCTATTGTCGATGAAACAGCTGGTGTAACCCGTGACAGGCACTATGGCAGATGCGAATGGTGCGGTAACGAGTTTTCTGTGGTGGACACCGGAGGATATACCTCGAATTCGGATGATATATTCGAAGAGGAAATCCGCAAACAGGTTGTACTTGCTATTGAAGAAGCACATGTGGTACTCTTCATGGTCGAGGCCGGCACCGGCATCACCGACTACGACGAGGAGATCGCCGACCTTCTCAGAAGAAGCGGCAAGCCGGTCGTTCTTGCAGTCAATAAGATCGATTCAGGCGAGAAGATGTACGATGCCTTCCAGTTCTATTCACTTGGACTTGGAGAAATCTACAGCATATCGGCTGCAAACGGAGGAGGCACAGGAGACCTTCTTGACCAGATAGTGAAGCTTCTTCCGGCTGAAGACCCGGACCAGGACGAACATCCTGAACTTCCGCATTTTACAATCGTCGGCAAGCCTAACGTAGGAAAGTCATCTTTGACAAACGCACTTCTCGGAAAAGAGAGGAATATCGTTACTCCTATAGCAGGTACCACACGAGATTCAATCGCCACCTTATACAACAAGTTCGGTCATGAATTCATGCTGGTGGACACTGCCGGCATGAGAAAGAAGGCCAAGGTGCATGAAGACCTTGAATTCTACTCCGTAATGCGTTCCATCCGTGCCATAGAGCATTCAGACGTATGTATCCTTATGATTGATGCCCAGACCGGCATCGAGTCTCAGGACATGGCCATATTCAATCTTATCCAGAGAAACAAGAAAGGATGCGTCATCGTCGTAAACAAATGGGATACCATCGAGAAGGACAGCAATACGATGAAGGAGTATACCATAGCCATCAAGGAAAGGCTTGCACCATTCAACGATCTTCCCATCATCTTCACTTCCGTGATCAACAAGCAGAGAATAATGGACGTTCTGGATGCAGCCGCACACGTATATGAGAACTATTCAAGGAAGATCTCCACTTCCAAGCTCAATGACGAGATGCTTCCTGAGATAGAGAACTATCCGCCACCTGCATGGAAGGGAAAATACATCAAGATAAAGTATGTGACGCAGCTGCCGACCAGGTCTCCGTCATTCGCTTTCTTCTGCAATCTCCCGCAGTATATACGTGAGCCATACAGAAGATTCCTTGAAAACAAGCTGAGAAGCAAGTTCGACTTCCTCGGATGTCCGGTCAATGTCTTCCTCAGACAGAAATAGAACAAGCTATTTCAATCCGCACCATTCAAGAAAAGCATCTTTCGACGCGATTGCAATGCCCACGCATGAATTTCCGTCGAGGTATGGCTTGTTTCTGTCCTCAATATATCCATCCTTGCCCCAGCCTTCATAGTACATGTAAAGCATGTCCTCATGTTCAATGACTTCTGGAAACCAGATTCCGCACTGGTCCCATTCGCCGGCCTTGCCTCGCGAAAAGAAAGGCTGATCGTTCTGCACCTTGGTCCAATGGATCAGGTCGTCAGAAACAGCAACATGGAAACGGTCAGGAAAATCCCAATGCGATGCACTTCCCTGATAGGCCATGAACCATTTGTCGACTCCTTTGAGTCGGAAGGTCATGTTGCCGAAGAATATCTTGTCGTCGAAATTTGAAGGAGCTCCACCGGGAGTTATGGTAGGATAGACCCGGGCATTCTCCGAAGAAAGAGGATCATCTGTCACATATACCTCATCACCAAGAAATATATAATACATACCCTGATGATAGACGGCATCTGTCGGACCTGAATTCTTCTTCCACAGCTGCGGAAGCTTCGTGAAATTGACACCGTCTGTCGAATAGGCAAGAGCTGTGCTGCTTGATCCATCGGAAGGTCTTGCCTTATAGTAAAGATAGGTCACATCATCCTTGCCGACGACAGGCGTACTGTCAAGAGCCCTCCATTCGTCATACGAACCTTTCGGTCCGTTTGCAATGACCGGATTGCCCTCATAAGGTATCCAAGGTCCGAACGGACTGAATTCTTCTGCCTTCTGAGTGAAGACTCCGATCTGCTCGTTGCTTCCGTTCCTGTTGTTTCCTCCACGTGCATACATCCACCAGTTGCCGTCGATCGAGTGTTCCGGACCAATTACAGCTGCATTTGCAATATGAGTGTTCATCCAGTCATCCGGTCCATCTACAGGACTGAGTACAGGATTGCCTTCCCAGCGTTTGAAGAGACTTATTTCTGTGAGGTCATCGTCGGGGACACGTATTTCATCAAAATACCATTCCTCACCTTTGCCTGTTCCGCCTGCATCGAAAAGAAGTACAAATTTATTGTAGCGGTTAGAAGCCGGATCCAGACTTCGGAAATCAAAGACCAGATCCTCCCAGCAGCCTTCCTTTGTCGTGACAACATTCTGGACTTCCTTAGGAGGGGCAACAGAGGGATAATCGGAAGATTCCAGCTTCATATAGACCTTGACACCTTTTCGAGGTGAAAGCACCTTCATCCTGAAAACCGGAGGATTGGCAGTGAAATCGAAGTTCTTTCCGTATGGTTCAGACCACAGGAACTCCCATTGTGACCCTCCTGATACGACAAGTCCGCAACGTCTGGAAGCGTTGACTGCGTCTTTAACTGGATTTGAGACAATGGAATACTCCAGATCACCACCTGCCTCATGAAAAGTCAGGAAGCTTGTCTCAAAGTTCACTATAGTCATGACAGTTGAATCTGCAGGTTCCTGCACGTGACCTGTATCCGGAACTTCTGTCTCAGGTTTCTGAGAGTCACCTGATGAGATTTCTCCTCCTGCGTTCTTGACGCATGAGGAGAAAATCATCACGGCAGTCAGAATGATTGCCGACCATTTCATATAACCGATTTATTAATAAGTTTACAAACTACTTGAGCCCGCACCATTTAAGGAACTCCTCTTTCGATGCTGATGCAGCACCTATGCATGAACGGCCCTGGAAATAAGGCTGGTCACGATTCTCGACATATCCTACTCTTCCCCAACCTTCATAATAAAGATACAGCATATCCTCATGTTCTATGATTTCACAGAACCAGATACCACCCTGATCCCACTGTCCGCGTGAACCTCTCGTGAATAGAGGCTTGTCATTTTCAATCTTTGTCCAATGGATCAGGTCATCTGAAACTGCGATATGGAAACGGTCCGGGAAGTCATAAACATTGCTGCTGCCCTGGTAGGATGCAAACCACTTGTCCACTCCCTTGAGACGGAAGACCATCGAACCGTTGACAGCATAAGAGTCGAAGTTCGAAGGACCGCCGCCGATAGGAATGGTCTCGTAAGTCTGGGCTCCTTCGAATGACAAAGGATTGTCAGTCACGGTAACATAAAGCCTGCACGGATTGCCGCCGCCATAATATATATAATATTTACCGTCATGATACACAGCGTCACTGCATCCCTTTCCGACCAGAACCGGAGCATCTATACCTTCAAAGGTATAACCGCCGTCTGTAGAATATCTTACACAGAGGCCATGCTTGCTCCTATCCCTGTTGTTGCCGTTGTAATAGACATAGACGACCCCATTCTCTCCAACAACCGGAGCAGTATCCAGAAGGAATCCGTCATCAAAGCTGCCCTGGGCTCCGACAGGCAGTACCGGATTGTTCCTGTACTCATTCCATGGGCCGAAAGGCTTGAAATCAGAAGCGGTCTGCTGATAAAGGCCTATCTGGTCACAATAGTAAGGAGAGTCTCCACTGCCACGCAGATACATCCACCAGTTGCCGTCAGGTGACTTGTCTGGTGACAGGATACCGGCATTGGCCATGTGCTGGTTTCTCCAGCTTGGACCGCCCTGTGGCTTGAAGACAGGGTTGTTCTCATAACGTTGGAACAGACATATGTCAGTCAAATCATCATCAGGACACATTATATCGTCAAAATACCAGACATCCCCGGCCTGACGCCCTTCACCGTCAAATGAAATAACGAATTTCTGGTAGAAGTTGTTCTCCGGTGCAAGGGCGGTAAAATCAAAGACAAGTTCTTCCCATTCACCGGCTTTGGTTGTCACGACATCCGTTATAGCCAATGGTTTGAGGGAATAATCGTGCGGATGTTCTATCTTTAAGGAAACCTTGGCTCCAGCTTTTGGAGCAAGTACCTTCATCTTGAAGATAGGGGCATTGCGGGTAAAGTCAAGTTTCCTCGGCATAGGATCACACCAGATGAATTCGTTGCCTCCTCCATTGGACACCACCTTGCCGCATTTCCTTGACATGTTGCCGTCGGTCTTCTGAGGATTGTTGACAACAGCATACTGCACCCCTGTAGGATGAAATTCCAGTTTAATATTGTCAAAATTACAGCGGTTCAGGAAATTGTTTTTCATATCCACTTGTGTCTGGTCATCAGGAGTATCCATCGGTGACTTCTCACATGCTCCAGATGCCAGGAGCATCATTGTCAAAAGACCGGCCAGATATAAATGTCTGTTCATAATGTAATCCTATTTATATTGCTGTTAAAGTCCGCACCATCTCAGGAAATCCTCCTTCGATGCGTATGCGACACCGATTGACGAGTTGCCGCCGAAATATGGAGCATTACGGTCCTTGACATGCCCCTTGAAGCCCCATCCTTCATAGTATAGG
The DNA here is from genome assembly GCA_017625725.1 of Bacteroidales bacterium. Classification (GTDB taxonomy): domain Bacteria; phylum Bacteroidota; class Bacteroidia; order Bacteroidales; family UBA932; genus Cryptobacteroides. Next base: position 17,372 of record JAGAKH010000119.1, on the reverse strand, counting down.
TAGAGCATTCCTTCGTGCTCGATGATTTCAGGGCACCACATTCCTCCCTGATCCCATTCTCCTGCCTGTCCGCGTCCATAAAGAGGCTGATCATTATCGACCTTGGTCCAGTTGATCAGGTCATCGGAATACGCCACATGAAACCTGTCAGGGAAATCGTTTCTGATGGACATTCCCTGGTAGGCCAGGAACCACTTGTCCACACCTTCAAGACGGAAGACCATCGAGCCCCATATGGATGCCCTGTCAAACTCTGCCGGGCCGTCGCCAAGATTGAGAATCTTATACATCTGAGCCGTCTCGTAGCTGAGAGGATCTTCAGTCACGTAGACCCTCGGTCCGCAGAAGATATAGAATTTACCGTCGTGATATACAGCATCTGACGGTCCGGCATTCTTCTTCCATGGTCTGTCCATCTTCGTGAATGTGTATCCGCCGTCCTTTGAATAAGCACAGCCTATGCAGCTTGTCGGGTCCATGCTTCCATTATCATTGTGCATACGTCCCTTATAATATACATAGACAGTTCCGTCCGGGCCCTTTACTGCAGCACAGTCAAGAAGGTGCCATTCGTCATAAGAGCCTTCCGGTCCATGAGGAATCACAGGATTTCCCTTATACTCGTTCCAAGGTCCGAATGGTTTGAAATCATCTGCCGGCTGGGTAAACAGACCGATCTGATCATGATAATCAGGAGTGTGTCCGCTGCCTCTCACATACATCCACCAGTTCCCGTCAGGAGAGTCTGCCGGTGAGATTATGCTGGCATTGGCAATATGGGAATCCCTCCAGTTTCCGGATCCTTCCGGATAGAATACAGGATTGCCCTCGTAGCGTTTGAAAAGACTGATCTTGGTAAGGTCATCACTCGGACCCTTTATCTCATCGAAATACCACTCCTTGTCAAAGGATGTATTGCCGGCATCGAACATGATGACAATCTTGCGGTACCAGCTGCTTCTCGGAGCAAACTCTGAAAAGTCAAAGACGAGTTCTTCCCATTCTCCTGCCTTTGTGGTCCTTACGTTCTTTACCTCGACTGCCGCTATACCGCTGTTGAAGTTCTCCGGTTCAAGCTTCATCCACACACGGGCACCTGCTTCAGGTGCGAGGACCATCATCTTGAAGACAGGTGGATTTGCCGTAAAGTCAAAGTTTCTTCCGAACGGTTCCGACCATACGAACTCATTCTCTCCACCGCCGCTGATGACACGTCCACAACGTGCAGTGACATTCAAGCCCTCTTTTTTAGGGTTGTCAACTTCATCGCATAACATGGAATCATTCCCGGCATGGAAAGTCATCTCGACCCTGTCATCCTCAAAGGATGCATAATCCATGAACTGGATTACATCTTCAGATGAAGACTGGCAGCCTGCGGCCAAAACGGCCGCAGACGCCAGTAATAATATGTATCTCATCATTCTTCTTTTAATGTCGAATAACCTGGATTCTGTTTCAGTTCCGGATTCGCAAGCATTTCCTCACGAGGGATCGGGAACAGAAGACGGTTAGGGTCATTTGTAGGGGTGTCATGCAGGAACCATGTCTTTGTGAGGAACTGTCCGAAACGGATGAGCTGCTGGCGACGGTGACCTTCCTGGCAGAACTCCCATGCGTATTCGAGAAGGAAGCGGTCGTCATCAAGCTGTCCGACAGTAACCTTCTTGTCATCAGTAAAGTTGCTGAATGCACGAGACCTTACCTGATTGATAAGATCGCATACCTCCTGTGTCGCAGTGCCCGAATTCTTCCAATACAGAGCCTCGGCCTTCATGAAGAGGACATCAGCATAACGGAAGAGCACGAAGTCATTGCTCAGACGGTTGAGAGCTCCGGTACGGATCTCATATTTCTGCATACGTACTCCAGGACCTTCTCCTGTTGTAGGGATCTCATCCGGAACTCCCTGCTCGGTGAGATAGATAGGAATCTCCTTGGTGTGGATGAGAAGCTTGCCCTTGTCGCGGGAATCCCATGGGTCACATGTCATAGGTGTACCAGGGGTTCCTGTGTAAGCACCTGTATTGTCATAAAGCTGTCCCTCGAACCAAGACTTTTCATAACGGAGGTCATCCTCATCATAGCTCATCGCGAACTCAGGAGTAGCACAGCAGCCTCCCCAGTACTGAGTTACAGTGTTTCCGTGATAGCAATATTTCCAGTGCATTGTGCACAGATGGAGAAGGAAAGGAACACTAGCGTCATAGACCTCATCATTGATGATTCCCATGATGATTTCGTTGGAATTCTCGTTATTTGTGACAAAAGGTGCCTTGTAATCGGACTCAAGTGAATACTTGCCCGAATTGATGATTTCATCACAAAGCTTGATCACCTTATCCCAGGCATTATCCTCTACCGTAACACCCCAGCTCTCTGCATTGAGGTAGCATTTGGCAAGAAGCATCTTGGCAGCACCCTGGTCCCAGCGTCCGTATTCCTTTACAAGAAGGTTAGGAAGACATTCCTCGATCTCGCTAACCACAAAATCGAACACTTTCTGTCTTGGAGCGGTCTTTGGAAGGTAACCTTCAGGCACATCGTAACGTGTCTGGATAGGAACATTTCCGTACATGTCACAAAGGTTATAGTACCAATATGCACGTGCTACTCTGATTTCCGACATCATGCTCAACGTGTCCTTTACTGGAGCCGTACGGAATTCATACATAAGGCGGTTGCAGTTATTGATACTGCTGTAGGCATAACGCCAGTTGTTGAGCATATGTGCATCCGACCATTCCCACTGATGCTGATTCAGGCGGTAATACACACCAGCATCGTACCATGAACCTCCTCTCTTAGGAGTCACCCATGTGTCACCGACCTCTTCATTGGTGTAGTGCCAGCAACCCGATTTATGTACATCCCAGCCGGCATAGAGAAGGCGAAGATCAGAATAAAGCTTGCCAAGTGCAGCCGGGACATCGGCCTCGGAGAAGTTGGCATAATATTCTTCCGCTGTCATCTTTGAATATACGACCTCATCAAGATTCAGGCAGGATGCAGCCGAAATCAAGACAGCTGATATTGCAATGATTATCTTTTTCATACTATCAAATTTTTATTTCCGGTTTAGAATCCAAGCTTAACTCCGAATGATACGGAACGTGTGGTAGGATAGGTTGAGGTGTAGTCGATTCCAGGAGCAAGTCCACCGAAGTTGACCTCTGGGTCGATTCCCTTATAACCGGTGATTGTGAAGAGGTTAAGAGCTGAGAGATAGAGTCTGAGAGTCTTAACTGCAGAATCCGGCTTGAACTTGAAGTTGTAACCAAAAGTCACGTTGTCGAGCTTCACGAAATCACCATCCTCAACATAGTAGCTGACATAAGCCGGTGAAGTGGTAGCCTTGATTCCATACTCTCCTCCATACGGCTTGTCAAGTATTGAAACCGGGTAGTTGAACTGCTGTCCCTTCTGCCATGTTTCCCAAAGCATACGGTACTGGTTGAGGATCTGGTACATGAAGGCTCCTCTGAGAGAGAACGAGAGGTCAAAGCCCTTATAAGCCATGTTTACAGAAAGACCTGCATTGATCTTAGGAATACCGTTTCCGATGATCTTGCGGGATTCTTCGCTTCCGTAAGAACCTCCCTCGATGATCCAGGCTCCGTTCTTCTTGATTCCTGTACTTTCCCAACCGTAGAAGTCTCCTACTGCACCACCTTCCTTAACGAGGTGAGTCGACTTCTGAACCGGTGCACCTGTGCTTCCGACTTCCATGAAGTCACGCTGGTAGCGGTCGTTGGAAAGGCTGAGGATCTTGTTCTCATTGTAAGAAACGTTTCCTGAAAGATTGAGTGTGAAATCACTTGTCCTTACGACTTCGCCAGAGAGGGAGAGCTCGACTCCCCTGTTGGAAATAGAACCTACATTGGCATATATAGTCGATGCAAGGTTAGGTGGCATAGGCACGCTGTAGCTGTAAAGAAGGTCATGTGTATCTCTCAGATAGAAATCCAATGATCCGCTGAAACGGGACTTGAACATTGAGAAATCGATTCCGAGGTTATACTCATGCTTCTCCTCCCATTTGAGGTCAGGGTTAGCTACTGCCGCAGGTGAAACCGTCCAGATGTATTTTCCACCCATCGACACAGGTGATGAGTAGTTATAGATCATCTGGGAAAGATATGGACTTGACGGCTCAACACCTGTCACACCATAACTTGCCTTGAGCTTGAGTTCATCAAGCCAGTCTGCATTCTGCATGAAGCTTTCCTGAGAAATACGCCATGCTCCGGAAACTGACCAGAATGTTCCCCATCTGTTGTTAGGACCGAACTTTGATGAGCCGTCTTCACGAAGAGAAAGGGCAAGGATGTATCTTTCATCGTAGCTGTAGTTCACACGGCCGAAGAATGAGATGAGCTTGTTCATCTGACGGCTTGAACTCATTGTCGCATTACCTTCCTTGAGTGCGAGACCAAGGCCCATGTTGTTATACTCGAAGGAATCCGTAGGGAAATCATAGTTATATGCATGAAAATCCTGAGCGTTATAGCTGAAATAGCTGTATCCCGCTACTGCTGTAACGTCATGCTTTCCGAAACGGTTGCTGTACTGGCCATAAAGTTCGCCATTGTATGTGACGTTCATGCTGGTGTTACGCCATGCCTGGCCGTTCATCTGGTTCTCATCGAAGTCCTTTGTAGCATAGGCTCCGTTGAAATGCGAGAAGAGCTTCATACCTCCTACGGCATTGAATGTAAGGCACTCGATCGGAGAATAAGTGATCTTTCCTGTCGCAGCCATCTCATCCCAATTTACATCCTCACGGAATTCGTTGATTGAACGGACTGCGTTAGGGACTTCTGCGAAGATAGAATATGCACCTGTCGAAGGATTATAGACAGGAGATGTAGGATTGGCTGTCAGGGATCCGAGATATACGGTTTCCTCAGACACCTGTGTTCCGTTTGCAATGATATTGCTGAGGTTAGCACTCACCTTAAGCTTATCCTTGAAGAAGGACTGGCTCGTTCCCAATGAAATATTGAGTTTGTCGAGTCCTGATCCCTTCATGATACCCTGGCGACTGTTATAGGAGATGTTTGCATAATAGTTGGAACGCTCTCCACCACCGTTGATAGAAAGGTTATGATAGTGATTGATTGCAGGACGGAAGACCTCGCTTCCCCAGTTTGTGGACGCACCGTTGTCGAGTGGAGAGAATGCTCCTTCCGAGAGCTCCTTCAGATTGCGGTACTGCTCAGGAGTGAAGACATCTATCTGGTTGGAGATGCTTTCCACTGACGCATAGCCATGGTAGAGGATCGACTGGTTCTCACGCTTGCCTCTCTTGGTGGTGATGAGGATCACACCATTGTTACCCTGTGTACCATAGATGGCTGCAGCTGCACCATCCTTGAGGACATCAATCGAAAGGATGTCGTCCTGGGTCACATTATTGAGACTGCCGCCTGTGATTCCGTCGATGACGATGAGAGGTTCCTGGCTGGCCATGAGCGTAGACACACCACGAAGCATCATCTGAAGACCGTTATCGTTAGGGTCTCCCGAAGATGTTCCTACTGAAAGACCTGCCACCTTTCCCTGAAGCATCTGAAGAGGAGAAGCCACAGCTCCCTGAACGAAATCTTCACTTCTGACGGTTGTCACCGAGTTGGCAAGAGTGCTTCTGCGGATTGTTCCGTAACCGATTACGACGGTTCCGTCAATCATCAGATTCTCCTCATCAAGAACAACTGCCTTGAGGGCCTTGGAGTCCGATGCCGGAATCTCTCTGGTTGTATAACCCATACATGAAAAAACCAGAACGGCATCTGCAGGAGCATTGATAGAATAAGAGCCGTCTTCAAGTGTCATGACACCGTTTGTCGTGCCGTTCTCGATGACAGCTACTCCAATCAGGGGGTTGCCGGCCTGATCGATTACCGTACCCTTGACCGCAATATTCTGTGCATTTGACATCAAAGTACACAAAACCATCGCAGCAAGTACAAAAAACTTACGGATAAGATTTGCTTTAGTCATAGCTGATATAATTTGGTTAGTTTATTCCTGTCCAAATACAGACCTAGCAAAGTTATCCGGGAGGCAGAATTTAGTGATGGATTATCGTATCAATTACATGCACTATTTTCGCTTGAATCCTGTCTCCATTGTTTAGGGGATTTTCCGAACAGTTTCTTGAATGCACGTGAAAAATAATATGGATCAGAGAAGCCTACCTCATAGGCGACATCAGAAACAGGCCTGTCTGTCTCACTCAGGATTCTTGCCGCATATTTCAGTCTGGTATTCTGCATGAATTCATTTGTAGACTGACCGGTGATGGCTTTCAGCTTACGGTATAGGGTTGCCTTGCTCATGCCGACCATAAGACAGAGATCTTCCACACTGAACTCCGATTCAGACAGATGGTCGAATATCACATCCACCACCTTGCGGATCAGCTGTTCATCCGTATTGGATGCCTTGATCTCGACATTTGACATGTCAATCTCTATTTTGTAGCTTTCCCTCATCTTATACGCATTGACCAGAAGATTTCTGATTCTGAGTTCAAGCAAAGAAAATGCAAAAGGCTTCAACATATAAGCGTCGGCTCCCGCATGATAGCCCTGGAATTTATAGTCCTGCTCCGAAAGGACTGTCATGAGAATGACCTTGATATGACTTGTCTCCACGGAGTTCTTTATGAAATGGCATAATTCAAAACCTGTCATTCCACCTGCAAGCATCACGTCACTGATGACGATATCCACCTTCGATTCATTTACAATCTTCGCAGCTACCTCTCCATTATCCGCACACATGACCATATACCTTCGGCCAAGATGGTCTACAAGAAGGTCGCGCATGGTATGGTCATCTTCAACTATAAGCACGACGGTCTCGGCTGCCAGTTTCTTGTATTCCTCCTTATCAAAATCGGGATCCACCGCCTCTGCCTCGAGCTTCCTCATCTTTTCATATTCCTTCTTGTACTCCTCGTTCTTGACTTCGTCAGTCTCCATATTCTTGACCGTATGAGGCATGTGCATTTCGATTCTGGTGTATTTTCCTAATTCCGAAGACGCCGAAATGGTTCCCCCATGCTGCTCTACCAGAGACTTGACATACGAGAGGCCCACACCGGATGAATACATGTCATATGAACGGCCGGAAAAGAACCTCTCGAATATATAAGGCAGTTCCTCCTCAGGGATGCCACAGCCGGTATCCTCCACCACAAGGGATATATAATCCGGATGACGGACAGCGGACAATGTGACCGAATCACCCTTGGAAGTGTGTTTATAGGCATTTGACAACAGATTGTCAAAAACCTTTTCCAGCTTATGCGGATCCGCATCGACCGATATATCTTCCGGTACATCCACAGACACAGTCAGCCCCTTATCTTCAAACAGCCAGTCATATCTGGAAAGAACCTTCGAGATGACATCGTAAACGCGTACCTTGGATGTCTTCAAGGTAGCGAACTGTATTTCACGGAAAGCCAGAAGTTCATTGATAAGGGCCAGAAGCTTGTCCGCATTCCTCTTTATGATATTGAAATATCTGCTGGTGTTCTCTTCACTCACCCTGCCGTGGATGAACTGTTCGACCGGTCCCAGGATCAAAGACAGCGGGGTCTTGAATTCATGAGAGATATTTACAAAGAATCGGAGTTTCAATTCATTGATTTCCTTTTCACTCTCCCTTGCAAGCTTTTCAAGTTCAAGCTCATGCTTATGCTTCGATGACTGGAAGAAGAGCCAGATAAGCCATATCGCCACAAATAGTACAAGGAGTACAAGACATATCTTTGCAATGGTACTCTGCCACCAGACAGGAATGATTCTGATCTTGAGCTGGACTTCATTATCAAGAATCTCGCTGCCGTCCGCTCCGGCAACCATAAGAGTATATTTCCCGGGTTTCAGTCCGATAAAATCAATTCTTTTCTGGGCTCCAAGTATATGCCAGTCATCGTCAAGTCCCGTCATCCTGTATGCAAAGGACTGCTCGGAACTGTAACCGAAGACATTACATGTAAAGTCCACTGCTATGGTGTTCTGCCAATGCTTAAGTCTGATTTCCGGACAACTGTTAAGATCGGCATGCAGGACCTCGCTTTCACCCAGTTTCTGCTTTATATTGTTCACATACAGATTATTGAATCTGATCGGACGATATTTGTCAACAGGCATCTCTTTCTCCGGATCCACTACGACAACGCCATTGATACTGCCGAAGTAGAGTTTTCCGTCAATCTTTTCCGCTGCATTATAATTGAACCTGTTAGTAGGCAGGCCGTCAGCAATCGTATAATTGGTAAACGATGAAAAAGTCGGATCTGTCCTGCATAAACCAGCATTGGATGACATCCATATATTTCCCTGGCCGTCCTGCAATATTCCGTATACCGTATTATCCGGCAGTCCGTCAGACATAGTGATGTTCCTGACCTCCTTGGTCAGAGGATCTATGCACACCAGCCCCTCCTTTTCCGTACCGGCGAGCATACGTCCGTCATCCAGTTCACAGAATGTAACATAAAGCTTTGTCTTTCCAGTTTCCAATAACCTCGGTTCATAGTCGTCTGATGCTGACATGCACCAGATTCCCTCTCCATGACATGCAAGCCAGATATCCCCAGCCTTGTCCTCATGTATATCCCAGACAAATATATTCTTAGGCAGATCCTCATGGAAATACCTAAGCTGTCCGGTGGAATAATCATACCTGTACAGGCCACCATACTGGGTGCCTATCATAAGATTACCCCTGCTGTCCTGATATACGCAATATACATGATTGCTTGACAGTCTTGCCCCTTTTATGGAATCGGTCTTGAAGTTCCTGAAATATCCGGAACCGGGACGTCTCATGAAAAGACCGCCATAATAGCTTCCCAGCCACATGTTCCCGGCATCATCAATACAGATGGAGTGGATGTTGTCGCTGGCAAGATTACTGTTGGACGAATTTATGGTAACAGGCCTTCCACCCCCTTCTCCAATGACATATACTCCGTCATTTTCCGTACCAATATAAAGCTTGTTTCCGTTTCTGACAATCGAACTTACGACCTTGCTGTCCTGAGAATAACCTTCCGAACCTGCCAGAAGGAAGTCAAACATGTTCGAGTGACGGTACATCACATTCACACCACCGAAGAAGGTTCCGACCCAAAGGTTATCATCCTCATCAGAGTACAGGCTGTAGATTGCGTTGTCGTTAAGCGTCCATAGATTATCATCATGGCTTGTGATGAAATCACTTCCATCGGGTGATATCCGCACAAGGCCCTGCTCGGTTGCAGCCCAGATCATCCCCTCACCATCTTCGACAACCTGACGGACCATATCGTTAGGGAGATTACCGCTGTCAAAATCATAGGTAATGAATTCCATCTGCGGCAAGACGTAACGTATCAGTCCCTTGCCCGTGGTGGATATCCATATGTCATTACCTGAATCCTGGAAAAGGTCGCGTATTTCAGTTCTTCCTTCTAGAGGAATCTGCACACGTTCGAAGTCTGCTTCATCCCTGTTCATACGAAGAAGACGGCCTCCTGCCGTACCTGCCCATATATTGCTTCTCGAATCCATCAGCAGGGTTCTGACAGTTCCCAAAGCATAATTCCTGACCTGGCCGTCTTTTTTCAGGAGGTCGACTCCTCCATTGCCTGAGATCCAGAAGTTTCCATCCATATCTTCAAGCATGTCGTCAATATAGGTCGAACTCAGACGTGACGGGCTGTAACGTCCTGTCGTATAATGAACCTGCTGACCTGTTTCCGGATTGTGACGATACAGGCCACTGCTTGTTCCGAACCAAATGCATCCCTCTGAGTCCTCATAGACAAAATTCACTCTGGCAGCCTGATTATTATCATCGCCCATGAAGACATATTCTTCAAAATCGGAACCATCATAACGGTATGCACCGTATATGGTAGAAAACCACATATATCCTTTGCTGTCACGGGTTATATGCAGAATCCATGTGTGCTTTAGTCCCTCTTTTTCAGCTATATGCCTGAAATGGACATTTTCAACTGCTGAGATGGGAATGAATTGGAAAAACAATATCAGCAACGCCAATACACGACGAAGACACACGAAAGAATTGAAGAATCTGTTGTTTGCAGCCATCAGTTTCGACTTATATTGACAAATATAATAAAAAAAATGAGACCTGCCCCTGAGGAGCAGGTCTTGATCTGTCATTAATCAGGAAGGATTACTCCTTGCAAAGACGTACGTTGTCGAAGTAGAACTCTTCTCCACCAGCACCTTCAACACCTGCATCGAAGAGGATGACGAAGTTCTTGTAAGCACCGTCAACCATCTGATAAGGCTCATAGTCGAACTCGAGAGTCTCCCACTCGTTAACCTTTGTAGTAGTAACTGTTGTGATCTCAACTGCAGGAACATCAACACCTTCGAACTTGAGATATACAGGGCTGTTTGCCTTAGAGCTGTAAACGTCAACCTTAACGATGTAACCGTCCTTAGAGAAGTCTACGAAATTGAATGAATCCTCAGTTGCACCGAAACCTGTGCTCCATGTGAACTCCCACTTTGCACCACCTGCTGTTACGTTACCTACCTTGTCAGTTGTGTTGATACCAGTCTTTGAAGGGTTGTCTACAACCTTGAAAGAGCATCCGTCAGCAGCTGTCCAGCTGAGCATACCCTCACCTTCGAAATCTTCGAATACGCGAGATACCTGCTCCTTTGGTTCCTCTGGCTGGTTGTTCTCGCCTGTGTTGTCTTCCTTGTTGCATGCTGCAAAAGCTACCATTGAAGCCATTGCCAATGTAAAGAAAATCTTTTTCATAATGTTTTATTTGATTAGTTGGTTATAAATAAAGATGTTGTATTATTCTGCTGTATGCTGTCCTTTGATAGGGAACTGTCCTATTCTGAGCAATGTACATCCATAAGGGATGAGCTCGATTTCCTCAACCTCCTCACTTACAGGGAGACCGTACATGTAGCTGTATGGAAGAGGACCTGCCATCTGATTGTATTCCATCCAGTTAAGGACTCTGACTCCCTTGGTGGTTATACGGATAGGAGCATTTTCCAATGTCCACGGTTTGAGAAGTTCGCCTTCGGTTCCGCTGAGATCCACCTTATAGTGTTCATCGAACTTGACCTTCGGTGTCTGGATAAGGGCATAGTTCCAAGGTGATGCAGCGGTATACTCATAATAGAACTGGCCCTGCTGCACTGGATTCACATCGTTGATTACCTTCTTCTCCTCTGCCTTCACATTAAGTGCATACACAAGCGGTCCACGCTCAACTGCACGTGAGTTCTCCTTCCAGACTGAAAGCTTGATCTCAGGAGTGAATTCAAGAGTGACGCAATCGCCCTCGTTCCACTCACGGCTGATCTTGACGAGATTATTCTGATCCTTCTCCCACTCAAGTTCGTCTCCGTTTACACATATTACCGTAGCCTGGCTCCATTCAGGAATTCTTACGACAAGAGGGAACGATGCCGGCCTTGCAATTGACTCAACCTTAAGGGAGATCTTCTCCTCGAAAGGATATTTCGTATCTTCTACAAAAGTCACGTCAACCCCGTCTGCAACCTTTGCATTGACACGGCTTGGAGAGTAGATCACAGCAGCAAGTCCGCCGTCAGGAGTTGCATACCAGAGATTCTGGGTAAACTTAGGCCAGCCCTGATGCATGTTGGAAGTACAGCAAGGATAACCAGTCAGAAGACCGAAGCATGCATCGAGACCTGAATGGTTCACGTCAAAGTTTGCAGGACGTTTCACTGATTTTATCTGATTGACCTGCTGGAAATACTGACGTGCCATATAATCATCGGTAGTCTGGGTAGGAAGGGCATTGAATGCCACCTTTTCAAGAATCTCAGCGAAACGTGGATTTGCCGTTATCTTGTACATGGTCTCGAGAGAGAACATATATTCCACAATAGTACAAAGCTCTGTACCCTGTGTAGGGTCGTTGCCATGGATTGCCTCGTCACCGCTGAACATTCCTGTAGGGTATCCGTGATACTTTTCAAGATCGTCGATGGCACACTCGAGGGCATCAAGATATTTCTGCTGAGGATCAAACTGATAATAGACGATAGGAGTCTTCATGCCCTGAGCAAGGTTGACGCTATGTATTGAGCCTACACGGGTAAGCTTGTCGTGGGCGAGGAACATCTCGGTGAAAGGCTCAGTCTGCTCGTAGACGAGCTTTCCAAGGTCAAGAAGGAAATCCTCCTTCGTTATTCCATAAAGCCAGTAGATACACATAAGGTTGTCACCTCCGCGGTAACGAGCCCAGAAAGTCCAGTTATCAAGAGGCTGCTCCTGCAGATTCTCGAGCTGATAACGGAAATAGTTCGTCATAAGCTCGATAACGCGCTCATCTCCTGTTGCAGAATAATACTGCTGGAGAATCTTGAGCACTACCATACGAGGCCACCAGTCCTGACAGTTATCCCTCTGAAGACCTGGCTCCGGTGCATAATCGGTAGCCGGTCCGAACTGTCCGCTCTCCTGTGAGCTGGCAAGAGCCCATTCAATCCAAGGAGTCGTCTTGTCGATAAGTTTCTGATCATCCAGAATATAAGCCAAAGGCAGAAGACCGTCAATCCAATATGGTCCTCTTTCCCACTGGTCACCGTCTCCGCCAAGCCAGCCGTTTCGTTCACCCATCACCTGAGGATAGAGTTCGTCAAGATGACCGGTAGCACCCTCTGCCTGACTTACGAGCATCTCCCTGAGCCATCCTTCAGCCTTGATGCTTCCCAATGGAAGTTCAATGAAGCTGTTCGGACGCAAAGGTGCCGGATTGTTCAAATAATTTTGATTTGTCTGCTGCTGCGTGCAAGCTGTAACGACAGATGCCGCAATAACAGAAACCGCAAGCAGCAGTTTCTTTCCCAAAAGATTGGCTGGAATCATGGAGGTTATCAGTTTTTTTCGTTGTTATTCAATGCCTGCAAAGGTAATACAACGGAAAACTGACACGATAGACAAATATTTCAAGAAAATGGACAAATCCGTCAAGTGATTCAAAGACGGTATTTACTTTTTAAGGGCCTCATATGCATAGGAAGCGGCACCGAAGATAATCTGTGTTATGGCTTGAGACGTATGAGATATGGTAGCATAGATTATACCTGTCTCCATCGGAACACCATACACTACCGACAGTGCCAGACTGATGACAAAATGAAAAGCACCGATACCTCCAGGAACCGGAACGGCAAAACCGACACCTCCGATAAGAGAGAGGAACAGGGCATCTATCAGGTCCAGACCTTCAAGAAACGGTGCTGCCCGTACTGTGCAAGCCGCCATTACCCAATAAGTCATCCATATGAACACTGTATATGCCAGGAAAAGCCATTTCTTCTCCATTCTGAAACAGCTGGTGAATCCCTGCATGATGCCTGAGAATATGCCGACCAGCTTACCGCAGAACCGGCTTGAATCCTTGAAGCGGATTATCAATAAAACAGAAGCAGCAACCATTGCCAGTCCCGACGCCACAACCCACCACAGGCTGAAGGAAAACCTTGCCGACATAGGATTCCAAATCTGCTCCACGAAAAAGCTTCCGAAACGGTCGAAACCACCGATGACCACTATGGCAAGCATCAGAAGCATGACAAGAAGTTCCCATCCTCTTTCAAGGACAACAGTTCCCAGTACCTTGTCATAGGAAGCCTTATTGCCTTGAGATCTTCTGGAAATCACTCCGCAACGGACGAATTCCCCTATGCGAGGCAGGACGAAATTCGATATATTACCGATATTTATTCCATTGAAAGCAGTAAGTCTTGTAATGGAGGGGTCGATCGGCAGAAGCAGCAATCTCCATCGAACGGCCCTGAGCCAGAATGCAAATGAGCCGGCAGCCATGGACAGGATTACGAGCCACCATCTGCAGTCCTGGAGTCCCGCTACAAATTCAGCCCATTCCACATCACGAAAAGAAAACCACAGCATGACAACAGCCAATGCCGAGGAAATCAGATATTTAAGAATCTTGCCGACCTTTTCCTTCATTTGAATCACACTCTCTGCCTTATTTTCTTTTTGTCACAGACAAGCAGAATGAGGATGCAAAGTTATGTAAAAGTTGTTAACTTTGTAGGTTTGAATATAAAAAACACGTTTATGGCATCAATTCTAGGCATCGGAAATGCCCTTACAGACATCCTGGCAGTCCTTCCGGACGACAGCTTCCTGAAAAAGTTTCATCTTCCTAAAGGAAGCATGCAGCATGTGGATATGGAAACCGGAGACAAGATCTGGCAGACTCTAAAGCCTATGGGAGTCGAACTTGTAGCCGGAGGCTCCGCAGCTAACACTATAACAGGTGCAGCAATCTTCGGGATGGAGACAGGATTCATAGGTAAAGTGGGTGACGACGACCTCGGACATCTGTTCAAAAGTGACCAGGAGCAGTACGGAATCAAATCCATCCTGCTGAAAGGAGTCAATTCTTCAGGTAAAGCCATGGTATTCATCACGGCTCCGAATGCAGAAAGGACATTCGCCGTTTATCTCGGAGCTGCACTGGAGCTGGTTCCCGAGGACCTTAAGCCGGAGTGGTTTGAAGGATACGACTATTTCCATATAGAAGGATATCTTGTTCAGAATCAGGCAACCATACGCAGAGCTGTCGAGCTGGCAAAAGCTGCCGGATGCATCATATCCATAGATATGGCATCATATAATGTCGTCGAGTCGAACGACGCCTTCCTTCACGACATCGTGGAAAATTATGTAGACATCGTCTTCGCAAATGAAACCGAAGCGAAAGCCTTCACCAAGATGGAGCCAAGGGAAGCACTTGACGAGATTGCAAGACATTGTACCATTGCGGTTGTCAAGGTCGGTAAAGATGGTTCGATGGTCAAGAGCGGAGATGAGTACCACTACATCAAGGCATGGCCTGCAGATCCTGTTGACGCCACCGGTGCCGGAGACACCTATGCAGCCGGCTTCCTTTATGCACACTCACTCGGCATGCCGCTTAAGGTCTGCGGTGAGATAGGCTCGATCATTGCGGCAAAGGTTGTAGAAGTCGTCGGCACAAAGATAGATATCCCGAGATGGAGGGATGCTAAAAAGGAAATCAGGGAATTGATCTCCGCCAATAAAAACGAATAGAGACCATGTTTGAAATAATAAAGGACTTTTTCCGTAAAAGGAAGCTCAGAAAGCACATCAGCGACATCCCTACCGGTTTTGTTCCTCTTGACCAGATAAAGACGGCCAACTTCATCATAGACGTTGAAGAACCCGGGTTTGACAAAGTAAAGGAAGACATACTGGCGTGGAGTAGAAACACAGGGATCAAAACGAACATATACTTCTTCGACTTCAGGAAGCTCGGCAAGAACGAGCTTCTTCTCACAAGCATTCAGACAACCCTGCTGAAAAAGGAACTCAGCTGGATCGGCATGCCGGACCTGGAAAAGATCGCACCGCTCATTGAAGATAAAAGCGACCTTTTCGTATCCCTTGTGTGCAACTCCTATTTCCCTAACGACTTCCTGAGCAAATGTACTAAAGCCAGATTCAAGATTGGAAGGCTTGCTTACAAAGGGCATGCATATAATATGACGTTCTCAGGAGGAGAAACAGAAGATCTCAGAAGCGGAATTCAAGAGATTTTCAAGACCATCACAGAATTCCTTAAGATGGTCAGATAACAATTTGATGTGGTTTTCGCAGATGAAGCAGATAAAGAAATATTTCGGAATTGCTGTCAAAGGTGCATGCATGGGTGCAGCAGATGTAATACCCGGCGTTTCAGGAGGCACGATAGCATTCATAATGGGCATATACGATGAATTCGTAGGATCTATAGCATCGATAAATTCAGAAGCCGTCAAGCTTCTGTTCCACGGAAGATTCAAGGATTTCTGGAAACACATAAACGGAAGCTTCCTACTCTCGCTGGTAATCGGAATAGGCATCAGTATTGCCGTCCTTGCAGGATTCATGCAATATCTTCTGAACTCGCATCCGATCCAGACATGGGCCTTCTTCTTCGGGCTGATAGTGGCATCCTCCATCTTCATCCTGCGTGGCATATCCGGCTGGAAGGTCCGTGAAGGACTGTTTCTGGTTTTCGGAATCATACTTGGAGCCGTAATATGCACACTCTCCCCAACCCAGACACCAGATGCATTGTGGTTCATCTTCTTAAGCGGAGCCATCGCCATCTGTGCAATGATACTTCCCGGCATCTCCGGCAGCTTCATACTCCTGATTCTGGGAAAATACGAATTTATAATGAGCCAGATCACCACCTGCATAAGCAACCTCGGTGCCCTGGTCGGCTCACCGGGATCTGACTCAGGCCTGCTATGGAGCTCCATTGGAATCCTTGCCATCTTCCTCATAGGAGCCGTGACAGGCATTCTTGCATTTTCGAAATTCCTTCACTGGCTTCTTGCAAGATGGAACAAGGAAACACTCATCATCCTTGCCGGCTTCATCATCGGCTCTCTTGTCAAAGTATGGCCTTGGAGCAATACAGAAGCGATTGTATGTTCACAATTCCCCGAAGCTGCAGCCATGGCTGAAAACCTCGGCACCACCCTTCCTGATGAAATCATCGCACAGTTCTGGAGCCAGGCCGACCCTCAGACAGGCTCTGCCATCATATTTGCCCTCATCGGCTTCTGCCTCGTCACAGGCATCGAGACTGCAGGAAGGATGACAAGAAAATAATTTTACTTATTGTAATTAAGAAAAAAATCATTACCTTTGCACCCACTTTCCGCGTCAGCCCCGCTGTCCGGGAGAAAAGGATCGGTTCGGTAGCTCAGTTGGATAGAGCAACAGCCTTCTAAGCTGTGGGTCTTGGGTTCGAATCCCAACCGAATCACCAGAAACAGCCTCTCAGATATCTGAGAGGCTTATTTTTTATGATTTGGACAACATTTGGACAACATCTATCCAGTTGTCCCCTATTAATTTATGACGTATAGTTCAAGAATTCTACTATGCAGCCAGATTTAGCAAAACACCTATAATGGCTAAAACAGGTAGTGATTTATCTAATGAAATATGCTGATCTTGAAGATACTGACTGATCAAAAGGACTCGCAGCCTTGCGCGACTATCTACATCTTGCATCAACTCAAATAACTCCTGGTCAATAATTGCATAAGTGTTCTCCCGAAGTCTATTTACAGAGTAAGGGCTTGTCACAGTACTCAGGTCCTTTCCATTATTCATATATAGGTTCCAAAATGGCTCATTTGTAAAAAGCAAATAATATTTCCCCATTTTTCGGAAAAATGAGTTTCCCCGCTTTTCGGAAGTGAGACTGGACGGCAGATGCCTTATTTCAGCAGTTTTTCGTCCCCACTTTTGGAAGTCATTTTCCCCTTGTTCTGATA